>JBEKLF010000146.1:0-21494 GCA_050010335.1 Terriglobia bacterium
CATCCTTTCACTCGTGTCCAAAACAGTTTTTTGAATTATGGCGGGAAAGCGACAGTTGCCCTCCTGCAATGGCTGTTTCAGAATGACGTTGCTGAAACATCTCTGAAGGCCGTTGAGGAGGGCACCAGCTATGGTACAAGGCGCGAGTCTGTTTAATCAACTGCTGCATCACTTTCCCCGTCTGGAGTTCGCTGCTTTGGTCAAGAAGCATCAAGCCGAGCGCGCCGCCAAAGGGTTCGATTGCTGGACCCAATTCGTCGCGATGTTATTCTGCCAACTGGGCCATACCGATTCCTTGCGCGAAATCTGCAACGGCTTGAGTTGCTGTCTTGGCAAGTTGGTGCATCTGGGCATCGCCAAGGCTCCCAATAAGTCGAGGTTGTCCTACGCCAACGAACATCGCCCGGCGGCGCTTTACGAGGAACTGTTCTATACGGTACTGGCGCGCTTCCGCACGCAACAGCAACTGGGCGTTCGCAAGCGCACCTTCCAATTCAAGAACAAGCTGCTCTCGCTCGACTCGACCACCATCTCCCTCTGCTTATCGCTCTTCCCTTGGGCCAAGTTCCGTCGCACCAAGGGCGGGGTCAAAGCGCATGTGCTCCTGGATCACGACGACTACTTGCCGCGCTACGTTCTGCTCACCCCAGCCCGCGCCAGTGACGTCCGCATGGCACATCATTTCGATCTGCCTCCCGGGTCGATCGTTGCCATCGATCGGGGCTACAACGACTTTCGCCTCTTTGCCCGCTGGATTGCCGGAGGCGTCTTCTTTGTCACCCGCCCCATGCGCCACATGGTCTACGAAGTGGTCGAGTCACGGCAACCGCCGCAAAACAGTAACATCCTTTCCGACGCCATCATCCGGTTCACCAGCAAAAAAGCCCGGCAAACCTTCAAGTATCGGCTGCTCTCCCAGGCCAACTGGTCGTTCTCCAATCTGGCGACGATGCTCCGCCTGAACTTGTTTACCTATCGAGATTTGCGCGATTGGCTCCACAACCCCTTCGGCACACCGCCGATTGTTCCCGGACCCCAGCAGCTTGCACTTTCACTGGCATGATTTGGACAGGCAACCGACTTATGGAAACCCAAACCTCCTTCTCATTTACCGATCAACCCTGTCCTAAAGCCTTTCCTTGCAGTCGGTGGACAACGGGGATGCGGTTATTTTGGACAGCAGTGAAATGATGGCGCCCGCTACGCGGGCTTATGGGGAAGACGAGCAGTTAAGTTAGCGCTTATGCGCAAAGGCGTGGGCTTTGCTGGGACGCCCCATTGGGCTGCTTCCCAAATTAGGGCACCAACATATTTGGCAGACCCAAGCTAACATTACCTCTTGTATACTATACTTGTCGGGTGTAATCTTTCCGGCATCCCACAGGAGGAGCATAGTGTGGATGACCAAACCAATCTCAATCAGCTTGTGCTCGATTTAGCCAGGACTGCCGCCAGCCTTGCCGTACAGGTCCGTATTCATAGGGACACGCTTGAAATCGCCCACATCAAGATGCACCCGAAGTACGAGCCTCAATTTCGGAGATTTCAGCCTCTACTTGAGAAACTTGAAACGAGCGAATCCCTGGAAGCAGGGGGAGCATCCCCTGTTTCAGCCACACCCCTTGGTCCGCAAGCTTCCGAAGCTCTAAGAGGCATTTTAGACCAAGTACGTTCACTTCTTGGGACAGAGGTTTAGACATCAGCAACCCTTTCGACCAGCATTGCTGGCCTCATAAGAATGATTCACTAATCTAAATACTGTGCCTTGAAGCAAAACCGCTAACCGATAAAGAGCCCGATATGACCGCAGATGAATACGCAGAGAAAGTCGTCCTCGAATTCTTGAGGAATATCACCGACCATGTGTTCCTCAACATCCAAAACAACGAAGAGCTTATGCGTGAATACCAGAGGCAGGTGAACGAGAGCACGCTTAGAGAGGTCAATACATCCATCGGAGGGAAGATAAAAAAGATATTCCAGCTTGAGGACGATGGCGTGTGTAAAAAGCCCAAAAGCTGGCTAATCCAAGGCTTCACTCTTCATAAGAAGAAGTGACATCCAAATGCCTTGCTCCAAGCTAGTAGTCCCAAGAAGGGGGGACTAAATGAGAATACGGCAGTGGTGGATAGGATTGGTGATGATGGCGGTAGTGTTTGCTCTTTCTAGTGTGGTATCGGCTCAGCAAGCATCTCGCAAGCCTGCGGGGCAAACGCTCAGAATCGTCAACGACAAACTCGTGCGGGTAAACGACGGCGATTGTGTCGGTTGCAAGTATGGCGTGAAAGGGAGCATCCACAATCCAAACGATGTCGCAGTCAAAAATGTTGTCATCAGCTACCGTATATGGAAAAAGTTCATGGGAAAAGACGATGTAAAACGGGGCAGCATCGTCAAAGAGAATGGCGGTCTGGTGGTCGCAAGAATTAAATATGTCCCACCGAAACAGACTGTTGAGTTTCTCGCTGATGAGGGAGTCGCACCAGTGTATCGTGATGTCGAGCCTGACCCGGTCAATGCTGAAGAAATAACTGCTGATTGGGACGATTAAACAGCAATAATCCCATAGGGTATTATGAAGATTTGGGTCGGACTGAAAATCGCCCTAACCTTTTGACGCAGCCTTCCGCCTCTTGTCCCTCGCCAGCTTGGACTTCAGGGCTTTCTTGGGCACCCGCACGAGCTTGCCGAGCAGCGCCCGGAACCGGGTCATTGCTTGGTCTGCGTCAATCACCACGATGTCTTCCGCCTTGGGCTTCATGGGGTCAGTGTACCGTTATGAATGCCTTCCCGTGCATGAATATTATGCCACCCATTTGCTCGTCAAGAGGATAATACTCACCTTTTCGCTATTTTTCGGATTTACTCCGTATCCCCAATCAATTGCCTGTAGGTGATGCGGCGACCTATCGTCTGCTTCATGACCCCGGCGAACCTCTGTGCATCGTTCCCGTGTCTCTCGTTGTACCGGAACGTCTGCTCGTCCAAGTACCTGACCAAATGGAATGGCTCGACGCTCACATACGTTCCCTTGACGGTGCGCTTCAACAGGCTCCAGAAGTTCTCTAGCCCGTTGGTGTGGACCCGCCCCCGGACGTATTCGACCGCATGGTCAACGAACTGGTGGTCATACTGACCCGCCAGCCCATCGTAGGAGGCAAGGGCATCCGTGTAGACGGCGGACCCGTCCGCTACCTGCGCCCCGACTAAATTGTGCAAGGTCTTCCGCTTGCGGTTCGGGATAACGGTGGCGATTACCTTCCCGCCCCGCTCCAGGCATCCAAGAACAGGGGTCTTGTCCTTGCCGCCAGTTCCGGTAATGTTCGCCTCCCGCCTATCCGGGTGCATATTCTTTGATAGCCCGCCGATGAAGGTCTCGTCAACCTCAACCTCGCCAGAGAGTTTCATAAAGGAGCCGGTCTGCATAGCCTTGCGGATGCGGTGCAGCATGAACCATGCCGTCTTCTGCGTCACGCCAAGGGCACGATGCAGTTCGTAGGAGCTAATGCCGTTTTTGCACACTGATAAAAGCCACACGGCGGGAAGCCACTTCTCCAGACTAATGGGACTATCCTCGAAGATGGTCCCGACCTTGAGCGAGAACTTGGGACTCTTGTGTCCAGCATAACATTTGTAGACCCGTGCTTTCTCCAGGTAGGCAACATGGTCAGAGCCACACTTGGGGCATTTGACCACACCATCTGGCCAACGGACCTCAACCATGAACTTGTGGCAGTTGGCATAGTCACCGAAGAACCTGACCGCTTCGAGCAAGGTATGGGGAGAATTTAGCGTTTCCATACCTATAGTATACATCGGAAAGCGTGGTCTGTCAGGTACAAAATTTAGTTTTCCACAGGTATTTTCAGTTTGGCAGGCTTGTTTCTCTTAACCCTACAACAATAACAATTCTATCCTCGTAACCCATTGAAGCAACAACACCTGTTAACGTATCAACGTATAGGTCAATCTTGGCTTTCTTGAAGGCGTCCCGCAGGATAGTTTTGGCTTCTTGGTCGTACTTAGCCCCGTATACGCTGACGCCGGTGCGGAACCTGTGTCCGGGGGCATCCTTGCCGGAGAAATTGTCCGCCTCGTTCGCCCGCTGATTGTCCTTCTCGTGAACATCCCACGCCACCGCTATCGCCTGTTCTATATATGCAGCAAAGGCTGGTCCGTCTTCCCGTTTTGCGGCTTCCGTTACAACCACCCAGACTTGGCGCTTCGGGAATTTCCGTAAGTAGTCCGCTATCCTTTTCCGCTCTACCGGATTGAGCCTACGGTCCTTAAATTCTAGTTTTGGAAGTCTCACCAAAACCCACAAAGCGGAAACTCCCACAAAGGTAGCTACGGACAATAACGACGCCCAGACATACCCCCAGTAGGTGGGGCTTATATGCTTTCCTATTAAGCTGCCGAAAAGTATGCTTGCCAAGAGTGCGGATGCTCTTCCAAAGCTCATTTCCATTAAGTTAAAATTACCTCGAAATTTCTGATACGCTGGGCTGTTGGAGAGCATTTCCCAAGCTTATCTAATTATGCTGTCCTACTCAAGATGAGGTTGTTGGTCTGCCAAGTATGTTGATGCCCAAATTAGGGCACTACCCGAAGGGGAAAACAGAGTAAGAGAAGAAGTTGATCTCAGCCGATCAATCCACATATTCTAAACTTTGAAACATTTGATATCTCGTTACCTTGACAATATGCCGGATGAGAGTATAGTAGCGTGACGAGTTTCCCTTTCATTCCATCAGAGCGTGAGGTGTTCATGGGCCGTACCCATAATGCTGCCGGGAGTCGCCGAGAGCGCGTGGGGCAACATGCGATCGAGGGTTTCCTTTTCGGATTACTGTTCACCGTTACCGCTTGGGTGGCAAACCCAGGCGGGATCGCGGCTTTCCCCCAGGCTGGCGGCCCGGCTCCCATGAACTTTGGCAACCAAGAGGTGGGAACCCACAGCCCCGGACATTCCTTTAAGCTCTTTAACACCGGGGCGACGGTTCTCGTCTTCCACACCGTTCAAGCGACCGCAAATTTTGGGGAGACCGATACCTGCAAGCCCTCCGTACCCGTGGGCGGCAATTGCGAAATCAGTGTTACGTTTGATCCCACCACCGTCGGCCCCCTCACCGGTACGCTGACCGTAACCACCAACGCCGTCGGTCCCCCTTATATTGTCAAACTGAGCGGCACGGGCACCACTTCCCCGCCTACAGTTTCCCCTGTGAGCCTGAGCTACGGTGACGAAGCCGTGGGGGGGACGAGTGCTCCACAAGAGGTGACCCTTACGAATAACGCCGCACTCTCCCTGACTGTCACCAGAGTTTCAGCCTCGAGCGGCTGGACGCAAACCAACAATTGCCAGCCTTCCGTGGCTCCGAAGGCGAATTGCATCATCAAGGTCAGCTTCCAACCCGCCTCCGGGGGGCAACTGAATGGCACGCTGACGATCAACGACTACGCCAACGACAGCCCGCAAACGGTAGCCCTGGACGGCATCGGAGCCGCGCCAGCGGTCCGGCTGTCGGAAGCCATCTTGAACTTTAGCGGGCAATCCGTTTCCACCACCAGTTCCTCGAAATCCGTCACCCTCACGAACACCGGTAATGCCACCCTGACGAACCTCACGATCACGGCCAGCGGCGATTTTGCTCAGACCAACAACTGCGGCGCTTCGGTGGGAGCCAGCGGAAGTTGTAAGATCGACGTCACTTTCACGCCCACAGCCAAGGGGAATCGAACCGGCGCGGTGACGTTCACCGACAACGCCAGCGGCAGCCCGCAGCAGGTCAGTCTGCGCGGCACGGGGGGAGGCGCAGCCAAAGCGCGCCTGTCAACGGCAAGCCTTACGTTTTCCGGGCAACCAGGTTCCGCCAACAACTCCTCGCAATCCGTCACCCTCACGAACACCGGCGATGAGACGCTGACCAACCTCATCATCAATGCCAGTGGCGACTTTGCCCAGACCAACAATTGCGCGGATTCGCTTGCCGCCTCCGCCAGTTGCACGATTAATGTGACGTTCAAGTCAACAGGCAATGGGAATCGGACGGGGGCGCTGACGTTTACAGACAACGCGAGTGACAGCCCGCAATCAGTCAGCCTGAGTGGCACAGCGGCTACGGCGGGGGGAGTGTTGTTGTCGACGTCGAACCTGACGTTTCCGAATCAACCGGTAGGGACACGAAGCTCATCCCCGCAAGTCACCGTCCAGAACACTACCAATCAGCCCGTGAATATCACGACCATTGTGATCGGGGGAGCCAACAACGGGGACTTCAGCTTGATGCATAACTGCGGCAATTCGCTAGCATCGTCCGCGGCGTGCCAGATCACCGTGACCTTCAACCCCTCGGCGGCAGGTACCCGCGCCGCCTCGGTCATCATTGTCGATGACGCGGCAAATAGTCCGCAGATGATCTCGCTGACCGGTACAGGTGTCGGTCCTTAGTCGCACGTGCTTGACTCACCTCGACTCTCGACGACATACTGGATTTTGCAGCCTCGATGCGGAGTGGCCCAGCCGCAGGGAGGCCCTTGCCCAAACTCCCATGCCCGGTAATCAGGGGCAACATGCGGCCAGAGGTGAGATGAATACGGATCGAGCATTGCTGGTAGACCTGTACGAGTTGACGATGGCGGCGGCGTATTTCGAGCATGGTATCGATTGCCACGCTACCTTCGAGCTTTTTGTGCGTCACTTGCCGGCGCAGCGCTCGTACCTGGTGGTGGCGGGGCTTGATTCGGCGCTTAGGTATCTGGAGAACTTGCATTTCACTGATGATGATGTGCGCTTCCTGCGTGAGCAACCTGCCTTCCATACGGTCTCACCGGAATTCTTCGACTATCTGCGGGAATTTCGATTCCATGGAGACGTGCGGGCGGTGGAGGAGGGCACGCTGGTTTTCGCGGAAGAACCCCTGCTGCAAGTGACCGCGCCGGTGCTGGAAGCGCAGATCGCGGAAACCTACCTGCTCTCGGTGATCCATTATGAAACCCTGGTGGCCTCGAAAGCCGCGCGAGTGGTGCGGGCGGCCGCGGGCCGGAGCGTTCTCGAATTCGGGACGCGGCGGGCGCACGGGCCGGAAGCCGGTGTGCGAGCCGCGCGGGCGGCGTGTGTCGGGGGATGCACCGCCACATCCAACGTCCTGGCGGGCGCACTTTACGACTTGCCTCTGGCGGGCACTGCAGCTCATTCGTGGACGCAGGTTTTTCCCAGTGAGCGCCGCAGCTTTGAAGCGTTGCTGGAGACTTTTCCCGATACCGCCATCCTCTTGGTCGATACTTACGATCCGCTGGCGGGCGCGGAAATCGCTGCCACGCTGGGGACACCTGTTCCCGGAGTGCGGCTCGACAGCGGCGATTTGCTGGAAAAGAGCCAGCACGTACGGAAAATCCTTGACCGCCACGGCATGCGCTCCTCCAAGATCGTGACCAGCGGCGATTTGAACGAATTCAAAATCGAGGAGTTGGTGGCAGGTGGCGCGCCGATCGATTCCTTCGGTGTGGGCACAGACCTGGTTACCTCGCGCGACGTCCCCGCACTGAGCGTGGTTTACAAACTGGTGGAGACCGAAACCGGCGGGGTGGTGGAGCCGAAAACCAAGTTTAGCGAGGACAAGGTCTACTGGCCCGGCCGCAAGCAGATCTACCGCTTTTCCGCCGGTGGGCAATACCATCACGACTTGCTTGCCTGCGCCCAGGAAGATTATCCCGAGGCCGCGCCCCTGCTCGCACCCGTCATGCGCGCCGGCCGCCGCCTGGCTCCGGCCCCCCCAGTGAACAAAATCCGCGAGCGCACATTGGCTAATCTTGACTGCCTGCCGGAGGCGTACAAGGCATTGCGCGGGGCGCCCGCTTATCTCGTCGAGAAGAGCGCGGGGCTCGATCAGTTGCTGGAGGAAACTCGCGTACGTCACTTTGGTGCAGTGAAGGCATCTCATCAAGAGGGAGGGCTTTGAGAAGTGAGCGTCACGATTGAGCCCCTGGTCTTTTTTGATGTTGATACGCAAGTGGATTTCATGCGCCCCACGGGGAGGCTCCCCGTTCCGGGAGCGGAGCAGATCGTGCCCAATCTTGCCAGCTTGATGACCTGGGCGTGCGAGAATGACATGCCGGTCATTTCCTCGGCCGATGCGCACTCGCCCCACGACCCCGAATTCAAAATCTGGCCGCCCCACTGCGTCATCGGCACTCCCGGCCAGCGGCGCATTCCCGAAACGCAGTTTCCCGACCCCGTGGTGATTCCTTGCCGCCCCGGCGCCTTCCAGCCTCCGGCGCGCTGGGTAGGCCAGTTCATCGTGGAAAAGCCCACTTACTCTGCCCAGGATAATCCCAACTTCGACGCCCTGTTGCGAGCCTTGGATTCCCGACGCGCGGTAGTGTTCGGCGTGGCTACGGAATTCTGCGTGCGCGCCGACGCTCTGGCTCTGCGCCGGCGAGGCTTCAAGGTGGACCTGGTGGTCGATGCCATCAAGCCCATTACCGAAGATGGCGGGCGCAAAGCGCTCGAGGAAATGGCGGGCGCCGGCGTTCGCATGGTCACCACGGCGGAAATCTGCAAGCCCGTCGAGTCGACCGCGACCCAAAATCGATAGAGTGTTCCCTCGCCCAGGATCGAAAATGAGACGTGTAAACCGTCATAGGCGATTGTTTGTACTACTTGTGGGCTTGACGCTGGTGGCTGCCCTCCTGGCGTGCAATGACAATTCCACTCCCGTGGTGAGTTCTGTGCCGGCGCCCAGGGCTCCCCTGCCGGACATGACCGATGCCAAGCGGCTCAACGACGGCGCCAATAAACTCATCGACGCGATGAACAAGCCGACTTCGTCGTTCCGCTTTACCTTCAGCGGGCAAGAAAACCTCAGTGAGGACAGGACTCAGTTGCCCCAGGTTGGCCCTGTGACTTTGCAGGCGGATATCTCCCCGAATGAGATCAGCGTGAGCGAAACGCGCGGCACGGCCAAGAAAACCTCCAAAGCTAAGAAGAGCGATGAGATGAACTGGACCATGGCTAACCTGGCGACACTGCGAGTGATGACCAATCCGAATTTTGTCATCGCCGTGGGATCCACCGTAACCTCTCGGCCGGACACGGATCTAGTGGGATCCACGCCGGCGGATAAATTCACCTTTGACACCACCACCGCCGCCACCCCAACCCAGAAGATGGGCTTGGAGGCAGCCCGGGCAGTGCTGAGCACCATTAAGGACTGCAAGGGAACGGCTTGGATCGCTCTCGATTCCGGCCTCCTGATCAAGTTCAATATCGACGCCGATTACCTGGATAAGTACCACCACGCGTGGAAAGAGCATTACGAAGGTGTTGTGACCCCGAAGTAAGACCTCTTGTTTCTTCAGGCACTTTTCAGGACGCGCCGGTAGAGATCCTCGTAAAGTGGGATGATGCTTTTGCTGCAAAAGTGGCGGAGTGCACGTTGCCGGGCGGCACGTGACATCTCCTCCTGCCGTTCCGGGTTGGAAATGATCTCAAGGGCCCGCGCCGCCATGGTTTGAACGTCGCGCGCCTCGACCAGAAATCCCTCCACGCCATCGCGAAGAACTTCCGGCACACCGCCCACGCGGGAGCAAATGGCGGGGACGCCGGACGCCATTCCTTCCAGCGCCGCCAACCCGAACGATTCGATGTCGCTGGGCAGCAGCAGCACGTCGGCACAATTGAGAAGGTCTTGCACTTGGTTTTGCTTGCCGAGGAAGATCACATCCGGAGTGAGCTTCTTTTCCCGCGCCATCCATTCGGCCACCGTCCGGTCAGGCCCATCGCCGATCATCAATAGCTTGGCGGGGATTTCCCGGCGAACAAGGGCGAAGATTTCAATGACGTCCGGCACGCGCTTGACGGGCCGGAAATTCGACAGGTGAACCAGGATTTTCTCCCCGCCCGGCGCGAATTCTTCGCGGCGGCATCTGCCGTTGGCGGGGCGGAATACGTCGCAGTTGACAAAGTTGGGAATAACCTCGACGGGCCGGTGGATTCCAAATTCGCGCAGCGTGATTTCCCGAAGATATTCGGAGATGGCCGAGACCCCGTCGCTTTCCTCGATGGAAAAACGGGTAATGGGGAGATACGAACGATCCTGTCCGACCAGGGTGATATCCGTGCCGTGCAGCGTGGTGACGAAGGGCAGGCGGCGCGGCTTTAGCATGGCGCGGGCCAGATAGGCGCTGACCGAATGGGGAATCGCGTAGTGGACGTGCAGTAGGTCGAGAGATTCGTTTACGGCCACGTTGGTCATGGCGGTGGCGAGCGCCAGCGTGTAAGGCGGGTGGTCGAAGAGGGGGTAATTCAGCATCTCCACTTCATGAAAGTGGATATGGCCGGAAGCTTCGGTGATCCGTACGGGCATCGCATAGCTGATGAAGTGGATGTCGTGCCCGCGCGCGGCCAGTTCTATGCCGAGCTCCGTCGCCACTACGCCACTTCCGCCGTAAGTGGGATAGCAGGTGATGCCAATGCGCATAGCAATCCTCTGGGAATCCGGAGCCAAGCCGCCCCGACGGGGCTAAGGTTGCGGCTCCTTCTTCTTTGATTCACTGGCGAAGAGTTCGATGCGTGTTACTGTGCGGCGGTCGGCGCGTTGGTCGTAATAGACCATCACGCGGGTGCCGGGAGAGAGAGCGTCCAGCTTTTTCCGGAAGCCGTCGGCGGTTTCGACATGAGTGCTATGCTTGATGGGGAAGATTTCCGTGGTCCCTCCCTCAGCATCAATACTCATGACACTGTGCTTCTCGTCGACCGACTTAACGGTGCCGGTAAACATCAAGTGCTCGTTGGCAGCGATAATCTTGTCGAGGCCGGGGATCTTGGGCTTTTCCTCCTGTTGCGCCAAGGCCACACACGCGAGCAAAAGAATGGCCGAGATCACTGCCGCCAACTGCCAACTCTTGGGCCGCACGGTTCGCAGATACTGCAACGGCGATCGAACCGCTCGAAGATCGAATTGGGAAGAAGTGAGAACCCTCACGATGGAGTCCGTTTTGATAGGTCCAAACACATGTTCATGCTAGGCGAGCCCCCGCAGGGTGTCAAGTGCCGAGCGGGATCGGGGAACCTGGGGCATGCCCCGTTGGCGGCAATTGCCCCTGCGAGGATTGCCGCCCTTGGCTTTTGAGTCTTGCCCCCCCACGCGGCGGTCTTCGAGCATAGATTGGACCTAAACCAGAAGCGCCGCTTGACACTCTTCATTCTAATCTGCGTCAAGCGGTTGATGGTTGTCCCCTTCTTGGTTTCCTCCATTTCGGGATTCTCCATCTTTATACATAAACCGTATGCATGATTTCATGACCAGGAGGTTGGGTTCGTTTAGTCGATGCACCTTGATGCAACTCTTATCGTACCACTCGATAACTCCACGGATGGTTTCCCCCTGATCCAAGACCACGACCATGGGCGTGCGGGCCTGCATCTGCTTAAGATAATAGAAATTTTCGGCATTGGTTTGTTCGGGTGGCGCTGGCTTCTTCCGCTGCATGCGTGCGCCCATTTGGTCCTGTACGTCAGACAGAGTGGGACGGATCAATCGTCGATTCATATTGGTTTGCTCCTGAAGCCCGAATGGACGGGCAAGGATCTCAGCTTCTCCCGGTGAAAAGCGCAGGTCCTCTCTGCTTACCTAAGACGCTTCACCAAACGCCCAGGTTTCATACGGCAAAAAAAAAGCGACCATGCAAAGGAAGACAGCCGCGGATGGAGTGCATAGTAACATAGGCAAACACAGGTCGCAATCGTTTTAGCCGGGATGGACACGCTTCCGTTTGAGCGTTGAGCCAAAAGCGCTGGCCGCTCGGGATTCATAGAATATGGATGGCTGGGGGGTGATTCTCGTTGCCCGTCCAGCGCAAAAACTCGGCGGATGTGGATGTGAGGTATGACCTGCTTTCCTCGTGCACTGAGCCGCAAGGTATATCAGGACGGAGGGCGGGAGCATTGTTCTAGTGCGAGTTGGATTCGCGGCCTGAGATCATTTCGATCCCCAGCGTCTCAAAGCCGAGTTGGGGATTGACGTTGCGGATTTGCAGGCGGTAAGCCTGATCGAGGCCGGCCTTGAGTTTCTCAATTCCGCCAAGGGTCAGATTGGGTGCCCATCGCTTGAGGCGCTCCGTCAAGTCGACATTCACCACCACGTCTGCTGCCGGGTCCAGCAGCATGTGGAGAAGATCGGAGAGAAGGGAGTAGCCGACCTTCAGCGTTCCTTCGAAGTCGTCGCGATTCTCCGCCAGAGCGCGGGCGGAATCAAACAGCAGCCGCCAGTCCACCGTTGCGCCGGGAGCGCCGCGGCGTGCCATCCCTTCGAGAAAATCCAACCAAGGTTGGCGGCGGCGTTCATACTCGGCGGGGTCGAAGGTTAGCGCCCGGGCCACACTGCCCGCCGCCACGCGCGCGGCAAGCGCCTTCTGGGGCTCGGTGAGCTTCCTCTCGCGCGCCAGCAGGTCCTGGATGAGGGTTTGGCCCACCGGCTGGAAAGCTACGCGCATGCAGCGCGAACGGATCGTGGACCGCAATTCAAAGGCGTTGGGGCAAATCAGGATGAAGCTCGTCGTCTCCGGGGGTTCCTCCATGACTTTGAGCAGCAGGTCCACGGCCTGCCAATGAATTGCCTGGGCTTCGTCGAGGATAAAGATGCGGCGGGGGAATTCGAACGGACGCGTATATGCGATGGCGCGCAACTGGCGGATCTGTTCCGTGAGGATGAATTTCGTCAGCGGCTCGATGATTTGGAGATCGAAGTAAACCAGTCCTTCAACCCGGCGCGCGGATTCTTTGATTTCGCGGCGGCGCGCCAAATCTTCCCGTGCGGTGGCAAACATCTGCTCGGCTTTGCGGCAACGCGCGCACTGGTCGCAGAAGTCCGCGGCGCCGCGCTCGCACACCAGTGCCTTGGCCAGCATCAGGGCCAGCGTTTTCTTGCCCACACCCTCGGGTCCGGCAAAAAGCAAGGCTCCCGCCACGCGTCCGGTTGAAACCATTTCGCGGAGTGCCTTGACTGCCTGCGAATTGCCGAGAAAGGAATCGAAACCCATGTCTTTAAGTGCAGATCGAAAATCGAAACTGGAAACCCGAAACTGGAAACCCGAAACTGGAAACCCGAAACTGGAAACTCGAAACTGGAAACTCGAAACTGGAAACTCGAGACTCGAAAATCGAAACTCGTCACGATCTTCGCGCTACGATTCTTGAATTTTGAATTTTGAATTTCGGTTCTTTCGATCGAGAAGCCGTCCGATGAGCGCGCGAATCTCGAGTTGCAACGCATCCACGGACTGGTCGGCCTGCACCACCTTGATGCGCTCCGGTGCCTTGCGTGCGAGAGCAAGATACCCGGCCCGGACTCGCTGGTGAAAGGCCAAATCTTGCGCTTCGATGCGGTCGAGGCGCGACCGCCGCGTATCGCCAAGCGCCCGGCCGAGCGCCCGTTCAGGATCGAGGTCAAGGATGATGGTAATGTCCGGCTGAGTGTTGCCACAAATAACCCGGTCGAAGGCGCGCACGGTGGACGTACCCAACTCCCTCCCGTACCCTTGATAGGCGAATGACGCGGTGTTGTAGCGGTCGCTCACCACCACGTCGCCTCGGGCAAGCGCCGGCCTTACCAACTCTTCCAGTAGTTGGGCGCGCGCAGCATACATGAGCGCCAACTCGGCCAAAGGAGCAAGTTTACCCGTTTTCGACGCCAGCAGGATGTCGCGGACACGTTCTCCCGTGCGCGTTCCTCCAGGCTCACGTGTTACCAGTACGCGATGACCGCATCGGCGCAGATACTGAACGGCGCGGCGTAGTTGCGTGCTTTTGCCCGAACCGTCTAACCCTTCAAAAGTGATAAAAAGGCCAGGTTTCATAGTCCTTTGGACCGTTGTTTGTCCCAATGATCGGAGAGGACGAAACTCGAAATCCGAAACTCGTGGTGATCTTCGAGTTTCGATTTCCCAATTTTGTCTCTTCCGCCTTTGCATGCTAACACCCGCTCGTGACCGTAACAAGGTACCTACACGGGGTGCGGAGAGTGATAGAATGGCACGGTTTCGATTTGGCCAGTCCTAAAAATATGCGGGTGGCCCCGGCCCGCTTGAATTTGCCGGTAGAAATGGCCTCGAACATTCGTGAAAACATCGCGCGGGTCGAAGAGCGAATCGCCGCAGCCTGCCGGCGCAGCGGACGCCGGCGGGATGACGTAAAGTTGGTGGCCGTTTCGAAGACGCACCCGGCGGAATTGATTCGTTTGGCATTCGAAGCGGGCCTTCGCGACTTTGGTGAGAACCGCGTTCAGGAAGCCAAATCCAAGGTCCAGGCACTGGCCGATTTGGACGCAACCTGGCATCTGGTCGGGCATCTTCAGTCCAATAAGGCGCGGCTGGCGCGCGAACTTTTCGAGTGGGTGCATTCGCTGGATTCTCTGCGGCTGGCGGAGAAACTTGCGCAGGCTGCGGCCCCTGGCGACGCGCGTCTGCCGGTGCTGATTGAGGTGAATTTGGCGGGGGAAACCTCGAAGGCGGGCGTTCGGGCCGGGGAAGTGGCTGCCCTGGCGGAGCAGATCGCACAACTGGAAGGACTCGATCTGCGCGGCCTCATGGTGATCCCCCCCTTCCTGGAAAATCAGGAAGAAGTGCGGCCTTACTTTCGGCAACTACGCGCCCTGGCTCGAGATATCGAAGCGCGGATTCTACCCGGCGTTTCCATGCACGAACTTTCCATGGGTATGAGCCACGATTTCGAAGTTGCTATCGAAGAAGGCGCCACGATCGTGAGGGTAGGGACGGCCATTTTTGGCGAGAGGACATGAAGGCTGTCCGTTGTCCGTGGCTCGTTGACCGTTATGCGCTGCCAGTGCTTTGTTTTCGGGAAGCGCCCCAGGGGAGCGCGGTATTCTTCCTTCTTACTGAAAACTGATCACTGATGACTGACAACGGACAACTGACAACGGACGCCTTTCTTCCATGCCCGAATTCAAGGTTGAAGGTGAAAACGTAAGTTTCTGGCTGCGGGTGAAGCCCCGTGCGGCGCGCGAGCGTCTGACCGCAGACTCTGCGGGCGAGTTGCGCCTGGAGTTGCACGCCCCCGCCATGGAAGGCCAGGCCAATGAAGCTTGTGTTCATTTTTTTGCCCGCGCGTTACGTCTGCCGCAAGCGTCCATCGAGATCCTTTCCGGCCAAAAGGCGCGGCGCAAGTTGCTGCGCGTGACGGGGCGCTCGGCGGAAGAAAGTATCGCGCAGATCGAAAGGGCAGTGACGAGTGACAAGTGACGAGTGACAAGCAAGCAAGAATCGAAATTCGAAAATCGAAGGTCGAAAATCGCGCCGAGTTCCGAATTTCGAGTTCCGTTTTTCGTCTTTAGTTAGCTCATCACTTGTCACTCGCCACGGCCCTCGAGGGGAGTGGAACGTTGAGCTTTACGCAGCGCTTGACAGAAATTCGCACCGGATTTAAGCGCGCCTTCTGGGTGGCGAACTTCACGGAATTATTCGAGCGGCTCGCTTACTACGGCGCCAGCGCAGTGCTGGCTATCTTTTTGACCGAGCAATTGCATTTTTCGAAAGAAGTTACCGGCTGGATGATGGGAACCTTTGGATTCGTCGTCTGGTTCCTGCCGGTGTTGGGCGGGACGCTCGCGGACCGCTTCGGTTTTCGCCGCGCGCTGATGTTCGCGTATCTCGTGATGACGCTTGGCTATTTTCTCCTCGGCTCACTTTCGGCCCCTTGGATGCAAGGGGCACGCCAGGCGCTCGGCGACAAATGGCTGGTGTTTGCTATCCTGATGGTTCCAGCCCTCGGGCCCGCGGTGGTCAAACCCTGCGTGGCCGGAACGACCGCGCACGCTTCGGCGGAAAACGTCCGCTCCATTGGCTACTCAATCTACTATACCATCGTGAATATCGGCGGCACGCTCGGCCCCATCATGGCCTGGCTGGTGCGCAAACGATTGGGCTGGGGTATTGAAAGCGTCTTTCGCGTTTCTGCATTAAGTGTTTTTCTGATGTTCCTGGTCACGCTGGTGTTCTTCCGCGAGCCGGCGCGGTCGGGGGAACAAAAGGTGGCGAGCGTGGCGCACGCCCTCAAGAACATGCTCGTGGTGCTGACTAATTTCCGCTTCGTGCTTTTCCTGCTGATATTTTCGAGTTTCTATATAGTGTTTTGGCAGGAATTTATTTCCGCGCCATTATTCCTGCGCGGCTATGTAAATCCCAATGCCAATGCCGACCTGGTCCTCTCCGTTGACGCGCTGGCGGTGATCTGTTTCCAGATTCTCGTCAGCTACCTGACGCGGAAAATCCCCACGTTCCCGGCGATGACCCTCGGCCTGGTGATTTCAAGTCTGGCATGGTTGATTCTGGTGTTCGTTCCCACGACCCCGGGGCTTATCGCCGCGCTGATTGTTCTGGCCCTCGGGGAGATGACCCAATCGGCGCGCTATTACGAATACATCTCGCGGCTTGCGCCCCCGGGCCAGCAGGGGCTCTATATGGGTTATGCTTTTCTGCCCATCGCCATCGGCTATTTTATTGCCGGTCCGTTCGGTGGATACCTTCTCCATGAGTTCGGTGACGTACTGCACCGGCCCCGGCAGATGTGGTGGGCCGTGACGGCCGTGGGGCTAGTGGGAGCAGTGTTCATGGTGATCTACGACCGAGTCTTCAAGCCCGGCGAAAAGACTTGATCATGGTGGGTGAACCCAATCCGTGCATGCCTGGTCGTTCTCCGGGAGGGGGCATGTGTTGAGAATCCAAGCCCTCACGCTTCTTCTTGGCGCAATGGTTCTAGGGATGGGGAGCGCTGCCTCTGCCGAGACTCGCGACGACCCGGCCGATTGGAATGTCTACATTACGAACGACACGTGTCCTGACCACACCTGGGGATTCTCTGAGAGCGTCACTCGACAAAGCTTTGCCGATCTGGTCCGTGCGCATCTGGACGAAATGCAGCGAACCGACGGCGAGTGCGCCGAGAACCGCGATCACTACAACATGGCGGTGACGCAGGAGGCATTGTGCTTCCTCGAGAAATATCCGGAGAGGCGCGATGAACTGGTTCGGCGCATCCGCGAGGGCAGAGTATTCGTCAGCCCCTTCCTCAATAACTCACTGTGGGGGTTTCAGAGTGTGGAAGGAATGATTCGGACGTTATATCCTGCCCGCCGCCTGGAACGAGACTGGGGCGTGCCGATGACGGTGGCCCAACACATTGAACTGCCGTCCTTACCCTGGGGGGTTGCATCAATTCTCGCTGGTTGCGGAGTGCGTTGGCTGCTGGTGCCTTTCTACGATTTTGACTCCACGTTTGCAGGGTTGAGGAACCCGCCGCTCTTTGCCTACGAAGGGCCGGATGGGGCACGGCTGCGGGTTATCATGGATCCGTGGGCCTCCGGAAAATGGAGCTACGCGCAGGGCGCGGCACTGCTCCGCACACCCGACCTGATTTCCCGGGAGTGGCTGCCGCATTACGCAGTGTTGGGTGAAGACTACCCTTTAAAGGCCGTGCTGGCCAGTGGCACGCATAGTGATTACTCGCCGAAGAGCGCGTCGCAGGCGCGGGGATTCGCCGACACAATCATTCATTACAACTCGATGCCGGGGCCGCATCCCAGGCTCCTAAACGCCATCCTTCCCCAGTTCACGGAACAGGTTGACCAGGCGGAAGCGCGCCGGCCTTTCCTGAGAGTCCTGCGCGGTTCGTTTGGAAGCTCGTGGGAATCGTGGCCGGTCAGCATGGCGAAATACGCGGCCGCCATGCGTGAAGGCGAGCGACGCTTCCTGGCGGCTGAAACGCTAACGGCCTTGGGTGGGTGGCAAAACCCTTCCGCAGTGGATTCCAGTCGTGCTGATCGCGAACGCGCCGAATGGGATTTGGCGATGCTCGGTGATCATGCCTGGAACGGTAGCGATGACACCAACAGGCAAGTAAATGCGGAGCTGCGGCGGAAGTGGGCGGAAGAGTTGTTTTCCATTGACCAGCGCTTGACCCGCCAGGCATGGGCCGGACTGGGGCTCAAGGATGACGCGGATTCTTTGATGGTGTTCAATAGCCTGAGTCTCCCGCGCGCCGGCCTGGTTTGCGTGGAGCCGCCGCCGGGCGTGACCGGCGTAGCGACCAGAACGTCGGCGCTTAAAACGCAGTGGGTTGAAGAAGACGGCCGGCGCAGGCTGTGCTTTGTATCGCCGCTGGTAGACGGGTTCGGTTTCAAGCGCCTGCGCCTGACTCGAGGTCCGGCCTTGGCGGCGAGCGCAGAACGAAGTCTGCGCTCGACTGACCTCGGACTGGAAAGCCCTTACTATGGTCTGACGGTAGACCCGGCAACTGGCGGACTCTCGAGTGTGGTCTGGAAAGCCAACGGCAGGCAGCTCCTCAACAAAAGCCAGAGGCGGACGGTTGGACAGACCCTCTTTTTTGACGACCGGAACCATCCATTTGAGGATGTTAAGTCGGAGGTTGTGTCTATTGGGCCGGTGCTGGCGCGCTTGAAGATAATGGGGCGAACCGCCGGCATAGAACTTACGACCTTCGTGACCGTCTATGCCGATCTCGATCAGATTGATCTCGACATGCGTGTAAAGAAGCCCGTCTCGGCCCAAGAACAGCGGCTGACACATACTTTTCCTGTGATACCACGGGGTTCCATCCTTCGGATTGAAACCCCAGGTGCGGTGGTTCGGCCGCAGTTGCAGCCTGCGGGGGATATGTTGCCAAGGTCGGACTTGCGGCGTTTGGTGGTGCAGGGGTTCGTCGATGCTTCTCTTCCGGAGGGTGAGGGAGTTACCTTGGCCCCGCTGGATTCCTTCCTCCTTCGCTCGGACCTGGATGCTGTGACTTTTGAAGCACTGGGCAACGATCAGGACTACAAAGAGGTGAGCAGGGACCAAGCTGGAGAGACGGAGTTCCGCTTTCGCTACAGCCTGAGAGCGCACCGAGGGGGCTACCAAAGCGCCGGTGCATTCGCCTGGAGCCGGAGTGTGGCGACATCACTATTAACGGCCTGGGGCGATGTCCCGCAAAACTCCGTGCCTCGGCTGGTCGTGGATCAAACCCGGGCCATCGCCACGGCCCTCAAACCTGCGGACGAGGGGGCCGCACGCGGGGTAATCGTTCGCCTTTGGGAGACGGGAGGAACTTCCTGGCCGCTTCGACTGGGCGCAGCGGGTTTCCGGCGTGCATATCGCTGTGACTTGTTGGAACGTGATTTGGGGGAGTTGAAAATGGACAAGGTGGGAGTGACGGTGCCGCTCGGCGCCAACGGCTTTGGATCAGTTGGGCTGGTTCGGTAACTCCTCAAATCTGGTTACGTGCCCGCACGGGTGCGGAAAGGAGAACTTATGAATCTTGAAGACATTCAATTGGCGTTGCGCGAAGCCAAGCTGGACGGCTGGCTATTCTATGACCACCACCGTCGCGATCCCATTGCCTACCGCGTGCTTGATATTAATCCCGTGATGTGTACTCGCCGCTGGTATTACCTTATTCCCAGAGAAGGGGAGCCGGCGAAGCTGGTACACCGGATCGAGGCTCACAACCTGGAGGGGTTGCCGGGCACGGAGGAGCGATATTCTTCTTGGCGCGAGCAACGCGAAGGGGTCAGTCGGCTGCTGCATGGCAAGGAGCGCGTGGCGATGCAGTACTCAGCTTTGAACAACATCCCCTATGTGGGGCTGGTGGACGCGGGCACGGTGGATCTGGTGGAGAGTTGCGGCGTGGACGTGATTTCTTCGGCGGACTTGGTACAGCAGTTCGAGGCGAAATGGTCAGAGGAGCAATGGCAGTCGCACCTGGCAGCTGGCCAGGTGGTCCATAAGGCCGTTCGGACGGCGTTTGCAGCCATTCGCACAGCGGTGGGCGCCGGCAAGGAGATCAGCGAGTACGATGTGCAACAGGAAATGGTGCATGTCTTTGAGGCGAACGGCATCATCGCCGACGAGCCTCCTTGCGTGGCCGTGAATGCTAATTCCGCCGATCCGCACTATTCGCCGTCTCGGGAGAAGTCGCTGGCCATTCATCCCGGGGACCTTGTGTTATTGGACGTCTGGGGCAAAGAGAACAAGCCCGGAGCCGTCTATTTCGATATCACTTGGACCGGATACGTCGACGATAAGGTTCCCGAGCAATATACCAAGGTTTTTGATGTGGTCCGCGAGGCGCGCGACGCGGCCATCACCCTGGTTCAGAACGCCCTGCAAGCCGGGCGCATCCTTTGCGGCTATGAGGTTGACGACGCGGCACGCGAGGTCATTGAGCGGAAAGGGTACGGTACCTTTTTTGTCCACCGTACCGGGCATTCGATTGGTGAGGACGTGCACGGCAACGGTGCCAACATGGATAACTTTGAAACCCACGACGAGCGCCGGATCATCGCCCGCACCTGTTTCTCCATCGAGCCCGGCATTTACTTGCATGAATTCGGCATTCGAAGTGAAGTCAACGTGTTCGCAGGTGCCCGTGATGCCTGTGTGACCGGGGAAATTCAAATAGAGATTGTGCCCATCCTTGCCGCGCCCTGATAAGGTGTGTTACGTTGGAAGATTGTGAGAAGGATTCAGGATTTAGGACTTAGGATTCAGGAATCGGAGCCTAAATCCTGAATCCTGCTTCCTGAATCCTCTTTCTATGGCAAACAAAGTTGCGCAAGAAAGACTTTCCGGCCCCGCCCAGCCCAAGATGACCACTTTGGTGCGGTTATGCGTTGCGGCGTGGATCGTGCCGGGGCTGGGCCACTTGCTGCTTGGCCGCAAGTGGCGCGCGCTAATCCTTTTTTCCGCGATCGTGACGATGTTCCTGATGGGCATCGCCATGCAAGGAGAATTCTTCAGCACCAATTCTGGATCTTATCTCCAGACACTCGGATATTTCGGCGAGTTGTGCGTGGGCCTGGCCATGCCGGCGGCACGCTTCTTCGGCTATGCGGGGGGCAATCCACTGTTTGTGAGCGCCGACTTCGGCACGGCATACCTGGTGGCGGCCGGCATGCTGAACACTTTATCGATTCTCGATACTTACGATATTGCTATGGGGCGCAAGCCCTAAAGGCAGTTAAGAGTGACGAGTGGCAGGTGCCGAGCAAACGAAATACGAAACTGGAAACTCGAAATTCGCAACACGACCTGATTTTCGAGTTTCGAATTTCGGCCCTTGCTTGTCACAGGTCACTCGTCACTTGTCACTAGGTCCTAATATGTCTGTTTCACACTTTCCCGCTATGCTTTTGTTCTCCTTTCTTGTCTCCGTCGTGTTCGGAGTCCTGAGCAAGAACACACCCCGCGATCGGTTTTTGTATGGCGCCAAGGTGTTTGCAGCCTTTGTGGGGGTGGCGGTTGTGCTCGGTTGGATCATGTACGCCGTGCCTTGAATTCCTTAGCCATAAACTCCCTCGGCAGCCCCTGCGATTCAGACAGTAAGAAACCAGGCTGGGCGGCCGACCAGCGCTCGGTCTGTCAACAGGTCTATCCGATCCGCCCGCACGGCTCTTGACGGCCTTTCCGACGGCCAGTTGTCCACC
>JBEKLF010000147.1:0-21305 GCA_050010335.1 Terriglobia bacterium
CGGTGGTTTCGGCAACGACGGCTCGCGCTTTCGAGACGAGTTTCCAATCGATGTGTCGTGGTCTTGACATGCCGCGATTGTATCATTTTTAGTCTCATCTTGAAAGCGAGCTAGAATTAGTTACCAGGGGATCCGACCAGCGAGTTGCAAATCCTGCCCCCCAATAGACCCCGTCGGCCACTCCCCCCTTAGAAGGCGAGGGTTCGTTAGCCGAGTTGCAAATACCTGTCTCAATAGATCGCGTCGGCCACCTCCCTGGGCAGTCCTGCGACCGCAAAAAGCGCACCCCCTGAGTGTTGCTGGCCTCGCAACGGGCCCCTGTCGAGGTATGCCCTACGTCCGTGCGGCCACATCTCCTTTCTTCTGCGCCTGTCCCGCAAAAGGCAAAATCCACAGCCCCTCGCCAAAGCCTACAGCCCGGATAGGTGTTTACGTTCTGCTTTACCCCGCTACAGCATACATAAATTGGACGGGGGGCGGACCGGGCGGCTCGGTATCTTGCTCCCTGAACAAGATACCGGCCCTCCACCTGCGTCTGCTTGGCCGGGCGAAAGGCCTCCAGACACAAACGCACGCTCTGCGCGATGTTAATGGATGCTACGCAGGTGCAAAGATTGCACCAGACGTTGCACGGAACGGAAGACCCGACTCGGCAGGTGAATGACAACTGGGTGATCTGGCCTGGGAGCGCCTTGCCCGGACTCGCGGCCAAGAGTCGACACCTCCGTTCGTGCCAAGAGCAGGGTCACGATCATGATGGACATCACCACCAGAAACTGAATGAAGAAGAACATGAGGGCGACCCGGATGACAAACTCCATGCTGACCTCCCCACCGGCCCGCGCTCGTAATGACGGCGCTCTTACTGCTGGGTCGGCGTTCAACCCCTTAATCGGCGGATGAGTGGTGGGGCATGAAGGCTTTTTAGGGCCAAGGGGGGAAAACGAGACTATCAATAATCCACCGATATGCTGGGTTTAAAGGCATTCGGTCAAATTGTCGGAGGTACCCGCGTGAGGTATAATTATGCTTATCGAGGGCAGGCGAATGAGACCCATCTCCGGAATCTATAGAGCCGCAGTTGTCCCGACGCTCTTATGCTTAGCGGCCGTCGTCCCACTCTGGACCCAGGCCCCTGTCCAGCAGACGCCTCCACCTTCATCCCAAACTGCCACCCCCGCTGCGCCCAAGTCGGCCGTTCAGAAACCCAAAGAATCTGGCGTTTGGCATCACTTCGGCGAGAACCCCAATGCGCCTTCCGCTGAACCTTCCCAATCCGGTGGGTGGCGCCACTTTGGCGACGGAGGTAGCGTGCTGCCATCCCCCCATCAAGTCCTGAGTTGGCGAAACTTGGGGTTGAATCGCACCGGTGAGATGGAACAACTGATGTTGGAGCTGGTCAACCGTGATCGAGCCGATCCGGCGAATACACCTGAAACCAACGGCCGAGCAATGCCTCTCCGGTGGAATGACCGGCTGGCGGCGGTGGCTCGAGCGCATTCCCTTGACATGCTGAACCAAGGGTATTTTGCCCACGAAGACCTGCAGGGAAGATCAGTAGCGGGACGCGTTGAAGCTGCCGGAATGCAGTGGCAAGAGGTAGGCGAGAACATTGCCATCTACACTACCGTCGCCCGTGCCGAAGCGGCGTTCATGAACGAGCCCCGATTTACTGAGAATCATCGGGCCAACATCTTGAACCCGGACTTCACCGACGTCGGGATTGGGATTGTGCAGGCACCGGACGGCAGGATCTACATCACGCAGGACTTCTACACCGGCCCGTCGCACCTGGGTGCCCGATAGCAGAACTCGATGACCGTCGGCCTTTGTTTCAATCGGGTTCGGCCCCTATAGAGCGCTGGTACTGCGAATTGACCTACTCCAGATTTTCCCTTCCGACATTAAAAAACAATCATGAAGTTCTAAGCGCCCGCCGATAACACATATGAAAGTCGCAAGCGGCCTTAGCAATCAGCAAGGTTGAAAGCGCCAAGGCCAAACGGTGGGAGGATAAAATGAGCGCCCTGCATCACCTGGTTCCAATGTTTCTCCTGATTCAGTTTGTATTTGTTCTCGTCGCCCTCGTCTCCGCGATGTTGTTCGCTGAACCGCAATTCTCGATTTCTACCGGAAGGTATTCGCGGCCTATACGATCCCGGTCCACGACGGATTCGCACGATTGATTCGGATCTCTCGCGCGCAAGGGGGAAGAGTAGGGTCGAAATCGCAATGGAAATGCGTTCCATCATTGCCACTTTGGACATGCCTATGGTGACTTAAGTTTTCATGCAGCCGATTGAACCACAGCAAGGCGGTGCACGGCGATTGGACTTTCGGATCGGAAAACGCAGAGCAGCGGGGCGTGGTGTCGCCGGCCGAGACCAGGAGCCACAGTAAGAAATCCGGGCTACAAATCCCTCCCTCCACCAGGTGCTGCTGTCAATGCTCATTTAGACGGAGCGGCCTGTTGAATGGCTTGGATCAACTCGTCGCTTCCGCCGGCAGCGCGAATATCGTTCAGATCGTCGGCAGTGGGCGTGAACTTGACGGTACGGTCCTGGACGATTGCGGCGACGCGCGAGGCTGGGACTGCGCCTTGCAGCAAAGAGATGATATCCGCTTTGCCCAACGCTCGCGGATTCACGGGTGCCGCCTTAGGGGTGTAGTTAACTGTAAAGACGACCTTAGCCTCCACGTGGGAGGAGTTGGAGGCGGCAATTTGGATGGGATTAGCGCCCGGCTGGAGGGGTAGCGGGTCTGACCAGAACTCTGCCGCCTGGTTGTTTTGCGGCCGCATGTTGGCAGGCGACCCATTAATGCTCACCACGGGGATGCCGGCGCTGTCCATCGCCACTCCACGGATGACCAAAGGGGTTTCCTGCGACTCGACGGTTTGAGTCTCGCCTGCCCCCGTTGGGGACGCCACGACGATCGTGGGAGGAGCCGGCGGCGCGGGCGGCTTGGGTTCCGGCGGAGGGGCTACGACCACAGCCGCCACGGGGGGCGGGGGGGCGGGCGGCTTCACCATGGCAAGCACGTTATCGAAGTTCCTGATGGCCTGGAAAATCGAAGCCGTACCCAACGCACCCACGCCGGAAGCCTGCATGGATCCGGGGCCACTGTGAATCGTCCCCCAGCGATCTTGTGATAAGTAGAACAGAGCGTATCTTTTCTTTTCTGCGCCGCGGTGGAACATCAAGTACGTCTGTTCGATCTTGAGGTCGCCGATCTCCGGAATGGACATTTCGAATCCTTCATTCATCTTGTCGGCGGGTTGAACCACGCCGTAGCGAATCCCATTCCGGGTCACATCGAACCAGCCGTAGGATGTACTCTTAACCGACCAACCAGAAAAACTCGCCACGGGATAACGTAAGGTTGGATTGGCATCGGCATTCAGGAGCTGAGGCTTCAAGTAGTCATCGGGGGTTGCGCCAGGACCCGCGGATTTCTTTCTGGCCTGCCCAACGGCTGCGGCGGAAGCAACGCTCATGATGATGAATAACACAAGGACAGTGCGACCCATTCGATTAACATCAAGATTCGGGCTCATGCGTATCAACCTCCCGTGCCTTCGGTTTCCAGCGCCTGCCGCTTGGCAGGTGGGTTAAGGATTGCTGTTGCGATAGCAGGAATCTCACTTTCCAGAACGTTCCAAAGAAAATCCCTGCACGGATGAATAAGGTCGCGTCATTTCACTCTAGCTGCAAAGAACGCTAACTTGCCGCTCGTTTGTGCGCACATCGTGTAGCGGTGATGGCGCGGGCTCCGCCGCCTGTTGGATTGCCTGGATTAGCACTGGCGATTTCATCTCTCCTAGAACACCATCGGCGGTCGCGAGACGAAACCTGAATCTATGTTTAACCAACAGCAACTGGTCCGTTTAAGGATCAGCCGAACGTCATTGTTTCGCTCTTGATTGGAACTATCAATGGACCAAAAGTACTATCTTGTAACTACGTGGAAGGTGGTGAGCCTTCCCGATCCCCACGTGGGCTACTCTCCTTGCGGGAGGGTGCGAAAAAGTCCTTGACATTCAGTACATGATGGGTTATTATCGATCTGGGTTAGAGCATGCTGTCGGCACCCGGCGCGTTTCGAATTTCCCCCTGCGGTATGACAGAGCATCGAGAGGACGGATGGTCATCAGGTGACAGCATTCAGCTCGCAGTAACAGCACTTTTGCCCGTTGATGGGCGGGCTCTACTGAAAACTAATGGGGAAAAATGAGTACGGTGAAGGGCTCGCACCCTGTCGCCCCTCCGGCTTGTTTCCTCCCTGGAACCCCCAAGGGGTCAGATGGAAGCCTTAGGAAATGACGCCGTCTTCCACGATGTATTAGAAACAAAAGGGGTTACCGATGAACGACAAGAATCTTGCAAAATTCTATGCTATTGATACTAAAACAGTTAGTTGGTTGCTGCTGGGCGGCTAGCGAAAAACGCGGGGGGAAAAAATGAAGGTATGTTCCACGATGTTGATGAAAATAAAAGTGGTTACTTAGAATTAGACTGAAAGATGGCGAGCGATAAGAAAGCCAAATCCGAGAATTGTAGATCGCGGATCGAGAGTCAAACGTCATAGCTCGGTAGTCGGAAATCGAAGTTTGAGAGTAACCAGATCTGCCGATGGCCGGAATCCGATTGATCCCAGTTGCGGATTAAAGAGCCCCGGCAGGTCGAAAGGCAATATAATGCCTCCCCCTTGAAAGCAACCAGACAGAAGGGGGCGCAGCAGATTGGCCCTGGGGGGCGGAAGGAAAACGGTGGGGAGCCGCGTGTTCAGCGACGCTGAAGCCCCGCCCCTCCGGCGCCCACGCCACATCGTGAGAAACCCGGTGCAGCGCAAGTGAAGACCTATGAGCGAATCGATACCCTTCTGGATGGCACTGACGAGGATTGACGGTTTGGGAATCCGCGGGTGCCACAAGCTCATCGAACATTTCGGCTCGCCGCAAGCCGCGTATATGGCTTCGCTGACCGAGCTGGAGAGTTGCGGCGTTCCGGCGAGAGTTGCACAGGCAATTTTTGCTCAAGAGGCCCTGAAAGACGCCGAAAAGGAAGTTGAGAGGGTCAGGAAGGCCGATTGCCAACTGATAGCGTTTGACAGTGAGAATTATCCCCCGCTGCTCAAGCAGATTCCCGACGCACCCCTGCTGCTCTATGTGCGCGGTGACGCAAAGGTCCTCTCGCAATACGCGGTTGCAGTGGTAGGATCGAGGCGGCCCAGCGCCTATGGCAGCTCCGTAGCGCATCGACTGGCGCACGATTTGGCTCGGCGGCAACTGGTGGTGGTAAGCGGGCTTGCCCGCGGGGTGGATTCCGCAGCTCACCGTGGAGCGCTCGAGGCCCAGGGAAAAACCGTGGCCGTGCTTGGTTCCGGCATTGATGTCATCTACCCGCGCGAGAACAAGCGGCTTGCGGATGAAATCGCGAAATCCGGAGCGGTAATATCGGAATTCCCCTTGGGCACGGGGCCGACACCGGAAAACTTTCCTATCCGCAATCGCATCATCAGCGGACTTTCGCTCGGGGTGGTGATCGTGGAGGCCGCCGAGTATAGCGGATCGCTGATTACGGCGCGCCTGGCGCTTGAACAAAACCGCGAAGTCTATGCTGTGCCTGGAAATATAACTTCCGCGCAAAGTTTCGGTCCCAATCATCTAATTAAGCAGGGAGCGAAGCTGGTGGACCAGTGGATGGATGTGATTGAGGAGTTTCCGCCCGAGGTTCGCATGCAGCTCCTGCCCCCTGACGAGGCAACGGAACGAGAGCCGATGGGGGCGCAAAGCGCCAATCTCTTTGCGGCCTCACTCACGCCGGAACAAAAGGCGGTGTTCGAGGTCTTGCGAGCAGACCAGGCGCTTTTTGTGGATGATGTTGTGAGCGCCGCGAAGGTTCCTCATCCGCGGATCCTCGGAGCATTGCTGGAACTCGAGATGAACGGACTGATCCGCCAGTTGCCGGGAAAGAATTTTATACGTAAACTGTAGGCCGAGGGAATCATCAACACAAACTGACAGCTTGCAGCCAGCAGCTCACAGTTTGCTGTTAGCTGTTGGCTTTGGGCTGCGAGCTATAGTGATATCGGAATTATGAGTAAGTCGTGGCTATTGTCGAATTGCCCGCCAGGGCGAAAATCTTGAGAAAGCTGAAGGCTTGCAGCCGGCAGATCACAGTTTGCTGCCAACTGTCGGCTATGAGCTATAAGCGTAAAGGAATATGAGTAAATCGTTGGTCATTGTCGAATCGCCCGCCAAGGCGAAAACCATTAATAAGTACCTGGGGTCTGATTTCCTGGTGAAGGCTTCCATGGGACACATCATGGACCTTCCCAAGAAGGAATTGGGCGTTGACGTCGATCATGGCTTCCGCCCGACTTACATCAACATTCCCACGCGTAAAGATGTTATAGCCGAACTCAAGTCGGCGGCGAACAAGGCCGATGCCGTTTACCTTGCCGCTGACCCGGATCGTGAGGGCGAGGCTATTTGCCAGCACTTGCACGACCTGCTGAACTCCTCGAAGCGGAAGTTCTACCGCGTGCTCTTCAACGAAATCACTCGCGACGCGGTGAGGGAAGCATTCGAGCACCCGAAAGAGATCGATGCCCATCTCGTCGACGCGCAGCAGGCGCGGCGCATTCTTGACCGCCTGGTGGGTTATCAGGTGAGCCCGCTTCTTTGGGACAAGGTCAAGCGCGGCATCTCCGCCGGACGTGTGCAAACCGTGGCGCTGCGGCTGATTGTCGAGCGCGAGCGGGAAATCCAGGCTTTCCAAAAGAAGGAATACTGGACCATCACCGCGCACGTCGAAGGCAAGAAGCCGCCGGTCTTTGAAGCGCGACTCGCGAAATACCAGGGAAAGGATGTTGAGGTCCCCGACCAGGCGACGGCTGACCAGATTACCGCGGCGGTTAAAGCCGCCAATCTGATCGTGCAGTCGGTCTCGACCAAAGAGAAGCGGAAGTTCCCGGTGCCGCCCTTCATCACCAGCAAGCTGCAACAGGAAGCCGTGCGCAAGCTGCGCTTCTACGCCAAGAAAACGATGACGGTGGCACAGCACCTCTATGAAGGCGTCGAGTTGAAGGATGAGGGCGCTGTCGGCCTCATCACCTATATGCGGACGGATTCCACTCGCGTCGCGGAAAGCGCGCTATCGGCGGTGCGCGGTTACATCCAGAAGACTTTCGGAAACGATTATCTGCCGGCCGAAGCTATCCATTACCGCAGCAAGAAAGGCGCGCAGGACGCGCACGAAGCCATCCGGCCGACGGACGTATTGCGCACGCCCGACTCCCTGCGCAAAGTTCTTAGCCCCGATGAATTCAAACTCTACAAGCTGATCTGGCAGCGCTTTGTCGCTTCGCAGATGAGCCCGGCGGTCTTCGACCAGACCACGATTGATATCGAGGCGGGCGATTACACTTTGCGCGCCACCGGCTCCGTGGAAAAGTTCAATGGCTTCCGAGCGGTCTATGAAGAGGGCAAAGATGAAAAGGCGGAGATGGAAGAAGACGAGGAACTGAAGCTTCGCCTGCCGCAATTAACGGAGGGCGAGCGCCTGAAACTGCACAAGATTCTGCCCGAACAGCACTTCACCGAGCCGCCGCCGCGCTATAACGAGGCCACGCTGGTGAAAACGCTGGAGGAAAAGGGCATCGGCCGGCCCTCGACTTACGCCAGTATTCTTTCCGTCATCATGAACCGTGAGTACGTCGAGAAGAACCAAGGGCGCTTCTATCCCACAGAGCTCGGCATGTTGGTCAGCGACATGCTGGTAAAGAACTTCAGCGATATTTTCGACGTCGCCTACACGGCGCGCATGGAAGAGGAACTGGACGACGTCGAGGACGGGAAGCTTTCCTGGACCGACGCCTTGGATGAATTCTATACGAAGTTCAAGAAAGACCTGCGTGTGGCGGAACGCGATATGGTGGACATCAAGGGCGAAGGCATTCCCACCGAAGTCAAGTGCGAGAAATGTGGCAAGCCCATGGTCATTCGCCTGGGTCGCAACGGCCAGTTCCTCGCCTGCACCGGTTACCCGGATTGTGACGGCACCAGCGATCTGCCGCCGGAGCTCGCCGCCAAGTACTCCAGCGCGGCGCCGCCCGCGCCGGAGGTTGCCGCGGAGAACTGCGAGAAGTGCGGCAAGCCCATGATCGTGAAGCGCGGGCGCTTTGGCTACTTCCTGGCCTGCACCGGCTATCCGGAATGCCGTAGTACTAAAAAGATTGTTATGAAGGAAGGTAATGCCACGGCCGTGGGCGACCAGCCGCTGGAGGAAAAATGCCCCGAGTGCGGCAACCACCTGGTGATTAAACACGGCCGCTTCGGGCAATTCACGGCATGCAGCAATTACCCGACGTGCAAATACGTGAAGCGCGAAACGCTGGGAATCCCCTGCCCGGACAAAGGCTGCACGGGTGAGATCGTGGTGCGCCGCACGAGGTTTAAGAAGACGTTCTATGGTTGCAGCCGCTACCCGGACTGCAAATTCACGTCTTGGGATAAGCCCGTCGCCGAACCTTGCCCCAACTGCGGCTCGCCGATCCTGGTGGATAAATTCAATAAGAAGAGCGGAGCGACTACTCGCCACTGCCCCAACGAGAGCTGCAAGTACCAGCGCGCGGTGGCGTGAGGCCATAATATTTTGGGTTTTGGATTTTGGATTATGGAAGCAGGTGTAGCGCGGACCAGGTTTAACGGTCCGCGGTTTGTCCCAGACGGACGATTCAGGGCTGAGCGGAGATTTTTGCAGGGAGGGGGGAGCAACGCATGGACGCAAAATCCGCGGCACGAGAGCGTTTCGATTCTGCCCGCGACGGGCTGATCGCTCTCAGCCACCGTATTCACGCCCATCCAGAGCTGGGGTTTGAGGAAGAGCACGCGTCGTCATGGCTCTGTGAATCGCTGGCCGACGCCGGTTTCGCCGTGGAAAAGGGGATTGGCGATCTGCCCACGGCGTTTCGCGCCCGCGCCGGATCGGGTCCCTTGCACATTGGGATTTGCGCCGAATACGATTGCCTTCCGGGAATCGGCCACGCTTGCGGGCACAATATTATCGCGGCCTCGGCCCTCGGTGCAGCTCTTGCCGCGGCCAAAGTGGCAGACGAAGTGGGTCTCACCATCAGCGTTATCGGTACGCCTGCCGAAGAGGTTGGCAACGCGAGCGGAAAGATTTTGCTGCTCGAGCGCGGCGCTTTTGCCGGCATTCATGCCGCCATGATGGTGCACCCGGCGCCCTTTGACATGCTGCGGGCGAAGATCATTGCCGCTTCCATGTTTGACGTGCATTACACCGGGAAGGAGTCTCACGCCTCGGCATTTCCGGAATTGCGTGTGAATGCGGCCGATGCGCTCACCATCGCCCAAACGGCCCTGGGCCTGCTGCGCCAGCACATTCGCTCCACCGATCGAATCCACGGAATTGTGACGAATGGTGGCGCTGCCCCCAACGTCGTTCCCGCCCACACTTCCGCCAAGTACATTATTCGCTCCGAGACCCTGGATCAACTCACCGAATTGCGGCCGAAGGTTCACCGCTGCTTCGAGGCCGGAGCCCTCGCGACGGGTTCGAAGATCGCGATCACCGGCGGCGACAAGCCTTACGCCGAAATGCGCCACGACGAGGCCATCGCGGCACTGTATCGCAAGAATTCCGAAGCTCTGGGGCGGGCGTTCCCGAACCTCGGCGAGTGGGAAACCCGGCCCACCGGTTCCACCGACATGGGCAACGTCTCTCTGGCCATGCCCTCGATCCACCCCATGATCGGCATTAACTCCCTACCCGCCGTCAACCACCAGCCGGAGTTCACCGCGCACTGCATCACTCCCGACGCAGACAAGGCATTAGAGGACGGCGCCCTGGCCATGGCATGGACCTGCATCGACTTGGCCACGAATCAGGAGGTGAGAGAAAGCTTGTTGGCGCGCGGATGACAACGAATTGTTGCGGTTCGCCCCGAATTGACAAGTAAGAGCCGCGGACCTAAAAGACAGGTTCGCGCTACTCCCCCTTTACAATGGGAAATCCTTTGGCGGTCCAGTCGTCGCCGAGCCTTTCGGGGATGTCGAGCACCTTGAGGTTCGAGAAGCCCATTTCCTTCAGCGTTTGAAAGGCAGGGCGAATGTTGGGGCAGTTGTCCCACGGACAGCATCCACAATAAATGACGATTTCCTGATTGCGGGAAAGGCTCGCAACAAGCTTCCTCAACGCCGCTAGGCCCTCGGCATTCGAAGCGGCGCCCGCGTATTGCGAGCCGGGGATGTGTCCCATCTTATACATCGTGTGGAAGCCAACCTGAATCAGGATTATTTTCCCCGCCTTGACCTCCGGCAACTTGCCATTCAGTTGGGACGCCGTAATGAGGTCTGAGGGTGTCACGGGGTGAGCGGCGTCAGCGGCCCATACCACGGCGCTGGATAGTATGGCTAATATCAAAGCGCTTCCCAATCTGCGCATTAAGTTCATGATGAATTTCCTCCGGTTGGTTCATTCCTCAAGATCTATTCTTGCCCAAGCTGCGGGCCAGCCAGAGCGCTCCTTCCACGGGCGGGTGTTCGAGCAGTTGCACCCGTGCCGAAGGGGCGAAGCGGCGCAGATGGCGCGCGAAGGCGCGGCGGATGAGGTAGCTGGATTTGAACACCCCACCCGTGGTGACCACTGGCATCGAGCGGCGAATCCAGCCAGCGCGTTGGAGCAATGCGACGGCCAGGTTGGCAAGGTCGCGGGCCGCCTCGTCGCACAGGTGGCGCGATACCAGGTCGCCTTTATGGGCCGCCTCCATCACCAGCGGAAACAGCGCGGCAACCTGCTGCTGTTCGAGTTGTCTCGAAACGATCTCGGGAATACTGCCGAGGCCGAGTTCCCGGCAGATCCGGTCCATCAAGACGGTTTGCGGGCCGCGGCCGTCGAACGCCTCCAATGCCGCTGCCACGGCCTTGCGACCGAGGTCGTAGCCGGAGCCGCGATCGTCGAAGGGAATTCCCCACCCGCCCGCGCGCAGCAGCTTGGCTTGATCATCACGCGCGAAGGCGATGGAACCTGTGCCAGCGATCACGATGATGCCCGGCGCGTCGCGCACCGCCGCAGCGAGCGCGATGGCGGCATCGAAGGTCAGCAAGTATTGGCGCGCGGGAATGTGCCGGCGCATCCAGGCGAGAAGCGGCCGGTGTACGGACCTCCGATCGACTCCAGCGATGCCTGCGCAGACGGCGCGCACGACCGGGGGTCGCGATGCGCGCGACGCAGTCCTCGGAAATCCGGCTCCCTGCAAACAGGCGCGGAAGGCGATCAGCAGTTCGCGCTCGGCCGCTCGAAACCCCACCTTGAGGGGATTAGAAGGCCCGGACTCCGCGCGCGCCAGAATCTTGCCCTCGCCATCCGCAAGCCACGCCGCGGTCCGCGTGCCACCGCCGTCGATTCCCAGATAGCAACCCATAGAGCCTTTAGCCATCGCCGCTCAGCTTTCGGCCCGGCCTTTATCTGACTGCATAGAGCCGATCTCTAAAAGCTTATTCCTGCGCAGAGACGGCGTGCAAGACCTCATCCAACGTGGTCCAGCCGTTCTGGAGCAGCCAAGCGGAATATTCCTTCAGCGTTTTCATCCCGTTCTTAGTGGCCAGTTCGGAGATCGCTTCGGAGGTCCCACCGCCGGCCACCAGGCGGCGCAGCTCAGCGTTCATGCGCAGGACTTCGTAAACACCCACGCGCCCACGATAACCCGTTCCCGAGCACTGGCCGCAGCCTCGATGACGGTAGAAGGTGAACTGCTCACTCGGGTCGAGGCCCAGGTACCGGAGCGAGATATCGTCCGGTGTGTAGCTTTCCTTGCAGGACTGACAAAGGCGGCGAGTGAGGCGCTGGGCGATCGCGCCAAGGGTTGAACTCGACGCCAGGAAAGGCTCAACGCCCATCTCCCCCAGGCGGGTGAAGACCCCGGCGGAATCATGAGTGTGGAGCGTGGTGAAAACCAAGTGGCCGGTCAAGGCAGCTTCAACGGCGATTTGGGCCGTTTCTTTATTGCGTGTCTCGCCCACCAGAATGATGTCGGGGTCCTGGTGCAGGAAGGCGCGCAGAATGCGGACGTAGTCTAGGCCGATTTCTTTGCTTGCCTGCACCTGGTTCGCGCGCGGCAGATCGTACTCGATGGGGTCTTCTGCGGTCGAGATATTCACATCGGGATCGTTGAGCTCGGCCAGGGCGCTATAGAGGAATGTGGTTTTGCCCGAGCCAGCGGGACCGGTCACATAGATGATGCCGGAAGGCTGCGAAATCATTTCCCGCACCAACTCCAGCACTTCCTGATGAAGGATGAGCTTGTCGAGCCCCGGCACGGCGCTCGATTTGTCGAGGACGCGCAGGCATATCTTTTCGCCCCACTTCGAAGGAAGAGTGGAGATTCGAAAATCAATGGGACGCTCCTCCAGCCTCACAGTAATGCGCCCGTCCTGCGGCAGCCGCTTTTCCCTGATGTCAAGCTTGGCGAGCATCTTAAAGCGCGAGATCAAGCCCATCTGGATCATCTTGGGCAATACCTGTGCAACTTGCAGCGCTCCGTCGATGCGGAAGCGGACCTCGAGGTCTTTTTCCTGCGGCTCAATGTGAATATCGCTAGCGCCCTTCTTGATGGCCAGCGCCAGGATGCTATTGGCCATGCGGATGAAGGTCGTGTCCTCGTCCGAGCGGGAGAGGTCCGATTCCCCCTCCGGCGCCTGTGGCCCTCTTTCCACGTCCACAATCTTCAGCGCGTCGGATTCCAGCGACTCGATGATGCCCTCCGCCCAGTCCGATTTGGAGGTCGGCGATTCACCTTCTCTGGCCTTCGCGGCCATCGCACCGCTAGAGACCGCCGAGTCTTTCGCGCCTGTCTCCCTTTCCTCCTCCCTGCGCAGGATGTCCGGATAGGCGCTCGTCATGAAACGCTTGAAATCGTCTTCGGACGTCGTCGCGGGTTCGATAATCACGCCTTTGATTACGCGGCGTACATCATCCAGAGCCGCAAGGTTATTCGGGTTCACCATCGCCAGCGTCAGGCGGTTGTTCGAGAAAGCCACGGGCAGAACACGCTGCTGCTCCACCATCTGCTGCGGCAGGAGTTTGATGACCCGCGGGTCGAATTGAAGTTTGGCAAGATTGATGTAATCGTAGCCGGTTTGCTGGCTGGCTTCGTCCAGGCGTTCGGCGAGCACGCGGCACATGGAGAGGCCCAGTTTGGAGCTCGTCAGCAGCAATTCGTCGAAAGCCGATTGTTCCAGCACCGAGCAGGTCGTCGGCTCGACCGCCACCACGGTCGCCACGCGCCGCTTCCCGTTGAGCAGCGCCATCTCGCCGAAGCACGAGCCAGCTTTCAGCTCGCTCAGCAGAAAGTCGATTCCGGAATTGGGGTCCTTCTTGCGGACTTCCACCGCGCCGGAAGTGATGAAGAACATGGCATCGCCCGGCCCGCCTTCTTCCACCAGGATTTGCTGCGGGGCAAACTCACGGGGACGCATGCGCCCTTCAATCAGCACACATTCTTCATAGGGAAGGCCGCTGAACAGACGGATCTTCTGCAAATAGTGGTTTTTGTCGAGCGCCTGCGCGCGCTCTTCCGCGGCGCCCGTTTCCGACGTTCTCGCGCCGGACGTGCCCACTGGGGGCGTCGTCACCCCGGGCCCGGGGGCTGCACTGCGAGCGCGCGGCCGTACGGTGTCGAGCGCCAACGGCCTTTGGCACTGCTGGCATTTCATGCTGTACGCCGGGTCGGCCAGACGCGCATTGTCGAGCTTCACGGGAGAACCACACCGCTTACAAAAGACTACCATACCGAACTCTCCTGCTGACAATCAGCCGATGGTTGCTCCGCCCTCAACTGTACCACTTCCCAAATCCTGTTGGGGTCAGCAATGAAGAACTGACCCGCATCCAACCGGAGCGTGGGCATCGTAGAGTAGTTAAATAATGCCATCTTGGACACCTTACTTTAGAAGGCTTGACACCAATGGAATTAAGGCGTTTAATAAGCGTCGCAAGATAGGTTGACGGCCGCCCTGTGGACGGCGTCGTTGATCGCAGCATTTGGACCGGGTAGCGCGAGCAAGGTCGGAAGGCATAAATAGTCCTTTCTCTGAAGCCCCGTTCGCACCCCCCCGATTTAAGAAGAAGCCGGAACCCGCCGATGAATTCGTTGGGAGAATCTGGCTTCCCGGTGACGCTAGAGCAGTGGATAGAGGCGAGTGAACAGTTGGTGCTGAGCGTAGCAGCTCTCACTGTCCACTATCCACTGTTCACTGCTTTTGGGAGGATCGATGCAGATTAGGAAAGATCCTATCTCCATGAATTGGGTGATTCAGGAAGACGGCGAGACGAGTTGGCCGAACTTCAATGTCTGTCCCTTTTGCCCCGGCCAGGAAGTCTTGACTCCGCAAACCATCTATTCACATGTCAATGGCTCTGGCCGATGGCAGGTGCGCGTCACTCCCCACCTGCGCCCGCTCTATCGCATTGAAGGCGATGCGCAGCGGACCGCCGAGGGGGTTTACGACAAGATGCGCAGTCTGGGCGCGCATGAGGTGGTGATCGAAAGCCCCGACCACCATTTGCGCATGTCGCTCCAATCCGATGAAAACGTAGCGCAGGTCGTGCGGGCTTACGCCTCACGCCTGGTGGACCTGAAGAAGGACCGCCGCTTCCGCTATGTCAGCGTTTTCCGGAACCAGGGCAAGCTGACGGGGCAGGAACCCGAGCACCCGCACTCCCAGATCACCGCGACGCCTTTCATCCCGCGCCGCGTCGTTTACGAATTCCGCTCGCTTCAACGCTACTTCGCGGTCAAGGAGCGTTGCCTGATTTGCGATATCGCCCAACAGGAGATTTCAAAGCAAGCGCGCACCGTGGAATGGGATGATCAGTTCGTGGCCTTCTGCCCCTTCGCCTCGCGTGTGCCCTACGAGATTTGGATCCTTCCCCTGGAGCACCACTATGCCTTTGAGGAGGATTTGACCGCTTGGGATCGCCAGTTCCATTTCGCGCGCTTCCTGAAGACCGTCTTGTTGCGCCTCGAGTCGGTGGCCCAGGATTATCACCTCACCCTGCACACCTCCCCCAATCTGAGTGCCAAATTCGATCGTACCGACCATTGGCGCACGATCCGTGAGGATTTCCACTGGCACTTTGAACTGGTTCCCGTGCGCGTCTCCACCTCGCGCTCCTATTTTCACAAAGAGGTCTACTACAACTCCGTGCTGCCCGAACGCGCCGCGGAAGAACTGCGCAAGGTCAACATCGATCAACTCGTCCACACCTAATTACTTATCAAGTCGAAAAACCACCGTAATGGTCGTCACGACTTCGACGGGAACGCCATTCAAGAGTGTCGGTTCGTATCGCCACTGGCTGACGGCTTCCATCGCGGCACTCGTCAGGCCGGGGTCGGCGTCGTTGTAGGGTGAAAGCGAAAGCATTTGCCCGCTCGTGCCGATGACCGCCCGCAGGATGACGGTCCCTTCAACTCCCTGCTTCTCGGCGCTGGCGGGGTAAACCGGCACGACATGATTCACGAGCTTCGCGGCCTGCACCAGACCTCCTACCCGGATGCGCTTGGGGGCATGTGGTGGCACGGGCGGCGTTTCAGCGGATGCGTGGCCGCGTACGACGATTTGCTCGGACACCGCCCCCACTTCCAGGACAATATCCTCATGAAGCTCGATGGATGGTTCCAGCTTGAATTCCATGCCCTTCTCGTAGGCGAATCCGGGCTTGGTAGTTTCGAGCTGGTAGCGGCCCGTGGGGATCGCGGGAAACTCGAACGAGCCGTCATCGCCGGTATAGGTGCTGATCCTATCCTGGGTTTCCAGGTTCAGCGCGGTGACCTTCGCGCCGGGGATCACCGCACCGCTGGGATCCTGCACGGTGCCGGTGATATCTCCCGTGGCCTTCTTGGCGGTTGCGTGGATGGCCGCCACGGGCAGAATTAGCGCCACGGCAAGTGCCGTAGCAAACAAAGCGCGCCTTGGCGACACGGGCCGATGGTCGAGCTGGGGATCAAGTAACGCTTTCATGCGAACCTCCAATTGAGAGATTTGACCTGTGGCGACGCTTGTCAACCAGACGTCGCCCGAGCGCCGCAGGCCGCGAGCAAGAACCAGAAGGAATTCTCCGTAGTCCGCCGCCCGTTGTTCGAGGCTCAGGATCACGTCATCGCACGCACGCTCGCGTTCTCTGCGCATCGCCATGGCCGCAAACCAAACGAGCGGATTAAACCAGAACAAGGCACAGGCGGCTTGGGCCGGGATCTGCGTAAGATAATCCCACCGGCTCACGTGCGCCAGCTCGTGGCCGAGTACGAAGCTGAGTTGCTCTTCGGACCACGACTGGACGCCCTCCGGCAGGACAATGGTCGGCCGCAAGCCTCCCCATGTAAATGGCAAGCCGACCTCGGGGCTGATTCGAATCCGGACGTGGCGGGACATTCCCAAACGCGCGCAGATGTTCGCTACGCTGGATTTGGCTTGGATTAGATCAAAGGGGCGCGAGCCACTTACCAGGCTACGCACCCGGATTTCCCCCACCGCCACCCGCATGGCCACCAGCACAACGCCGATGACGTAAATGAACAAAATCCCCCACGTTTGATAGCGTTCGGCGTCGTTCGCGCGAGGCGTGATCGGGGGCGATTGGCGCTCGTGGACTTGCGGGTTGGGCAAGACGGCCGTGGATTCTTCCCTCCCCGGCCCCGGCCTCGCGCTGGCACTGTCGGCGAGCACCGGGGAGACTGCGGGTACCTTCCAGACCGGCAGCGTCTGAGAGAAGATGGGAAGCAACAACATTGCGCCCAACCTCAGTGTCCAGACCAGGTGTCGGACCGCGGCGGAAGAGCGGTGCAAAAGCAGATTCAGAACAAAAGCAAAAATGAGAATGCAAGTCCCTTTGACGGTGACTTGGAAGAGAACCGCGAGGCCGTGCCCTGCGAATCCAAGGTGAGACTGTGGCGCCAGAAGAAGCGGCCAAAGAGTGCCCGTCATGACGCACCATCCTTTCGAGCCTTGGAGATTAATTTCGCGATGCGGTCGAGTTCGTCGCTCGTGAGGCGGGCGGTCGAAGGATCGAGCAAGGTCGCGACGACTTGCGCGGCAGAGCCGTCGAAGAAGGTCTCTACCATCCGTCGCAGCGCCGCAAGCCGCACGCGCTCACGCGGTATGGTTGGGAAGTAAACGTACCGCAGATCCTTTTCTTCATGCCGGACGTGCCCTTTTTCGCCGAGGATGCGCAGGAGAGCCCGAACCGCGGAATAGCTTGGCGGGTCGGGAAGGGCGGCGCGAATTTGCGCCACCGAGGCCCGGTGACATTGATAGAGCACCTCCATGATTTGCCGCTCGCGGCGGCTGAGTTGGTGTTCTGCGGGTCGGGTCATGCCATGCCCTCCTGCTAATTTTCAAGCAGCATGCTAAATTATTAGCACATGAGTTTCATCTGTCAAGCATTTTTTTCGGGAGGTAGCGACGCGGTTGGCTGGAGGGGCGGCGTCACGCCGCCGCATGGCGAGGTAAACTCGCCGCTACGTCATCACGCAGAGACACTTCCCCACGGTGACAGTCACTTGCGCTCACTGCCGATCGGCAACGCCGTGGGTACCTTTCACCAAAGGCGACAATACAACCAAATGACTCAAGAGGACATGCAATCTTAAGCTATACTGTGAACGATTTTCACTCAGAGTGGCAACACGATGGCCGAAATCATGCTGTGGCGCAGGCTCGACCTTCCCGGCCGCGAGATTACAAGACTTGAGGTGCTCGACGAGGGCTGGGAACTGTCCGGGACGGCTATTTTTGCTTACCCACAGGGTCCCGCGAAGTTGGACTATGACGCGATCTGTGCTGCCGCCTGGTTGACGAACTCGGCCCAAGTAAGGGGCGTGATGGGCAGTCGGGAGATAGATCTAACCATATCTGTCGACGCGGAGCGCAGATGGCGTTTGAACGGAAAGGAGTGCGCCTGGGTCGAGGGGAGCACAGATGTCGATCTGGGATTTAGTCCCTCTACGAACCTTTTTCCTATTCGGCGGCTCGCGCTCGCGGTGGGCGACGAAGCCGAGGTTAGGGCGGCGTGGCTCCCGTTTCCATCGCTCGAGTTCGAAGTCCTTCCTCAGGTATACCGGCGCGTGGCAGAGAGGACGGATCGTCACGAGTCGCGCGGCGGCAGTTTCGTGCGAACCCTGGAAGTAGACGCGGACCGGGTTCGTGACGAGCTATCCGGGTCTATGGCGAGCCGAGTTTGCACAACGAACGGACACACGTGACCGTAAGGCGCCGGAGTGATCGCAAGCCCTCTTAGACCCAGTGTTTAGTAATACCGATTCCTACTTCTACCTGGGGGACAGATGCCCCCGTCCCCCACGGTCCCCGCAAGGTCCGATGGGGGCTCGCACCCGTTGCTTCCCCTTCGCTGTCGGGCTTCACCACTCTCTGGCGGGCTTGCCACCTTCCGATTGCTTAACGAGGCCGAAATGAGTTCCCTGACGCTACGGCTCACTAGTTCGCCCCTGCAAGGCTTCGCCAGGAAGGATTGTTCCCCCTCGCACTTGCCGGCCTACTTGTCAAACGGGTAATCTACAAGGTGAGCTCCTTTCAGTTCACAAGATCGGCCAAGCTTGTCCTGGCGCTACCAGAGGAAGGCAAAGTGCGCCCACCTCTGGTCCTCTAGCTGTGGAACGCGAGACGCGCCTTCCCCGCTGTTACTGCGGGACCTTAAGCGCGGCGACTCGCTTCAGCTCCTGCATTGCGGCGTCGGGATCCTGCTGGTAGGATACCCGGAATTCACTTCGCCAAGATCTGATGAGACCAGACTCCGAGCGCGCCAAAGAAGGACTGAGGGCCTCTTCCAAAGCAGACGCGCCACCCTGACTATAGGTCGAGAGGAGCGCTTGGTAGAGATCATGCTCGTGGACCCGCACCGCAGTCCATCGGGGGAACTCCTCGGTCGCACGCGGGCCCACCCGCGTGCCATCGCTAAATTCAGCGTAGTCGACGGTACCCACGGCCCGGCGGAGAGGACCAAGACCATGGTATTCCGGGAACTGCATCGCGTCCGTTTCTCCTGGTCCCAATTGCGCCTGTTTAGTCATCCAGAAGTCGGTGCTGTGAAAAGCCTTTAGTACTTTGGCTTCATCCCCGAAATAGAGTTGCCAGCCCACCTCGAAGGCGACCAAGCCTTGATGCGAAAGGTTTCGAATGCGGTACTTGCCCGACTTTAGCCCTTCGGCCGATGGCTCAAATTCGAGATCCACAATCTCAACCGGCACATCAGCAGACACCTCCAGATGAACCTCAACGTCGCGGGTGTCCTCCATGGCCTTCCCTAAAGGCACGAAACTCACGGTAGTAAGCTTCGCGTCCACGCAAGGGGTAGAATGGCCTGTTGCCGATGCCGTCGGTGAGTCCCCAAGAACCACGCAGCCTCCGCAACACGTTAGGTTGAAGTATGGCTTATGACCGCTGCACGCATACTCACAGAAGCCGCAACCGGCACAAGAGCCTTCCCCGCACGTCAGCGTGCAGTTCTTGATAGACGTGCAGGTTGTCCAGCCAGAACCGCCGCAGCAACCTGTGCAATCGTAGCTGAATTCACAGTCCGCCCACGATAATGACGCGCTGAACGCGAAGGCTATTGCCACCAGAAGTCCATATCGAACCGGTTTCATGTCTCCTCCTCGCGGCCCTTCGGCCTGCACCCTTTGGGACGCAGGGTGTCAGGGCTTGCTTTTAGTAGTGTGTTTATGACTCGAAAATCCGCCCCCCCGGGCTGATTGTCAAGACCAGATTAGTAGTCTTACAACGTATCCAATGGCAACAGCGAGGCAGGTAACTCAACTTTGGGAAATGACGCTTTGGGAGTTGACGGGTCTTCGCCAGCTTCGCGGCCATTAACGGGCGCGAGGACGCCGTTTGGCCGACGGCTCAAAAGTGTCCACACAATTGCTTTATTTGCAACGTGTTCCACGTAGGACGTATCATAACTACGCGTTATGATGCGTCAATCCCAGGAAAGGGAAGAACCCCAAAAACAGCCCCGCAGCGACACAGACGGAGGATGGCGTCAAGTCGTCGAAGGCTGGGAAGTCCCCACCGGAAATCTTCCAAATGACGATGATCTTGACCCGGCCGACTTCTTTGAGCCCGAGGATCTGCCAACATGAGCCACGACATGGTTCCCATCCCATCCCGTGACCTTGACCGCGCCGGCCTTGAACGACTGCCGGCGATGATCGCCCGCGCCGGCGAGGGCGCCGCTTGGCGCTTCGTGGAGTTCTTCACCGCGAATATCCGCAACCGCAACACGCGCGCCGCATACGCCCAGGCCGTCGCACAATTTTTTCGCTGGTGTGAGGCGCGCAGCATCGCCATGCCGGTCACTTTGACGAGAAACGCCCTACCTGTGGAAGTCCCCAATGCCTGCGCTGGGGTAAATGTAAGCCCTTCGGGAAACCGAGGACGAAAACGCCAATGCGTTTTTCCCGCCGCCTTTAAGGCCGAGCGCCGCCCGGGGCTCCCGGGAACTTGGGCGTATGGCGAGTTAATTTTACTGGCGACTTTGACTGGCGAACGCTAACGGACAATTTCACTAGCGAATTTGTCCGACAGCGGGCACGTCTTGCAACGATATCTTGTTCTAAATCATAGTTCTTGATATATCTCTTCATTATTCACTTGACAAATTGAGCACTATGGTGTACGCTAGTTCACAAGGCCTGCTTCCCTTAGCCGGCCGGAACCGCCGCGGACCCCGGCAAGGGGTCACGGCGAAAGGTAGAAAGCAGCAGGCAGAAAGCAGCAGGCAGCAGCCGGAGTGCAGTAGCCGGCGATCTGAGGGATGCGAGCTGGTTTTTGACTGGCCGCTATCCACTAGCCACTGTTCCTAGGAGGTTTTTATGTCTTTAGTCCACAAACCAGAAATGACGGAAGAGAACCTGTCCGCGCATCGCGCCAACGGGAGCCTGTCGCAGGGCGCGGTGACGCCCGAGGGCAAGGCTCGCGTCGCCGCGGCCAATTTGCGTCACGGATTCTACTCGCAGGCGCAAAACGGAGCCCTCGAGGCCCTGGGGGAAGACCCGCAAGAGTATGCCGATCTGATGAACTCGCTGGAGAACAATCTGGCCGAGGGCTTGGAAGGCGAGTTAGTACAGCGTATCGGGGACACCCTGTGGCGGATGAAGCGCGCCGGACGTATGCGGGACGGACTCGCCCGGAAGCGCATCAAGGCCGCGATCGAATTTCAGGACATGACGACGGCGCCCCAGCGCCTGAAGGTTTACGAAAT
>JBEKLF010000148.1:0-21275 GCA_050010335.1 Terriglobia bacterium
TTCGGCCGCTACCCGTCCGAGTGAAGAGCCGTATGCGCTAATGAGCGCACGTACGGATCCGTGCGGGGGGTGCCGGGTTAACCGGCATCCCTACCGCGACTCCGGCTATGTTGATGAAAACACAAAAGGGGCACAAGCGGAACCAGGGACAGACTGTCCTGAGCCGGCGATCATAAGCACGGAAGGCGACGGACAGACTACAGGGTCCGAGGTCCGGAGTCCGAGGTCCGGAGTCGGGGACGCGGGGTCCGAAGTCCGGCGTCCGGGGCCAAATTCGGCCGGTCGGCGGAAGTAGAACAGGCCGTGGCCCAAGCCAGAATGGCCGATTCAGGGTTTCGGATTCCGGAGATCTCAAATCACCAATCACCAATCGCTCAATCACCAATGATTCGATGATTAAAATCGGTGGTAGAGTATCTGGCTTGCAGCATTCTGGAGGTGTGATTGGCGCGCGCTAGAGTGGATGTGGTTGGCCTGGGTTTGAATGCTACGGACACGGTGATGTCGGTTCGCAAGTTCCCTGCCCTGGGCGGCAAGGAGCGTGTGGCGGCGTTGTCAATGCAAGCCGGCGGGCAGGTGGCGACGGCTCTGGTTACGTGCAGTCGATTGGGATTGAAGGTGCGTTACATCGGGAAGGTGGGTGATGACCCTGGAGGCCAATTGCAGCTTGCCAGTCTGCGCCGCGAAGGTCTGGATATGGCCTACACGAAGGTCGTGCGCGGCGCCCCCAACCAATACGGCTACATCATTGTGGACCAGGCAACGGGAGAGCGCACGATTTTCTGGGACCGTGACGCGCGGCTGGCGGTTCAGCCCAAAGAACTCAAGCCCCTTGCGATCACCTCCGCCCGCCTGCTGCATCTGGATGGCTGCGATGTCGAAGCCGCGCTCGAGGCGGCGCGGTGGGCGCAGCGCGCGCGCATCCCGGTGGTGGCGGACTTCGACACCGTTTACAAGAATGTCGAGAAGCTTTTTCCCTACATTAACTACTTGATAGCCTCGACGCAATTTCTGCCTGCCGTTACCGGCCAGGCTGACCCTTTCAGAGTGCTCAAGAACATGGCGGATGAGTACCACGTCGGCACGCCGGGAATGACGCTGGGCCGCGACGGCGCTCTGGTTTACCAGGCAGGGCGCTTTTTCTACTCGCCGGGATTCGTGGTGGAAACGGTGGACACCACGGGCGCAGGTGACGTCTTCCACGGGGCCTTTGCTTACGCTTTGCTCGCGGGCTGGGATATTCCGCGCGCCCTCGACTTCTCCAATGCCATGGCCGCGCTCAACTGCACAGCGCTCGGCGCGCGGGGTGGAATCAAGTCGCAGGCCGAGGCCGAGCAATTGATAGCCACCGGTAAGAGGCACGTTAACCCGGCATACCACTGCGCCCCAATCGGGTGATCGGGTCATCGGGTGATCCGGTGAGCAAGAAACCTGCTCGATATGGATTGTTCTTTGTTCACCCGATCATCGGATCACCCGATCACCCGATGATCTTGTAGAGAGGTTCAGTGATGCCCGATCCTCGGAACGAAAGCAGTGTGGCGGCCACGATGGTGAGAGACCACTTCGCCTTGATCACGGGAGCCTCCAGCGGCATCGGCACTTGTTTCGCGCGCGCACTGGCAGCACGCGGCAGGCATTTGGTTCTGGTGGCGCGCTCAAAAGATAAACTGGAAGCGCTGAAGAGCGAAATTGCCGCCAAACACTCCCTGCGCATTGAAGTCATTGAGCAGGACCTCAGTGTGACGGGAGCTTCCGCGCACTTGGCCGCGATCCTCAAAGAGCGGGGCATTCCCGTCGATCTGCTGGTAAACAATGCGGGTTTCGGAGCACACGGCGAATTCTGGAAGCTGCCGCTTGACCGCCAGGCGGACATGCTCCGTTTGAACATCGTGGCGCTGACTGAACTGACCCACTTGCTCCTTCCTGCCATGGTGAAGGAGCGCCGTGGGGACATCATCAACGTGTCCTCGACGGCCAGCTTTCAGCCTGTGCCCTACACCAGCGTGTATGCTGCCACCAAAGCCTACGTCACGAGTTTTTCCATGGGGCTGGCAGAGGAGGCAAGTCGATACGGCGTAAGAGTCCTGGCCCTTTGCCCCGGCGGCACGGCAACGAACTTCTTTGACGCCAGCCGTTACGGTATGCGCACGTTTGTGGGTGGATTACAATCCCCCGAGGAAGTTGTAGAAGTGGGTTTGAGAGCCCTGGATCGCGGCCGCAGCCTTGCCGTCGCGAGGTTCATCGACCAACTCATGGTTTTCGCGGAGCGGCTGGCGCCGCGCCGGTTGGTGGCCCGCCAAGCCGCGGCGATGTTTCGACCGAAGAACTTGTAGGACGGGATTGGGCCGGCGTAAACCTTCGGGATCATAGGATTGGCTGACATGTTCAAACGACGCTCCCTTATTCACGTTGCGCTCTTCGCCATCTTCGCCTGGAGTTTCGCTACCGTTTTGAGCGCGCAGGAACCCGCCCCGGCGCCGACCCGTGAGCAGATCCTTTCCTATGACAGCGACATCACGCTCAATCCCGACGGCACGCTTCTGGTGCGCGAGACCGTGAAGGTCCTTGCCCTGAGCGCACAAATCAAGCACGGAATCTATCGGGACTTCACGACTCGCTACCACGATCGGTTTGGCAATCCCTACAGTGTTCATTTTGACGGCGTATCCATCGAGCGCGACGCGCAGCCGGAGGAATTCCACCTGGCAAAGCTCTCGAATGGCCTGCGCATTTATATGGGAAATAGCGGCGAGACTTTGCCGCCCGGTGAGCACACCTATGAACTCACGTACTCCGTCGATCGCGGAATCGGATTCTTCCCCGAGCACGATGAGCTCTATTGGAATGTCACGGGCATGGGGTGGATACTTCCCATTGAAAAGGTTTCTGCTACGCTTCACCTGCCCAGGGGAATCGCGAAGGTGGCCATCCTGCTGGACGCTTATACGGGCGGGCAGGGGTCGGCGGAAACCGACTACATCGCATCGGCTGATAACGAAGGTAACGCCACGTTTCGCACCACTCGCGCCCTCGGACCCCATGAGAGCCTGACCCTCGTCGCCCGCTGGCCAAAAGGATTTGTGCACCTGCCCACCGACGAGCAGAAGTACCGCTACTTCCTGGAAGACTATCAAGACGCCTTAGTCGGCCTCGCCGGGTTGATTGTGACCCTAATTTATTACGCGGCAGCGTGGCTCCTGCTGGGAAGGGCGACTGCCCTGGGTGAGATCGTGCCCACCCCCGAGCCACCCGAGGGATTTTCTCCTGCCGCTCTTCGCTACGCATGGAGCATGGCGTTTGACCCAAAAGCTCTGGTCACGAATCTCGTCGACCTGGCGATAAAGAAGCAACTGGCCATTCTGGAAGATGGCTCCGGCGGTTACATTCTCGGCCGCCTGAAGCCGGATGCCTCCCCCACCGGATCCCAACCTGCCTCTAATGCCAGCCCCACGCCGGATATCGCTCCCGATGAGAAACTCGTCCTCGCCAAGCTTTTCGCCGCAGGCGATACGATTCGCCTGGTACCTGCCCATCGGGCCCTTGTCGGCGGCGCTGCCGAGGCGCTTCACCACCATCTGCGGTTGCGCTTTGAAAAGATCTATTTCGTGGCCAATGCCCGCTACCTGATCCCTGGACTGTTGATTTCTCTCGCCACGGTGGTTCGCGCGGGACTCACCATTCAGGGAGCGCCCAGACTTCTCGTGCTTCTCCTCACTCCCGCCCTTCTCCTGTTGTGCCTACTTTGCTTGGCTATCACAATCCTGGCGATCGCGGAGGGAAGGAATGCGCTTTCCGACCCGGTTCATGCGCCCACCGCGCGAAAACAGGCCCTGGTCACGAGCGCGGTCGTCCTTGCCTGCATCCTCGGCGCGGTGGTGGGGCTGGGCGTGCTGGGGTGGGCCACTTCTGGCGCGGTGGTTGCCATCCTGCTGGTGATGGTCGCGGCCAACTACCTGTTCCACATCCTTCTCAAGACCCCGGGGCGGTCGGGCCGCGCGCTGGTGGACGACATTGAAAGCTTCGGCATGTTCCTGGCCTCCACGGAAAAGGGGCGTGGCGGCCCGCGCACTCCTTCGGAGACTGCTCCCCAACTGTTCGAAAAGCTTCTCCCTTATGCGATGGCCTTGAATATGGAGAAAGTTTGGGGAGAAAGGTTCGCCGCCGCACTGGCACAAACTGCCAAGGGGGAAGAAGTGGTTTATGCGCCTGGGTGGTACTCGGGCCCTGGCTGGAATCCCGCGACCGTCGCAACCTTCGCCACCTCGTTGGGCAGCTCCTTCTCCAGCGCGATATCATCTTGCGCGAGGGCTCCCGGCCGCCGGGGCCAACCCCTGGGTCAATGAAGGTTGATGGCGCGGTCGCCTTGGAGATAGTTCTTCAGAATCGCATCCCACTTCCCTTGCGCCGTCAGAATCAGCTCGACCGCTTCGCGGACGGCGCCGCTGCCACCCACGGCGCGCGTGCAGAAGTGGGCGTGTTTGCGCACCAGGTCGTCGCCGTTGGCCACCGCGACGCCCAAGCCCACGCGGATGAGCAAAGGCAGGTCCGTAAGGTCATCGCCCACGTAGCAGACCTCGGCGTCCTCCACCTTCGCGGCATTACGAATCCTCTCGTAGGGTTCGATCTTTTCCAGGGCGTTTTGCTGAAGGAAATGGATGCCCAGGTCCTTCGCGCGGGCTTCGATCGCCGGCGAACCGCGGCCTGTAATGATGCCGGTCTTGAGGCCAGCGTGGTGGGCCAGACGAAGACCCAAGCCGTCGCGCGAGTCAAAGCACTTGGTTTCGAACAACCCGCCCCCAGGGAGCGGCAGGTAATAGAACTTCCCGTCGGTCATCACCCCGTCCACATCCATCAACAGCAATCGGACCCGTTTGGCGCGGGCCAGCAGTGCTCGAGAGTACTTGGCCATGAGATTTCTCGCAGTTCTTGGAGCGGGAGTCTGCGGCACGCTCCGGGGGAATTTGCGCGGGGTCGTAGTGGACCGGCCCCAACCGTACCATCTCCCCGTGCCGGGGGAGGCACCTTTCGGGGAAGGATGATAGCACAGCTCCGCAGTTCTATGGGACAAGCCCTGCAACCAAAGCGCGGCCGCTGGCGGCAGCCGCCGAGGCGGAATACCGCAGCCCCGCACCCGTCCCATCGAAAAACTGCAACGCCTTTCTGGCCGGTGTTGTGAGGTATTGATATGCCGCCTGGCATGCGCCCGCGAGGGGAACACGTTGGAAGATCGCTACCCCGCCGTTTCTTGCGGAATCGATGGAAGCGACACGCGATTGCGCCCGTTGCGCTTGGATTCGTACAGAGCCTTATCGGAAGCCTGGATGACTTCCTCCACTGTTTGGCCGTTCTGAGGGAAAACCGCGACGCCAACACTCACGGTGAGCTGGGGTAGGGGCTTCTCTGTATCGGACGGCACCACCATGGTCATGACCGCTTTGCGGATACGCTCGGCCACCAGGGCGCAGGATTTCGTGGTGGTGTCGGGCAACACGACAATGAATTCCTCTCCCCCGTATCGGGCAGTTAGGTTGGTCTCGCGCATCGATTCGGTAACCGTCTTGGCAAAGCAGCGCAGGACGCGGTCGCCGGTTTCATGCCCGTAGGCGTCGTTGAACCTTTTGAAGTGATCGAGGTCCATCATGATCATCCCCACCGGCTGCTCGCGCCGCCGGGCGATGGCGAAAAGCTTGCGGGCGTAATCCTCAAGAAAACGGCGGTTGTAAAGCCCTGTCAGCATGTCGATGTTGGCCTGCTCCTTCATCCTCTCGAGCAGGCGCAAGTTGGATAGCGCCGAGGCTGCGCCGCTCAGATAACTCTCCACCAAGCGCCGGCGTTCGGGGGTCCAAAGATCCCTGGCCGCTTCCATGCGGACGGAGCCGATGATGATGCCGCCTGCGATCAAGGGTCCACAATAGTAGCTTCCTTCGGACGGCAACGCGAACTTGGAGGGGCAAGGCGACTGAACACGCACGTCGTTCACGACGAAGGAGCGGCCCGTACGGACGGCTTTGCAATTTTGCGGCTCTTCGATCACCGGCCAAGCTCCCACCTCTTTGGGGAGGGGTACAAGGGTGGCCGCTGCCTCCAGAAACTTCTCGGCCGAGTTTAGTTTGAAGATGATGATTTGCAGCGGCTGGAATCGCTCTTTCAAGGCGTGCAGGACAAGGTCGTAAACCTCATGTTCCGAAGTGCATTGGGTAACCGCCTCAGAGAAGCGGTTCAATGACGCGATTTCCTCCCGTTCGCGCCGCAGGGCGCTGGTCATCTGGGAAAAGCTGCGGGATAGAACACCAAATTCATTGTTGACCATCGGGGGCAGAGTAACGGCAAGATCGCCACGCCCCACCTGCTCAGAAGCGCGGATGAGTTGCCTTACTGGAGTCACAATCAGGCGCGTCACCACCCCCGTCAGGAAAATCAGGATGCTGGCCAGGAGCACGGCCAGGCTGACGCCCACCACCAGCATTTTCCGTATCACCTTTTCCGCACCCTGCATCTCGCTTACATTCTGCCCCTCATCCTTTTGGCGCAGCTTAAACGCCGCAGCTCGGATCGTCATCAGGTGCTGCGAACTTTCCGCCATGGTCGCGGCGGCACTGTCATTCCCGCCGGAACGGGCCATCTCAATCGTAGGCTGAGCCCACAGGTTTCGCAGCGTGTCGAATTCCGCCCGCATTCGAGCAACCTCTTGCAGTTGCCCTGGATCAGCCGCCTCCAAATCTTCCAGCGCGTTGAGGTCTGCCAGGCCATCCGTCACCGCCTTTTCGTAAGAGACAAGTGTATTGTTCTGGCGGGCGATGACGTATCCCCGGATGGCCATATAAGCTTCTGTGGAGTGCCGAAGGAATGACTCATTTCGGATCACTCTTTCTTTGGACCGCAAAGCCGCTCGCTCGCTGTTGATGACGCCCCAGTACGCATAAAAGGCAAGCCCCACCGCGCATAACAACACAAATAGAGGAGGAAGGGTGACCAGAAGGATTTGGTTGCGGATTTTCAGATTACGGATCGTTAACACCATAGGGGCAAGTCGAACCCCGCAAAGATCGTCCAAATGATCTCATCCAGCAAAATAGCGCGATTTGCGAGCTTCGTCAATTCTCCCATCCACCCGACCGGCCTGCAATGACGACCCTATCTGATGGATCCGCGCACCTGAGGTGTCAAATTGGTATGAAAGGGATGCCTACCGCTAACCGCCTACCGCTTCCTGCCCGCTCACAGCTTTCGCACAAAGTTATCCAAAGCGCGCAGCCGCGCCATGAGAGGCTTGAAGCGCCGCAGGTCTAGGGAATTCGCCCCGTCGGAAAGCGCCTGAGAGGGCTTGTTGTGAACTTCCATAAAGACGCCGTTCACTCCTGCCGCCACGCCCGCGCGTGCCAGCGTTTCAATATACTGGGGCTGGCCACCGCTTCGGTTGCCTTCCCCACCCGGAAGCTGGAGCGAGTGGGTGACGTCAAGGATAACGGGAACACCAAGCTCTTTCATGATCGCCAAGCCCCGCATATCCACTACGAGGTTGTTGTACCCGAAGCTCGCGCCGCGTTCCGTTACTAAAATGCGGTCATTCCCCGTACTCCGGACTTTCTCGATGGCGTGGCGGATGTCCCAGGGCGAAAGGAACTGTCCCTTTTTGATGTTCACGACTGAGCCGGAGCGACCAACTTCCAGCAACAGATCAGTCTGGCGTGAGAGAAAGGCGGGGATCTGGAGGATGTCACAGACCTCGGCCGCAGCCTGCACCTGCCCCGCCTCGTGAACGTCCGTGAGGATGGGAACGCCGAAATCCCGCTTGATTCGCGCCAGGATTTCAAGCCCTCGCTGGAGCCCCGGCCCGCGGTAGGACCCCAGCGCTGTCCGGTTGGCTTTGTCGAAGGATGCCTTGAATATGTACGGAAGGCGCAGGTCCCATGCCACGGAGGAAAGGCGCTCGGCCATCTTCCGGGCGTGCGCCTCACTTTCAATAACACAGGGACCCGCGATGACAAACAGCGGCTGCCCCTCCCCGATCTTCAACTTGCCAAGACGCACCACACGACTCATAAAGAACCCGAACCCCCGGCTTCCTTAACCGCCATCCCACTTCCCACGGCCCCCGAGGAAGCAAGCCGGGATTGGGACTCCCCGTGCGCGCGTTTCGATTTCAGCCGCTCGAGACGGTACTCGTGCGCGGCGCTGATGAACGCGGTGAAAAGCGGATGCGGTTCCAAGGGCCGGGACTTGAATTCCGGATGGAACTGGCAACCCAAAAACCAGGGATGGTCGCGAATCTCCACAATTTCCACATAGGTGCCGTCGGGCGTCTTTCCGGTCAGTTGCAATCCGTTCGCTACCAGTGTTTCTTCGTACTCGCGATTAAACTCATAACGGTGGCGGTGGCGCTCGGAGATTTCCAGTTGGCCGTAGGCCTGGTGAGCGAAGGATCCGGCCTTCAGGCGCGCCGTCCACGCGCCCAACCGCATCGTGCCACCCAACTCGTCAATGCCGCGCAATTCCCGCAATTTGTAAATCACCCGGTGGGGTGTGGAGGGATCAAACTCCGAGCTGTCCGCCCCCGCCAGACCGCACACATTGCGAGCGAATTCGATGACCGCGCATTGCATGCCCAGGCAAATGCCAAAATAGGGGACCTTGCGGGTCCGCGCATATTCAATTCCCTTCAACATTCCCAGGATTCCGCGCCGGCCGAATCCGCCCGGCACCAGAATGCCATCCAAGCCGCGCAACTGCTCCGCGCAGGCGTCGCCTTCCAGGCCTTCCGCCTCCACCCAGGAGATGTTCACTTTCACCCGGTGGGCGATTCCGCCATGGAACAGGGCTTCATTCAGACTCTTGTATGAATCTTGGTAGCCCACATACTTGCCCACGATCCCAATATTGACCTCATCCAGGGGATGGCGGATCTTTTCCACCAGATCCGTCCAGGGCTGCAGATTGCGCTCGCGGGTTTCCAGCTTCAAGCAGCGCTGAATCTGCGTGTCCAGCCCCTCATGGGCGAGCTGGATGGGAACCTCGTAGATATTTCCCACGTCTTTCGCCGTGATAACGGCTTCTTCCGGCACGCTGCAGAACAGCGCGATCTTTTCTTTGATCTCGGGAGAGAGGAAATGGTCCGTGCGGCACAATAGGATATCGGGCTGGATACCGATTTCGCGCAACTCCTTGACGGAATGTTGCGTGGGCTTGGTCTTGAGTTCGCCGGCAGCTCCGATGAAAGGAATAAGCGTGAGGTGAACGAACACCACGTTGTCGCGCCCATTTTCCAGGCGCATTTGGCGAATCGCCTCCAAAAACGGCAGCGATTCGATGTCGCCCACCGTGCCCCCCACCTCCACAATCACCACATCCACATCGGTCGCCACCTTACGGATCGCCGCCTTGATTTCGTTGGTGACGTGAGGAATGACCTGCACCGTTTTGCCCAGATAGTCGCCCCGCCGCTCTTTGCTGATGATGGTTTCGTAGATGCGGCCGGCGGTGCAGTTGTTGTCGCGGAGCATGCGGACGCGGGTAAAACGCTCATAGTGCCCAAGATCGAGGTCGGTTTCGGCTCCGTCGTCGGTTACAAAAACCTCGCCATGTTGGAACGGGCTCATGGTGCCGGGATCAACATTCAGATAGGGATCAAACTTCAGCAGCGTGACCTTGAGCCCACGGGCCTCCAGCAGAGCGCCCATCGACGCCGAGGCCAACCCCTTTCCCAAAGAGCTGACTACACCGCCAGTGACAAAGATGTATTTGGCACCCATACGCCTCCATGAATTGTGCGGTAGGATTGACGATCCGGTATATAAACATGGTGTGTGCGGCCCGCGTTATGCCTTGCCAACGCAGCCAACTGGGAAATCCAGGTGTACCGAAGTCAAAGTTTGGACGGAAGGAATCGGTACGGACAAGTATCCATCAGTTCATGCCGCGAGTCAATGGCAAATCGCCCTGGGGTGGGCGACACAAAAGTGAAAACCGATCCTTTTCAGGCCTTGATCCTGATCAAAATAATTGCACAGGAGACCTTCATCCGATGATCCGCTCGTTATCCCTATTTCAAAAACGTCGAATCTCTACTCGCGCGGCGTAACAACCACGGAGGAAGTGTGCTAGAATCTTTTGAGGAGTAAGACTGGAATGAGGGGCTGCATCCGCACTCAGGCAGGTTGTGGCTCGGGTCCTTTCCCAGAGGGCTGCTAGCATGACAGCTCTTTCACAGCGACGCGTTACACTGGAGGGGTTAGCCGCTGTTGCCCTGGCGTGTCTTGTGGCAATAGGTGTGTGGTGTGCCTCGGATGACCAGAAGCCCCCTTCGCCGCCACCTGCTGGCCAAGAGGGTGCTCACGTCACCGTTCGCGTGCCTCCCATCCATGTCACTCCCCTTCAGGTTGACGTAAACCTGGTGGTGGTCAACGTGACCGTCACCGATCCCTTCGATCGGATCGTGACCGGCCTCGATCAGGAAAACTTCCAACTCTATGATGAAAAGGTGGAGCAAAAGATTGTGACCTTTTCTACGGAAGATGCTCCCATTTCCGTGGGGATGATTTTCGATTGCAGTGGGTCGATGGGCGATAAAATCCAGAAGTCCAAGGAAGCAGCCCTTCAGTTCTTCAAGACATCAAACCCACAGGATGAGTTCATGCTGATCAGCTTTTCGGACCAGCCGGACATGGTTTCGGGATTCACTGCCAAGTTCGAGAACTTGCAAGACCGGCTGTTGACGGTAAAATCCGGTGGGAGGACGGCATTACTCGACGCAGTTTATCTCGGCCTGAGTGAAATGAAGAAGGCCACCACAAACCGTCGAGCGCTTTTGATCATCTCGGATGGAGGAGACAACCACAGCCGCTATACGGAAAATGATATCAAGCGTGCCGTGAAGGAATCCGACGTGCAGATTTATGCTGTGGGCATCTTTGAGCCCATGTCTTCGCGGAGTCGCACGCCGGAGGAAGCCGGCGGCCCGGGATTGCTCGCGGAGTTCGCGGAAGTTTCCGGCGGCCGCATGTTCAGCGTTGAAAATACCAATGAATTACCCGATATTGCGGAGAAAATCTCAATCGAATTGCGCAACCAATACGTTCTGGGGTATAAACCTTCGAATCTGATTCGCGACGGCCGGTGGCGGCGCATCAGAGTCAAGTTGAACCCGCCGAAAGGGTTGCCGCCTCTTCAGGTTTACGCACGAACTGGTTACTATGCACCGACCCAATAATTGGCCATACCGAAACCTGCTTGTCGGGAGTGGATTGTTAACCCTCCTTTTGTATCTACCCCTCGCCCTCTCTGCGCAAACACCAGCGCCTGCGACGCCCCAAACCCCTCAAATAGAAAGAAAGAACAAGGAATACACCATCAGCGTGGACGTCAACGAGGTGGTGGTACATGCCACGGTGTTCGACAAAAAAGGGCACATGGTCAATGATCTCAAACAGGATGACTTCCATGTCTTCGAGGACGGGGCGCCGCAGACCCTCACCCATTTCTCTCATGCGGATATCCCTGTAACCATGGGCATCGTCATCGACGACAGCGGCAGCATGCGCGACAAGCGCCAGGCCGTGAACGCCGCTGCGCTTATTTTCGCCAAGACTTCCAACCCCCAGGATCAAGTCTTTGTTGTGAATTTTAACGACGTCTATTACCTCGATACTCCGGGAGACTTCGCGACGACAATAGAGGATCTGAAGTCCGCCCTTGATAAGATCGATTCACGCGGCGGCACGGCGCTGCGCGACGCGGTGATCGCTTCCCTCGATCACCTCAAACTGGGCAATCGGGATAAGAAGGTCTTGTTGGCGATTACCGATGGGGAGGACAATGCCAGCCGCTATACGCTCGAAGAACTTATGACCAAGGCCCAGAAATCCAATGCGGTTATTTATACAATTGGATTGCTGGGTTCGGACGAAACCAGCAACCTCTTCAAAATCCGCGGCGGCGAGGCCCATCGCGCCGCCAAAGTCCTGAAAGAGCTTGCCGAGACGACGGGTGGAGATAGTTTCTTTCCCAAGTCCCTCGACGAGGTTGAGAACACTTGTCGCCAGATTGCCCACGACATCCGCAACCAGTATACGCTTGTGTATCGACCCACCAACGTCAAGAAGGATGGCACGTTCCGCGCCATCAGAGTGGACGCCTATCAATCGAATAGCAAGAACAAGTTGCAGGTGCGCACCCGCCCCGGCTACTTCGCCCCCAAACCCGCAAGCTCCTCCGCCGTGGCCTCCAATTAGGTTGAGGGCACTCCCCTCCCGGGCTGTCGGGAGGTTCGAGGGCGCGCGCGCTGAACCCCTCGCTCACCGCGTAGATTGCCGCCCGCGGGTTCAGGCAGCGGCCGCGAGTCGCTGCGATAACCCAGCCGGTAGGAAATCTGCTGGCTGGTTTCCCGCACCATCTGGGCGATTTCGGAGACTCGCGCCGGCGTCATGCGCATCGCCGGCCCCGACACACTAAACGCCGCTATCGTCTGCCCCGTGTGGTTGAACACCGGCCCCGACACGCAACGCAATCCTTCCACCACTTCTTCCTGGTCGAGCGCGTAGCCCTGCTCGCGAATCCGCTCCAACTCTTTGCGCAGTTGTGGGAGCCCCGTAAGGGTATGCGCCGTCATCCGCGTGAGCCCCGGGGAATGGGCAAGCTGGTTGAGGAAGTCCTCACTTTGATAGGCCAGCAAGGTCTTCCCCACCCCCGTGCAGTGGAGTGGCATCACCCTGCCCAGGCGGGCGTCCAAGCCCACGGGCTGGGGGCTCTCAAACCTCTCGATGGAAATCGCCTGCGTCCCCTGCAAAATCGCCATGTGGACGATTTCCTTGGTACGTAAATTGAGGTCGTGCAACAGTGGGAGCGCCGCGCGCCGGAAATCCAGGCGGTCGAGAACTCGCAATCCCATACGCAGGACTCGGTAGCTGAGCTGATAACCTCCCGAGACCGTGTCCTCTTCCACAAATCCGTGCCGGACCAGGTTGACCAGCAATCGATGCACCGTGCTCACGTGCAAATGCAGCCGCCGGCTGAGCTCGGTCAGGGTGTAAGGCGGCTCCTCGTCCGCCAACACTTCCAATATGTTCAGCGCTTTAACCAGCGACTTGACGGTGTAGGCCGTGGGCGGCTTGGGACGATCCCCAGATGTTTTCATAAGGTGAGAATTATTGCAAAAGCCGACACTTGTCAAGCAGCATTTGAAGGGAGGTGAGCGCGGCGCCGGAGTGAAAGGCAATTCCCAGATGCAGCGCGCGCGGGACGCCCGCGCTACCGCCGCTTCCAAGCGCCGCCCTCCATGAATTCTCAAGTTCATCGTCGAACCCGCCGATGAAAGGGGTGAGGATAAGCTCCCCGGAGTTTTGAACGGCGGAGCGAGCCCGGATGATCGAGGGGAAAGGAGCGCAATGCAGAACAGCCTAGGCGTCCAACACGAACCCAAAGAATGGGTCACCTTGCGGCCCAGCACGAGAAGTTCCTGGCTCGAACATGTCGCGCGGCGATGGAGTTCCCAGGTGGTCGGCCAGGCCCAAGCCACCGATTCGATCCTCCGCCTCCTCCAGCGCATTGAAGTCCAGGCCCGGCAGCCGCGCCGGACCATGGGTTCGGTGCTCCTGCTCGGTCCCCCAGGCTGCGGGAAAACTCATTCTGTGGAGGCGCTGGCCGAAGTGTTGCTCGGCAGCCCCAGTGCCCTGCTCAAGATCAATTGCGCTGAATACCAACAGCAGCACGAAATCGCCCGGCTCGTGGGAGCGCCGCCCGGCTATATCGGCCACGCCGATACAGAACCCGTCTTCACCCGGGAAAACCTTGAGCGTTTCCGCACCCCCGAGTTCCCCTATACCCTGGTTCTCCTCGACGAAATTGAAAAGGCCCATTACTCGCTCTATTCCCTGCTCTTGGGGGTCCTGGATCGTGCCGAGCTGAATGATGGGCGCAACCGCCATGTGGACTTTTCCGCTTGCCTCTTCTTTTTCACGAGCAACATCGGTTCCAAGGAAAGCCTGCACGCCACCACGCCCTCGGGATTCATCCCGCAATCGGACGAGGAGAAGGCCAAGGCGCGGCACTTCCAAAGCGTGTCGATGCGCGCCCTCAAGCGCCACTTCCCTCCGGAGTTTCTGCGCCGCATCGAGGAAACGATTGTTTACCATCCGCTTCGCTCTGCCGACCTGAAAAAAATACTGGACCTCGAACTCGACAAAGCCAGCAGGGTTTTCCGCCATCATCCCACCACCCCCTTTCAGGTGGAGTTCACCTCCGGCGCCAAATCGCTGCTCCTCCACCACGGGTGCGATACCGAATACGGCGCTGCGCACCTCCAGCACATTCTGGCCTGCGAATTCCAGGACCCTCTCTATCGCTTGATGGCCACTAACCAGGTGCAAAGCGGAGACAAAATCGGCGTGTTCGCCAAAGGCTCGGATCTCGTCTTCCGCAAGAGCTAGGAGAACCATTTATGGACTAACGGGCCTCTCAGGATTTATGGCACGCTAAGAAGGCAGAACAGGCCACGGATAAGACGCGGTGACAGAGACGTGGCCCGCGTTCGTGAAGCGTCCTGATGCATCGGGGACGCCACCCCATAACTAGCCCAGGTATCTGACCACATCACGCCTTTTGCGCGGCCGCCATCTGCCCAGCGAGAGCTCTTCTGGCGGTCATTTTGTCAGGCTCTTTAGTGGTTCCCAAGGTTTATTGTATCTAGCTTGTTTTCAGAACGTTCTCAGGTTTGGCGCACGAAAAACGCCCTTTCCGGGCCCTTGTTTTCAAGATGTTCCCAGGTTTGGGACTTTGTACGATGGGTGGGCATGAAGTCCCACTGCAATCTGTGGGGATAAGGCTAGGAGGGTGTGGCATCATCTCTTCCTTCCTGCTCCGCGTGAGGGGCGAAGGATCGAGGCAGGAGTCCCGCGGGCCTCCTGCCCGTGACCATCAAGGCCGGAGACTCCCGAAAGCGAAGGGAGGCCCGTGCTTCGTTCGTCCTTCAGACTCTCCCCGAGTCGGGCGAGCTGACCATGCCCGCTCACGGCATGGATGGGCCGGCGTCGAGCCTCACCTATCAACTATACCCTACTCTTTTTCTGTTGTCAAGAGAAATTATTGACGGTTCTTCCACTTCTCCCTGGCGGTCCGTTATCGGCCTCCGTGGCGCAGGCACTCTCGCCTGTGTCCAAGGCTGATGCCTTCCCTGCAAAGGACACAGGCAGGAGTGCCTGTGGCACGGTTAAGAAGCCAGAACAGGCCACGGATAGGACGCGGTGACAGAAATGTTGCCCGTATTCGTGGGACGCATACATACAAACCAATGTATGCGCCACCCGCGTGAGGGGGCGGCAGGCCTCAGGCAATAAGGCGAGCCGTGACGCCCACCTTTGCGCAAGCCTTGGCGAGCGCGGCGTCAGCGGTCATTACGGAGCAACCCTTCATTGCGGCCAGCGCCAGATGCAAGGCGTCAAGAGTCTGGAGGGGAACCACCAGAGTCGCGAGCCACTCGCGTGCCTTGGCAAAGTGCGCGCCATCCACTGCCAGCCGTGTATAAATCCCTTGTTCCAGATGGGATTGAAATGCCGCGAGGATCCGATGAGCATCGCCTCGACGCATTTCGTGGGTGCGGACTTTCCGGGCGATTGCGGATACGAATTCCAGTTCCACCAGCGAGCTAATCGCCCGTTCATGCGCTTGGGCCAACGCACGCTGTGCCTGCCCGCTCAGTGGTTCGGGGCAGTAATAGGCGGCCAGCACACTGGTGTCAACGTAAATCAATATCGGCTGCTCCTGCGGCCTTCCGTAAGGTCTTCGCTCAATGCCCGGCCCCGCAGTTTCACCGAGGCCCGGAAGCCGCTCAAGTCGGGAAGGGGTGCCTGGGTTCGCTTTGGACGGACGAGCCTTCCCACCTCGACGCCCCGGCGCAACACGATGACTTCATCTCCGGCCTGAACCTGCTCCAGCAGATGGCGTAAGCGTTGCCGGGCTTCCCGTATACTGACCCTTTGGGTGCTCATGGGCGACTCCTTGTACACCGCAAGTGTACACGATCGCGCCACGTTCACGCAAGATGTATGAGGCCAATGTAGATCGTCCGCAGGTCAACGGGGGAAGTCTGCCTTACGCTCGCTGGAAAGTGCGGAGTGGAATGGGTGGTGCCGTAATCGCGGGCGCAGGCGTCCGGAAAGCGCGGTGCGCGCCTACTTGACGGTGATTGCTAGAAACCCGGATGCGGTGGAAAAAGCGCTCTTGAACAAGTCGTGAGCCGCGAAGGGCATCAGAGGTAGCGCAGGGCCCGCACTCCGGCCCTGCGGCTTTTCCAGCGGCGCCGCGCTTGGCATTTTCCCTTCGGTCCATGGGAGTGCCCCGCCGCGCGGGGGCCTGGCGGAGGGATTCGCCTTCCAGAAACTCCATGGCGATGTAGGGCGTGCTGTCATCGGCCTGGCCGGATTCGTAAATGGTGACGACATTTACGTGGTGAATGCGCCCCGTGGAAGATGCTTCGTTCTGAAAACGCAGCAGGAAGTCGGGGTCATCCAGTAGCTTGCGGCTCAGAGAGGATTTCACCACGGAGGCACAGAGGTCACGGAGAACAGGCGGAAAAAAAACTGTCAGTCAACAAACTGAGGTGCCGTGATTCCCACCAGCGCAGGCAAGAGTACATTTCTCCGTGGTCTCCGTGCCTCTGCTATGAAAATGACTGTGCCGAAGGCACTTTGGACTGCGGCCGCGAAGCTGCCGCTTTTGCTGCGGTTGCAGCAGCTACTACCTTGACCCTTTCGCCGGATTGGGAAACGTGCAAAACGACGGCATCGGCTAAAACCAAAAGCGGCAGCTTCGCGGCCGCAGTCCAAAGCGCTTCGCGCATTTTCATCCATCGTGGCGAGCCGCAGGCTCATGGCAATCTGTGGTGAACCTATTCACCGGGTCCGTACCCGCTCGCGGAGTGCCGTGATCAAACCTTTCTTGCGAATCTCGGCAATCGACACCTCAATCTTGGGACCTCGGGCAGCGGCCAGCAGTTCCTGTTCCAGGTCGGCCATGCGGCGTTCTTTGTCCTGGCGAATCAACTCCCGGACATATTCGCTCGGCGTACCCCAGTCTCCGGATGCAACCTGGCCTTCCACGTAGGCTTTGAGAACTTCGGGTAAAGAAGAGATGTTTAGAGACGTCATCGGCATATCTTCATATTGTGTCATTTCATGAAGGCGTTCAAGGGCTGTAGAGGCGGCTTTACGCCGCCATGGCGAGGTAAACTCGCCGCTACGCGACAAGGGTGTGTAGGGGCGATCGGCGCTCGCCCTTGGCCGAACGCCGTTCGACCCTCCAGAAGCCCGCACCCATGCCGCCTTGATCCAGGCGGAGGAGGAGCCGGAAACGGCGCGAAAGACTCGCAGCGAGTTGGGCGTCGATCTCAGTCACAGCGGCTAATCCCGCGGTTGTAGTGGCGATCTCCGATCGCCGGATGGTGGTCGGAGACCGCCGCTGCAGGAGCAAGCGTAGCGCGGACCTGTGTTGCAAGATCCGCGGCTCTTCGAGGGTTCCCGAGGATACAAGCCGCGGAGTTCAAGAACAACTTCGCGCTACCAAAGCACGCGGCAGGTATGCCGACCTGGACGAGGCTGCCGTTTCATTGCCTTTTCCCTTCGGTTTACTGGCGCGCCCCGCCGCGCGAGCACCAGGAGCAGATTCTCGATATCGAACTCGGGCGCGTCCAGCAACGCATCATAAACGCGACGAACGGTCACCAGTTTGTTTTTCGCTGCACGGTCCCGGCGCGCGATTTCCTGCTCCGGGAGGGTACCGATCTGAAGTTTGGCGCCGGGCACCGGAAGCGTTCTATCGAGCGGCACCTCGTGTTCCCCATGTCGAACTTGATCGCTCCCCAGCAGATTCAGTTGCGTGACCTCATCACGATGGGCTTCGATGACGTCTTAGGCAGGCTGATTTTCGCGAACGAAGACCAAGGTGCGCCGGTCGGCGCCAGGGAAACGAAGAGGGTAGAAACTGCTTTGGTGCCGGTGTCCGTGCGGACCGCCGGGGCGTCGGGTGCGCTGGCGCGCCGCGCCAGCCCGGAGGCACGCCCGTGATCGGCGAGTCAGGTAGCCGCGAGCAGGTCTTTTAGGTCCCGAGGAAGCTGTTTCTAGGGCGGTCAGAAGTTCCCATCTCGCTGGGCCGCGTCGTTAACAAACTCCCCCGCTTCTCCTGGCAACGCGACTCCCCCCCGCGATACGCAAACATGATGTCATTTAATGTGACAACTCCGCACGCCTTCGTTCTGGCACGGTAGGCGAAGAACCCCAAGGTAGCCCTTTCTGGATCTTGGAAAAAAGCCAACCCAAAAAGCTGCGCGCTTTCAGGTCCATTTCGGGAGGTTTGCGTTGATTATACAGTACCGCGATCCCAATCACTGGGCCACCAAGGGCCATGATAGCGAAGTCTAGCGCCAGGGTCTCATGTTGCGCATGAGTGTGGTGGTATCAATCCGGAACGAGTGCTGAGCAAGGCAATCGAAAAGGGTCTGGTTTCCGCTGAAAAAGCCAAAACATTGAGCCCGGAAGAGATCAATAACTTCATTTTCCTGCCGGGCTTTAGCACAGCAGAGGAGGTGACGGACATCTCCGGCCGGGGCGTCGGAATGGATGTTGTCCAGACCAACCTCCGCAAGCTGAAGGGAACGGTCCGGCTCACGTCGGAAATTGGAAAGGGAGCCAAGGTCCGGCTGGAAGTGCCTTTGACTCTGGCGATCCTTGACGTCCTGCTCGTGGGTGTGGAGAGTACGACTTACGCAATCCCGCTCCACGCGGTGACTGAGGTTGTGGAAGGAGGCGTCCGGCGGCTTCAGTCGCTTGTCGGCAGAAAAGCAATCACCCTCCGGGGCGAAGTAGTTCCAGTAGAGATGCTATCTGACCTGTTAAACCTCCATGGGCGCGACTCCGTACGGCAGGAGCTGGCAAGTTTCGCGATCCTGGTGATGCAGGCGGGGAAACATCGGCGTGGCATTGGGGTTGACGCCCTCTATAAGCGGCAGGAAATTGTGATCAAGCCCTTGGCTGACTACTTGTCCGCCTTGCCCGGAATTGCCGGCGCCACCATCCTCGGCGATGGCCGCCCCGTCCTCATCCTCGATCCCCTGACCATGATCAATGGGTCGGGCGCGCATCCTGGCAAGCCTGCGTGACCTAAGCCGACTAAACAGTTAGGGAGGCAGAGGCGGTGCGCCGTGGAAAAGGTTTTGCCTTCGCAGGCGGTAGCACGGGGGAGACACCTGCCACGCGAAGTGAGGCAGGTCGCCTGTAAATGGCAGGTCCAAGCCCAACCAACCGATTTGGGTTGACATTATCGACATCCCGGCGCTCCAGCGATCGTGAACCCTTGCGCCAGAATGATCACCATCTCGCAGGATAGGTCGCGATGAGTGTTGAAACTAGAACGGAAGCTGTCCGCACGCTTGAGAGGGCAAAGGACGAGCTTCAAGTGCTGTCCCGCGCTACCGAGAGTGAGATTGAATCGGTGGCGCGGGCCTTTGAGGGCCTTGCGGGCAATGCTGACACGATCTTAAATCTGGCGGGAGCTATTGTCGGCTGCGTCGAAAATGAAGGTGTCAGCTCCGTTCTGCCGAAAGTGCAAACCCTAGGCGCAGCGGCACGCCGCTTCATTGGAGAAAGGCTGCGGGCAACTACGGGGATCGTGGAGACGGTCAAAACAGAAGTGAAGCTGCTGTTTGAATTCTCTTTGGTAGCCGGCAACCAGACGGCGATTGCTTTTGAGACCAAGGAGCTAAGTGTGCTTACAAATATGGAGGTGGCTCGCCTCGGCACCGTGGGTGCGGGATTCCAGTACCTCTCGTCCCAGTTGGCCGACTTCTCGAAGTCGCTGGCCGAGGATACCCGGGAACTTGGTCGCCACACGGATGGACACAGGGCGACGATCGAGGAAACGAAGGTTGTGCTAGGGGCCGAACTCCCACCCTTGCGGGAGAAGTTGGCACGCACTGAAGTTGGCCTGGGCAACGCCTTGGCGCATGTGGACTCAAGCTTGACCCAACTATCGAGGATCCCTGTGCAATTCCGCACGTGCGTGCAGGACGTCGCGCAGCAGATTGCCGGGGTGGTGGCCGCTATCCAAGCCAACGACATCACCCGCCAGCAAATCGAGCATGTGCAGGAGGCGTTTGCGCTTATTTCCGCGAAAATGGGCGGCGATGGGAACTCGGAGAGTGATGTCGCTCAGGAACTAGCACGGGCGTACGCCGGCCGTACGATCATGATCTATCAACTAAGGACCATCAAGAAAACCGTAGCCAACTGGGCATCTCAAATCAGGACATGCATGGGTGGCATCCTGAGGGTAAGCGTATCCGACGTGGTAGGGATCGGGCCCTCGGCCCTCGAGCAGGAGCGGGAGCTGTCATCCCAGCTTGCCGACATCGAACGGCTCGAACGCCAGAGTCAGGCTTACAGTAAGAGGATCCAGCGCACCTTCGGAGGGCTCGCCGACCTGATGCAATTGGTCACTGAACATTTGCAAAGGTCAAAGTCCGTTCACAATCACCTCCGATTGCTCACCTTCAATTCCATCATTGAGGCCACCCGCTTGGGTACGCAAGCGGCCGCGATATTGGCTATAGCAAACTGTATCAAAGGAATCTCGGTGGAGTGGGGCAAGATTACCGATCAATCCGGGCAAGCCATGCAAGAGGTCCTAAACCTGGTGAAGCAGACGAATGAGCTGATGGGGGGCCTTTTCGGAAGCCAGCGACGAGAGTCTGCGTGAAGCGTAAGTGCAAACGACGGCAGGCCTTGAAAACTTACGAACCGCCGCCGCGTTCGCCGCCCGACAAGCCCAGGAGATGGAAGCCGCCACAGAGCATATGCAGGCGAAGACCGCGGGGGTCGGCAGCAGCGTTGATATCCTCGATGCTTGCTTTGGCCGTATCGACGTGGTGCTGACCGAACTTGAAGGTGTAAAGTGCCAGTTAGAGATCGACCACCCGGATGTGAAGGAGCAGTACGACTCAGCCGAAATTGAGCAACTGTTCTCAGCGTTTTACACGACGGAGATGGAACGCGAAGTTCTGCATGCAGCGCTCGACGGGACGGACCTGCCGGTGGCGCGGCAAACGTTCGCGGGGAACGACGTTGAACTGTTTTGAATTTGACTTGGTGTTCGGAGTGACAGAATTCTCATACTACTGAATCTCGCATAATACAGTGACAATCCCTCGCCCGTGGTGTATAGTGGGCGCATGACCACACAGGTGCGTCCTCGACGGGATTTCCAAGCCTTAGAACAACGCCGCCAGCAGGCCG
>JBEKLF010000149.1:0-20937 GCA_050010335.1 Terriglobia bacterium
CATCGCCGCTTGCTGAATGTCGGGGCCACGCATGAGGTATCCTCCTGTGGAATCCTTAAAATACATCATACCTCATAAACTTATATCCAGTCAAGTGACAACCCCCAAACCTCCTCCCCCCCAGAAACCCGGAACCCAACCTCCTTACTAGGAGTTTTTCCGCAGCCTGTTAAGCCCAGCGCTGGAGTTTCTACATTTTCTAAGGCGCAAACTAACCTGGGACGCCGCGGGTCTCCCCCCTGCGGGCCGGAGGGGCCACTTACCACTCCCGCGTAGCCCATTCTTTTCGTCTGGGCGACCAGCCGTGCAGGGCGGTTCTAACTTGCTCTCCGAATTGCCAGCGCCACCGTCCGCACTTCAGCGGGTCGGCCATGATACGGCCAAGTGGCGCCCACTTGACGTGAGGGCGACTTCCCCGGCCGAATCCCCAACGCGCAGCGGAACTGTCTGAGCGGCAGCAACTTGCAGCGCAACAAGCGCATAGATTCTTCTGCGCCCACTTGCGAGTATTTTCCGAGTGCGTGACGGTACAGGAGTCGAGGTGCTTCGCTTTATCATCCCTACCGGACGCCTTCAAGGATTTGACTCGCCGGAGGTTTTTGGCATTACCCCCCCAACCGCCATATACGGCTCCGTACGTACAGTGATGTGGCAGGGGTGAGCGGCCAACTGTCCCCCCTATGCCGATCTACCCTCTAGGGAGATAGCTTCTGACTGCGGCGCGAACGAGCTCGATCGCCGGTCCTTTTTCTGCGTACTCTTCCGCCGCCGATAGCAACCTCTCGCAATTGGCGAGGGAAAAATTGGCTTTTGTCCCAGAAACTAACGACATGCCAACTAATGCAAAGAATGATGGGATGAATGTGTACTGAATCGCCTCTTCTTGCAACCGCGCAAGATGACGTCTCTGGGTCCCCAAGGCTTCTTGCAATTTTGGCTTGCCTCTAGGCAGAAGCAACGCCAGAACGCCCGCTAGAGCGAAGATGTTGATGCGTTCATCCGCGTGCATCCTCTCTTTCACTCGGTCCTTGAAACTCCCGAGCAACGCATCTCCCGCCTCAGGTGGGAGTAATTGACCAAATCGGTTTGGTGAAGATCGCCCACGTTCATACCACAAGGCAGCGAGATTCCACAAATGAAGAAACAACGGCAATGATTCAATGAAGTTCGTGATCTCTCAGCCATTCATTCTGGAATTTCTCCGTGGCTGTCCTGATCTCGCCAACCGATGGAGAATGGTCCAGGTTCTTGCACTGATAAACTCTACTGCCGGTTTCAGTGTCAACCAGTAAGTCAATCCCGTATTGAGCTTGACCGGGCTCACCGAAGAACCGTGGAACATATCGATTTTGTACTAGTAATTGAAAGCAGAGTCGCTCGAGACCTCGTGGACCCAGATCGTGGTACGGCAAACCTGCCGCGGGGTCGGGGGCGGGAAAGGTGGATTCGGGCCAGAGCAACGGCTCCTGAACAGATCGGACGTTCTCGTCCGACGATGACAACTCAGTTATCTTGGTGGAAATCATATCGCTGCCACCCGACATTGAAGTCTAACCCAACTTTTGCAGCCCTGAATGATTTTCGTCTGGCTCTGGAGCTTCACGTCGGATAAGCGGGTGGCGCAAGGTCTCGATTTCCAGAGAGTCCGATTTCATAAGTGAGTTGGCCTATTGGCTCGCTGACTCCATAACTCTTGCACAGATGCTCGGCCACCGAACGGCACCACGAGGGCCTTAATATTTCCTTGGCAACACGTGCTGCAGCATTGTTTTGTCCCGGGCCAAGTCCCCCGCCAGCGGTCCGAGCCGGGCATTCTCTTCGTGCGGTTGCTTCAGCTCGGGCACCTAATCGAATTCCACGCCCCTCTACTGCTTCTCCCACTTGCAATGATTCAGTTCCGAGCTCCCCACCTTCCCGGAAAATAGGACGACCGCGCTTTGAAAGCGGACCAGACTCCTGTCGGCCTCCTATCAGTAACGAGTAGCCGCCGAGTTATCGACGAATCTGCCGGGGGATCGGAAATTCCGGGCAAGCAGCGGCGCACTCGGACACTATGATGTGTGGGTGCTTTGATGGATTCGGAACGATAAACGCCCTTTCACACCGAAATCCCCCGCGGCCAGGCGGCAGGCCAGTTGATGGATAAGCCGGCACTCTGTATTTTCCACGGGTCACTGGCCGTCCCTTGATCTTTGACAGCCATCCAGCGGTGTGGAGGGTAAGCTTATCTCCGGCTCATTGCTGCAGTGCGATCCAGTTGACGACCTGGTCCTGCCGATCCACCATAAAGCGATTGAAATCGAGAGGTGTCTCAAGCCGCAGCGCTTCGTTTCGCCCTAAGAGCTGGTAGACTTTTCGTGCCTGTTCGACCTCATTCCGCGCCGCTTCCACGTGGACGTATCGATCCAGGGTGGGAGCCACAATCAGCGCGGGGCGCGGCGCCACCAGTGCCAGCACTCGATCATAATCGAATGGCAGCCTGGATTCCTCTCCCGCAAAAAAACCTAGCCGGGGAAGCAAACCGTGCAGGTGCGAGTAGTGCCGGACACCTTCGGTCCCATCTCCCGGCGCGGTATGTTGCAAGGGATCGAATCCGCACACCGAGGCCACGGCGTTCACGCGCTCGTCGAGGGCTGCCGTCACTAAACCCACCTTGCCGCCCAGCGCGTAGCCGATCATGTTTATCCGGGAGTGGTCGATGTAGTCTAAGTCGCATAGGGCATCGATGACTCCTCGCGTGTCGCAGACCATCTTACCTAACAGAGACCACTGCGGATACTGATGGTAGAAATGGTGTGCGTCGGGCCCACGCGTTCCGAAAGCTAGTTGGTCAAATGCCAGAATCGCGAAACCCTTCTGGGTGAGGGAATCAAACGCCGCATTCACCCAACGTGAGTACCCCGTCGCATAGGCGTACGCATGGAGCCATATGACGATGGGCAGAGGCCCGGGCTTCGGCTTGCCTTCTGGGCCTAGCGGATAGTATAGGTCGGCCCGCAGGCCATCTCCGTATGGAACGATCGTTGATCCCATATTCGGACGCTTCAAGGGTCTTTCAAAAAGCATGGCCAGGGGGCTATCGCCGGGGGGATGAATCCAGTAAGGCGTCTCCGGCGCGGGCAACTTGCGCACTCCGGCAAAAGGCAGCCCTGGGGGTTCTTCCCCTAAGGCCCAAACGATTTCCCTTTTGATATCTTCCCTCCGGCGGGGCCAAGTGGAAGGGTCTGCGGGTAAGAAATCCGCCAGGCTCCGGCGCGGATGATGCAACGGGTCGACCCGTTCTCCGGTGGTGTTCAACCAGCCCTCGAATGTGTAACCATTGATCCAGGTCTCGCACTTGCGGTAATGACACCGGCCAAAGACCGAATCGAAGAAGTTGACATAATTCTCAACGTGGTTGGGAATAAAGTCATGTTCGCCGTACCGCAAGCGAAGCTGCACATCTTCTTCCCGGCCCAGAAACCGGTAGACGTTGCGTACCGAACGATAAGCCTGCTCGTAGCCGAAACCGTTGCCTTCGTGCTCGCTGTAAGCGGCGTACATCATGAGACCGCGCGGGGCCACGAGCGCCATGAGCTGATTCTGGTCAACCGGAAGCTTATCCTCTCTCCCGGCGAAGTAGCGCAAGCGGGGATGGAACCAGTGAGTGTTGTGGGGGCCGCCGGTGATGGACTCGATGCTTCCCGTACCCCAATAATCCAGGGTGCAGTATCGCCAGGGGAGGCACTCGCCGGTAGTCCCGCTTGATCCCACCACCGCCCCGATCCGTTCGTCGAATGCTGCCGCCAACACCGCCTGCTTGCCGTTGCGGGAATGCCCCGTAATTCCGATTTTGTTCGGATCGACTTCCGGCAGCGTACATAAGTAATCGACCGCCCTCATTGCCGCCCACGCCCAGCGGGCAATGCAGGCGAAGTCATAATCCGGGTAGACATCGATGAACTTGTCGGAGTCATCCGTGGCGCCGAAGACGGGATCCGTGGCATCATAAATACACGCTAAGTAGCCTCGGCGAATCGCGGGCTGAATCCAACTGGCGGTCAGCGGCTGATTGGTCAAGAAGACCGGAAACGGAGCCTTCCCGTCCGGTATGAACAGATGCACGTGCAGAATTCCGCGGTGGTCAGGCCCGAATTCCAATCGCACTTCCCTTACGGTAACGCCGCCCTCCCGGCGGGTTTCCGTCACGACTGCCCGGAGATTGTCCGGTGGAGGGGGCATTTTCCCATAGACCCAACGCTCAAACTCCGAACGGATCCACTGCCGCTGCTGGGCCCACTGTTCCAGGGTCGTGATGGGCGCATTTGTTATCCCTTCGAGTCGTACCAACGGGTCAGGCAAAAAGTTGTTGGACGGCATGGATTCAAAATCCGGCGGGAGTTCACCTGTGCGCGTAACCCAGGCCTCCCAGTTCTTGTCGCCTCCGTTCATGCGGCCCGTGGGTAGTGGGCTACTTTGAAAAATAAAAGCCAAATATTGGTACATGAAGTGCTGGAGGTTCTATGATACCATGCTCCGCTCATGGGACTTGAAAGCATTCCCCAAGCAGTTCGCGACAGATACCACATCGAAGAGCGAGGGCACGCCTCTGGCATTCTTGCGAGCGACTACCCGAATGAGTTCCAAGACATTGTGGATTGCCTTACAGGATTCGTTCTCAGGCGAAGCCACATCCTTACGCCTGGAGCCGGAAGGTCGCCCATTTCGGTGGCGTTGGACGGTTTCCTTCATGAGCGGGGATGGGAGGAGAAATCTTTCGACATCCAGATAACTATTGATGCAAACCCCATCCCGATCCCAACTCACAAGATCGACAATTTCAAAAACGAGGTCGGGCTGGAAGTTGAGTGGAACAACAAGGATCCATTTTACGACCGAGACCTGAATAATTTCCGGCTACTAAAAGAGCTTCGGGTTCTGGCAGTGGGAGTTATGATTACTCGAATGAGTGCGCTACAGGCTCTTTTTAATGAACTCGGAAAGGGAGCTTCTTACGGGGCATCGACCACCCATTGGGGCAAACTTATTCCAAAGGTGGATGGAGGCGGCGCTGGCGGCTGCCCGCTGCTTCTGATTGGGATGGGGATGAACTGCTACGATCCGAATTCGTAGCCCACGCATACGCCTTGTACGGGGGCGGCTCGTAGCTATCCAATTCATCGCCCCATTGAGTCCAGCCGCGTACTCGGCACCGACCGAAAAGCTCGCAGTACGGTCCAGGGCTGCAACGCTCGATGATGTCGTAAAGCACATCTGGCTTCTTGGAATGTTCCTGCTTCCGCGTGACGATCACGTTGACTTGGCTTCTCCCCGGAGCGAGCGTTCGGATACGGCCTTTGATGCCAAAAAGAACCAACTCCGTCACGTTACGGAAGTAGAATCCAACGCCGCGCCCATCGGGACCACCATCCTTACGGATTTTGTACCAAACGATGTTGGTTTTGTAAGTGAAGCCCCACGCCTTCATGATGCCGAGTGCCTCGGCCAAAAGCGCATTCGGGCACCACAGGTATAGGTGGCTCTTGTCCGCAGCAAGCCTGCCGACCGGCAGCGCCGCAATCTCATCAAATGACATCGTGCTGTAACGGTGGAGGCGCTTATGCTCGGGGGCCATCTTCCCAGTGCGGTTGGCGAACCTCCAGGGCGGGTCAATCAGGATGGTTCCGTATTTTCCAGTGATAGATCTGAGAATGGGATCAGAGATTTTCACGTCAAGCGATTTTTGATCATTCATAATTTATGCTGCTCTTTCCAACCTCCGCTCTTCGCTTTCCCAGAGGGCTACGAGGTCAGCCACGCTCCAAAGGTGATCTGTTACGCCAGCAGCCATCGCCGGGCTTGTACGAAGTGTACGATGAATCTGGATGAAATTATACGCGAAATAGTTGAGCGCTATCGCAGCCGTGTGATTCTCAATCTTGCGCGAGAAGCCGTTAGAAAGCCGCGTGTACCGACGCATACTTGTGCGCACCGTCCAGTTGTGCCGTTCGACGTAACTGGTCGAAATGTGCTTTGGGTCGGGATTCCCAGTGATGACTTTCGATTCACAGCTCACGCACTTCGCTGGGCCGTAGCGCGTTTCTTTCTGTGTGCTTTCGTAGTTTTTGACCAGCATTGCATAGTCGATTTCAGCGCCAAAGACATCTTCCACCGCGTTCAGATATACCTTGTGACCATCTGTCGTGAGTTGAATGCGAGAAGTTAGGCGCTGCGCTACGTCGTCAACAAAGTGACGCGCAGTTGTTGCATTTCGCTCCCCAAGCGTCCAAGCAAGAATAAGTTTGCTGTCAGCATCAATCGCGCTCCATAGCCAGACATCACCCGCACATGGATATTTGGCTGCGATTGCTGGTGTCACGTTCTTATCTTTGCAATACAAAAATCCCCACAGTTCATCAAGTTGTATACGTCGGCTTTTCAGGTTGCGAAGCACACGGTCTTGATAGTCCGCGCAGACCGAACCGACTTCGCTCAGGAGCCGCATGATGCACTTCTTGCTGACGCCAGTAAGGCGAACGGTGGAGCGAATGGAACATCCTTCAATGAGGCAACCAACAACTTGCGTGCGCGTCGTGGAATTTAGTTTGTTCATGGGACTATTATGCCCAACCGCTTACGCATATGTCAAGCACTATTTTTTTTAGAAGATTTCCCTTGCAAAATGAATTCCATGGATAGTATAAAAGAAGAAGGCCGGGAATCGCCTAATCCTTTCGCGGGGAACAGGGCGACTACCGGCCAGGAAGTGAGGGTACTTTATGAGAGTTGCTTCCCCCTAAGAAAGGGGGGATGTAGCTTTGTGGCGAAGGAGCCGGTCTCAAGCTGGGTCGGCTCCCTTTGCCAACCCTCAAGTCGTTTATAGCACTCATAGCTACGGAGGTCAAGCACTATGTCAAACCCAAGCGTTGATTACCAGTGTGTCTTGCAAGACCTGAAAGCACGCCGGGATCGCCTCAATGCAGCCATTGAAGCCGTCGAACATATCCTAGGCGAGCTTCAACCCGTTCCGATCGTCATCCAAAAGGCTTCCATCCCCGTCGTTGAACCTAGCAACAATGGCTCAGACATCTACAGGAAAATGACGATTAAGGATGCGATAATCTATTTCCTGCGTTCGAGCGGAGGAAAACAACCCGCCGTGACAGTTGTTCAGGCCCTCAAGGATGGTGGCATAAGGTCGAAGTCCAAAAAGCTTTATTCAACCGTCTACAACAGCATGGATGTGGAGTCCAAGAAGGAGAACGGCCAAATAATTAGGACTGACGATAAGATGTGGGACCTTAGGAAGCGAGAGTAATAGAACTTACCTCTTCTTTTCCCCAGCGCTTCCGTGCAGCTTTCGAGGCCGCGTCTTTGCGCTGTTCGGGGGTCATCCTCTCAGCCCTTCGTTTACCGCCGATCCTTCCGCCCTTCCTGCCCATTTCCGCCATAAACGCTGATATCTGAGCGCCGCTAGGCGGGGTCGGGAGAGCCGACTCCTTGACATCCCGCGTGGACTCCTCCACCATCTGGCGAGCCCATTGGTTTACATCCTTAGGTCTTTTGGTGTGCGTGTTCGGCTTTGGCATACCATGAGTATGCCACGGATTCGGCGGGAGTCAAGGGTTTGTAAAATGAAAGGAGCCCACTACCGGCCCGTGAGCTCGTTGGTCGTCGTTCGGGGAAGAATCTCTTGCAGCGTTTCGAGGTAGCGCTTCCGTCTCTCTAAAACGGCATCTGACTCCATCAACGCACTTGCAGATTGGGTGTTTGCAGCCTTCGATGCTTCCCCAACGCTCATTCCCGCTATCGCCGCGAGGCCTGCTGTTCCACCCTGAATGAATTCTCGCCGGTTCAGGTTTGGGCCTTTTGTCATAATGGTGCTCCGTGGGGATGAAATATCTGGTGCGCGGGCCGCTCGCCCCTAGCTGGGTCGACGCGGCAACTCGCCGCGGCGGCCCCGACCAGAATCTACTATTTCGAGCAGGCGTGGCCCGGCGGATGTGCCTTTGTGTGGTCAAGGGCTCAGGAACCGGAGAAGATAATCGAGCAGCCGCTCTGATTCAAAAAACTCAGGAACTTCCTCGTGCCCCTTGCCGTGTATAACCTCGACGTCCGCTTTGCCACCCAAGGCATTATAGCGACTCGCGAACTCGAGGGTGTTCTGCTGAAGGGAGACGACCTTATCAGCGTCACCGTGGATGTGGAAAATGGGAACATGGGCCCGGGCCAGTGGTGCCAATCGATCAATAGGGTTGTTCTTACGAAGGTGCTTTCGCAATTCCGCTTCACTCATCCCGTAGGCCTGTTGGATTCGTTCGCCTCCCAAGTTGGGCCAACTCTCGAGGTTGGTAACGGGATAGATTCCCGCGATGCATCCAACGTCATGGGGGTGCTCCACGGCCCAGTTGTAAAGCATCAAACCTCCGCGGCTCTGGGCGAGCAGGCAGGGCTGCGGCGACAGTGCGAATTCTTTCTGAACATATTTATAAAACCGAGTGTAAGCCTTCCTCCCTTGGGAATTCCCACATGACTCCCCCACGTCGCCACCCGCTATCCAAACGCCCTTGTCAAGCAGTCTCGTGAACAACCAAGTAAGGGACGCGTTGGGATACCTTCCCATCTGCGGCGTCGCCTTCACGAACGTAGGTGCATACCAAAGCCAAGGTTTCAATCCTGCGGATTCAGAATGATTAGGCTTAATGACGAACCCGCTTCCTCCGGGTACGGCAAAGTCGACCCGAGTCGCGCCATACTCTTTCGACTCGACCTGCGCCAGCAGAGGTTGTTGAGCCAGTATCAGCAAGACAAGCTGCAAAACCACGCCTAACAGACGCGCCAGCGTTACGTTCTCGAATAAGACCGTCAACCTCTTGGAGTGCATGTTATTACCCACTTACGGCAGAGTCACCACGGCCACCGCTAGCCCACCCAGGGTTACATCGTCGCTTTGGAGTTGGGAGGCGACGGGCGGCTGAAAGACCGTCTGCTGATCGACCAATTCCAACCGGCCCCCGGAGGCACCGGGAATGGACGCTATGAGGGTTCGATCACGTTTATTCACCAGCAGCATCTTATGCTTGCCGTCGCGTGTGACAAAACCCAGGCCGTAAACCGATGGCGTTCCCACGGTCGTGTTAACCAGCTTGTCGTCGGGACCGAAATTTGTTCGGAGCAACTTCAGCACCCAGAAGCGGGCGTTGGGCTGTCCGCTATCCCAATCCACCAGGCTGACCGAAGGCCACTGCGTTGGAAAGCCGACCATCTGCGACTCGCCCGCAACATCGATGCCGAGCTTGGCTAGTTCGCCGTAAAGGTAGGCGTACATCGCTCCCGAGAGGTTCCAGTAGGAATTCGGAATCGGTGGAGCGACGTACGCGGGCGGCATTCCGGTGCCGTCGGTACCTGTTTGGGATCCGAGCTCGTCGAGGTCTGTCTGGGTCTGCGGCGAAAGGCGCTGCCGGACGGATTCGGCCCAGCGCACGACGGCGAGAAAATGGTCGGCTTGGTTGAAGAAGGTGTATTGCTGCACTTCCGGTGGCTCGTTCTGCGTGGGCTTAGCATAGAAGTGATAACTGACCATGTCCAGAGGAATTTCGGGCTTGTGGTGGCGAGGGTCCAGGAAATATTCCAGGAATTGCATATTGTTTTCGGCCGAGTCCAGCGCCAGCGACACGAACTTCATGTGGGGTGCAACTTGCCGAATGGCTCCGACGATGGCGTCGTAACTGGCCGTGTAATCCTGCGGGGTCATGGAGTGCTCATCATCGACTTCGTTGAACACCTCCCAGTAGTCGATCTTGTAATGGTGACCCGACTCGTGCCGCTTCCCCGCTTCATCGGTGAATCCCCCCTGTGTGTACCAACTCACCAGCCGGGCATAGTAGTCCGCCAGTTCCTTCCGGCTCGGGTCCCGTAACTCCTTTCCCTGTTCGTAGGTCCAGGTCAGCTCGTCCGGATCGGCCGGATACGGTACGGGCTTCTCCGATTTGAACATCCACTCGGGAATGGTGCTGAAGTTCACAACCACCGAGTGTCCCGCCGTGGCATTCATGAAATCTTCCATCATCGGGTCGATTAAGGAAAAGTCCCAAGAGGTCTGCCCGTCCTTGGGGGGATCGAGTTCTACTACCGACAACTTGGGATATGGTAGCCACGGCACATAGCGAACGTAATCCGCTCCCAGCTCATGCAGGGCTTGGAAGACGCGGTCGTGAATCTTCGAGCCGCGCCTCAGCGGTGGCATTACAACCACTTGAAGTGTCGGGGCCGTCTTGGAGACGGTAACCACCTTGTCCCAGTTGGCTTGGAGATTCGCTTTTTCCGCCTCTGGCTTTGAAACTGTTTCATTTCTTGAACACGAAGTCACGGTGATCAATACGCATATCAAGGATAGGGCAAAAAGTTGAATGGCTCTGGAAAGTCTCATGACACTCCCTCCAAACCGGTCGCAGTAGGAATACCAGTCACCCGACACCCCCCGCACAGATCCGTCCGTGCGCTCATTAGCGTTCGGAGGCGCCAGTGCCCACCGAAGGGGCCCCTCTTACGACTGCTGCGGATGCCAAAACCCAAGATGGCCTCTTTTTCTACCGCTGCCTCCGGCACTTTTCCTTCCCCTGCATGTATCGTCGCTGAAATCTGATTCGCTCAACAGCTCGCCTCACCCGATCGAGATGATAGGACCGCAATCATGCACCGCATGGCTCCCAAGCGCCGACCCGGTTTTTGCGGACCACGGCGGGAGACTCCAAGCACGCTCACCATACGAAAAACCTCGAAAGTGCCAGATATCGCAAAATCCCGGCGTCGTATCCGCAAGGCTACACCCTGATAGACTCCTTTTCCACAAGCAATATTGGTTCAGTGTCACGGCACACCCCCCAGCGTTTCAGCGAAGGAAGCTGGACCGCGAATCCCAAGCGCTCCACATTCTAGTCGGCAAGCCCTAGATAAGGTGCCCACGTTCGGCTGCTGATTCCTCCAGGATAATGTACTTGGAAGCCATGATGGGTGGCTACTTCCATGGATTTGGCCTGAAACGCCCTTCTATGAAAGTGGAGAGATTCAAGATCGCCTTGGTCACTTGGACGCAAGTCGCGAACCAGTAGATGGGGTCTGCGCTGTAGTCTTTGAGCGTCTGGTCCGGGGGCGGCCGATTCGAAATGTACAAACTCCGGGCACGGGCATCCTGCTCGTGTAAAGTCATGGGCAAGATGGCCATGCCACATTTCGCCAGCCCGGCGCCCGTCCTCATGGCAGCAGGCCAAAAACGTCCACTTCCGTCGCTGTTGCTACATACACCTTCCCGTTGGCTACCGTGGGAACCGCGAACTTCACGAACGTGCCCTCCAGGTCACGGTTATTGGCGGCCTGGAGGCTGTCGTAAAGCAACGTATTGCTGACATCCGTGGGGTCGAATGCCCACAGAGTAGCCAGGCCTGTGCCCGTATCCTTGACTACCAGCCACAGGACTCCGTTGGTGGTTCCATTCGAAGAGACCACAGGCAGTGGATTCGGGAATCCTGCAAGCTCAGCCTCCGAGACGTACGTAGGAGACTGCGGCACCGTACCGTTGGACAGAGCGAGCTGGTCCAGGTAACTACCGTCTTCCTGGACATAGATGTTGTCGTTCCAGTAGGTCATTCCGCCGAAAAGGCTGTCACTGCCAACCTCGGGAATAACCTCCACAGCCCCAGTATCATTCGTTTGATATTGTCCCAAATTGTCCCGATTGAGCAGCCAGATCCGGCCGTCTTTCCCTCCTATAGCCAGCAGATTGGGGTAGGGACCAGACTGGGTAGGCAGAAGCAGGGCGGGGGACGACCCGAGGTCAAGGTCTTGTGACTGCAGAGTTGCTTGATTGGCGGGAGTAAAGTAATCGAGGACCTGGAACTGGGTGGAGGGGGACGTCACGAGCTGCATTCTCAGCACGCTGTCACTGTAATCATCTCCGCCGGTGTTGTAATCGAACGTTCCATTGGCGGTGACAACGTATAAATTCGGGGGCGTGTTCGTGTCCGCGGAAATGCCTCCGCCAGCCAGCCAAATGGCCCCCCTCTGGCCGTTGGGTGTGGTACAAAAGACCGCCAACTGCTGGAGGGTTGTAGCATCGTAAGCCATCAGCCAACCATGGTAGGGATCAAAGTCCCCGTGGGATCCAAATCCAAGATAGAGTGTCCCGTTAAGCAAGAGCAGTCCCGGGCGTTGCAATGCCCGAAACCCGCTAAAGGTAACGGTGCCATTGACACTGTCATACCCGGTGCCGGGAACGCTCGCCGAAATGAGCACGGGGCCGCTGAGCTTTTCCGCTCCGGTGGTCATGTCGAGCGCGTGCAGCCGGTAGCAATAGTTATACGAGCCGTTATTCGAGCAAGAGTTGGAGCCCAGGGGTTCCCGCGTCTTGGCGGTAACATAAAGGGTGCCGCTCGCCGGGTCGATGACCGGAGTAGAGGTGATTCCGATTATTGGACTGATGTCACAGGCACCGGCTTTAGTGCCATACACATCCGTACACGGAACTGTCGTGACCCCGGCCGTGGAATTCAGGAAGCTGACCTGCCAGAGTGGGGTGGTGGATTGCCCGTCAGCGTCGAAGGCATAAACGCTGTCGTTTTGCGTTTCCACATAGACTACATTGTGGACACCCTGGCTAGGAATCGTAACGCCCCCCACGTAAAGAGGCTGAGCATAAACCTGCCCATCGACCGACAGCGAGAAGAGTTTACCGAATTGGTTTACCGTCACATTGGAGGGGGTCAGGAAGGTTTCATTGGTGTTCTGGCCGGAGCGGGCATTGTCATAACGCTGAGTGTATACCCCCGCCAGTGGACCGCTTCCATTACCGGTTAGAGTGACCACCTGCGGACTGCCGGTGGCGTTGTCGTTGAAATTCAGCGCGGCGGTGCGGCTCCCCGTGGCCGACGGCGTGAACGTCACGCTGACGGTACAGTTGTTGGTGGGCGTGATCGTGGCGCTCGCGCAAGTGTCGGCACTGATGGCAAAATCGCCCGCATTCGTACCGCTTATCGTGACCGTGGTGAAGATGAGGTTGATATTGCCGGTGTTGGTTACGGTCTCCGTTTGGGCGGCGCTCGTCGTATTCAGGGTTTGGCTCAAGAAAATTATGCCCGTAGCGGAAAAGCTCACCAGGGACCCGGTGCCGGTCCCACTCAGGCTCACCGTCTGAGGGCTCCCGCTGCCGTTGTCGGTGAAGATCAAGGAGGCACTGAAATTCCCTGCCGCGGACGGCGTGAACGTCACACTCACCTGGCAGGTGTTGCCTGGCGTCACCGTGGCTCCCGTGCACGTGTCGGCGCTCTTGGCAAAGTTGCTGGGATTCGTGCCGCCAATCGTGACGGTCGATAGGATGAGATTGGCCGTGCCGGTGTCGGTGACGGTCTCCGTGAGGGCTGCGCTCGTGGTGGCCGGGGGCTGGCTGGGGAAACTTAATCCCGAAGCGGAGAGGCCCACCACAACGTCGGTGCCGGTTCCGCTCAAAGTAACTGTTTGCGGGCTGCCGCTGGCGTTGTCGGTGAAAACCAGCGAGGCGCTAAAGCTTCCCGTCGTGGCCGGCGTGAACGTCACGCTGACTGCGCAGGTCATGGTGGGCGCCACCGTGGCCCCCGTGCAGGTGTCGGCGCTCTTGGCAAAGTCGCTGGGATTCGTGCCGCCGATTGCAGCCGTCGAAATGTTCAGATTGCTCGTGCCGGTATTGGTGACGGTCACTGTCTGGGCCGTGCTCGTCGTGCTGGCGAGCTGGGTGAAAGTTAAACCCGGAGCGGAAAAGCTCACCGCCGGCGCCGTGCCGGTTCCGCTCAAAGTCACTGTTTGCGGGCTGCCGCTGGCGTTGTCGGTGAAAACCAGCGAGGCGCTAAAGCTTCCCGTCGTGGCCGGAGTAAACGTCACGCTGACCGCGCAGGTGTTGCCAGGCGTCACCGTGGCTCCCGTGCAGGTGTCGGCGCTCTTGGCAAAGTCGCTGGGATTTGTGCCCCCGAGGGCGGCTGTCGAAATGTTGAGGTTGCTCGTGCCGGTATTGGTGACGGTCACCGTCTGGGCCGCGCTCGTCGTGCTGACGGGCTGAGTGAAAGTTAAACCCGGAGCGGACAAGCCCACCGCGGGCGCCATGGCAGTTCCGCTCAGAGTCACGATTTGAGGGCTGCCGCTGGCGTTGTCGGTGACGGTCAGAGTACCGGTAAGCGTGCCGGTGGCCGTGGGTGTGAAGGTCACATTGATCGTGCAGGAACCATTGACCGCCACACTGCCCGCGCAGTTGTTGCTCTCACCAAAGTTGGCGCTCGCCACGATGCTGGCGATGGTGATAGCCCCACTACCGGTGTTGCTGAGCGTCACCGGCTGCGACGCGCTTGTCGTTCCCACGTTCTGGCTGCTGAACGTTAGGCTGCCGGGGGAGACCTGCGCCGTAAGAGCAATCCCGGTTCCAGTGAGGCTGACCGTCTGCGCGGCGCTCGAGGCCGAGGTGGTGATCGACAACGTCCCCGTGCGCGCCCCCGTCTGGGTCGGCGTAAAGTAAACCAGAAAAGTGCAGCTCGAACCGGATGCCAATGTGCTTGGGCAGTTGTTGGTTTGCGAGAAGTCGCCGGTAGCGCTCATCGCAGTAATGTTGATCGTCGCGCTCCCGGCATTCAGCAAGGTCACGGTTTGCGACGCACTGACGACCCCCACCACAAGATTCCCGAACGTCAGGCTGCCGGGGGAAACTTGCACCGAGAGCTGCGGCTGCACATTGGTGGTGATTCCGCCTCCGCCCCCACAGGCCGCCCCACTCACCACGGCCAACAGGGCAACCACCAGCCGTGCCTTTGCCCAATACGACCCACCGCCACCCTCTTCTTCAGAAAGGAATCGAGCTCTGCGGGGCTGCCGATAGGTGTCGCAAGCACTTACCCGTCGGTGATGTTTCATGGCCAACCTCTTGGGTGTTAGTGGAATGTGAGATTTCGCCCAAACTAAGCGTGAGGATTCGTCATGCTTTTAATCCGCTGGGCAACGTCATCCCTGAGGCTGCTCGGGCACACGGCAACAAAATCAATACCCCAGGGTCTATTCATTTCCCTCGAAACCCGGTGCAGCCGCGCGGACCAATACGGCTTACTGTCATACCCAAAAAACTCCTATCCCATCGAGGAGAGGAGGGTGACGGTGTGCTCTGCCCAAAACCCGTCCTTCCCCACCTTGCATTCGAACAACACCACCCCCGGCTTTACCTCTTGCAGCCAGCCCTGCATCGAATCCAGAATCACTCCTTCGTGACCCTCTACGTCGATTTTAACCAGTGATACCTGCCGGCATTCCAGCGCCCGGATAAACTCTCCGGCTTGTTCGAGGCGGACGTGAATCTTCTCGCCGTCAAGCCGCTTGCCCTCGCAAGCGAGGGTCGTCATCCCCAGATTGCCAGCGTTAGTAATTGTCATCTCCGCTGATCCGCGGCGATTGGATAGAGCACATTCATGAACTACTGCCTGGCGATAACCGTTGATCACCACCGAGGTTCGAAGACATTGCGCGACCAGGGGTTGAGGTTCAAACATATGGACTCTGCCCTTATCTCCCACCTGCTTACAGGCAAAGAGGCCCACCACCCCAAAGTTGGCGCCGGATGTCCAGCACGGTATCTCCAGGACGCAGCACAGCCTCCGCCACACCGGTGATCCGAGGGTCGTACTCCCCCCAGAGGTACATGGTCCGGCCGACATAGTTATTGACGAAGACAATCGCCCGTGCACCGCATCGGAGTTTCGTAACCGCAACTCCCTCGCCACACACCCATGCGGCAAACGCCGAGTCCGTGATGCGATGACCGACTTTGACCGTTTTCAGCTTGCGGACGACGCTGGCAAGCGCAGCGCGCGCCACCTCACCCATTTCGGGGACGCTTTCCGTCGAGGTCTTCTGGGTAGCGTGAACGAGGGTTGACGGAAATCACCTCCCACCCGCCCTCAGGGCAGCAGGCCATACACGTCCACTTCCGTCGCTGTCCCTATATACACCTTCCCATTAGCGACCGTGGGAATCACAAACTTCACGAACCCTCCGGCTTGGTCACGGTTGTTGGCTGCCTGGACGCTGTCGTAAAGTTCGGTGTTGCCACTGACATCAGCGGCGCCCAATGCGAACAATGCGGCCAGTTTAGTGTTGAGGTCGATGGTGACAATCCAAACGACACCGTTGGTTGTTCCATTCGCGGAAACCACGGGTATGGGGTTCGGAAATCCACCAAACTCAGCTTCCGAAGTGAACGTGGGAGCCTGTGGCATCAAACCGTTGGCCAGAGTGAACTGGTTCAGCCAACTGCTCGCTTCCTGGACGTAGATGTTACCGTTCCAGTAGGTCATTCCGCCAAGAAGGGAGTCACTGCCAATCTGCGGAATCACCTCTACGGCCCCAGCGTCAGGCACAGGGGTGGTAACATACCCCCCCAGTTTATCCCGATTGAGCAGCCAGATACGACCGTCCTTCCCTCCCATCGCCAGCAGATTGAGGTTGGTACCGGGGAGAGGTGGCAGGATCAAGGCCGGGGACGACCCGAGGTCAAGATCGCCTTCATCCAATACGGCTGAGTTGGCAGGACTAAAGTAATCCAAAACCTGGAACTGGTACTGGCCGGGCGTAGTCTCGACGAGCTGCATTCTGAGCACAGAGTCGCCGTAATCGACTCCCCCCTGGAAGACGTCGAAATCGCCATTGGCGGTGACGATGTATAAATTTGGTGGCACGTCCGAGTCCACGGAGATGCCTCCGCCACCTTGCCAAATGGACCCCCTCCCCCCAGTCCCAGCCACCCCACCCACCGGGAGGTTGGGCGTGGTACAAAAGACCGCCTCCTGCTGAAGGGTTGTAGCGTTATAAGCCATCAACCAGCCGTGCCAGGGATCAATGTCGCCGTGGGATCCGAAACCAATGTAGACCGTCCCATTCAGCAGAAGAAGTCCCGGGCGTTGCAGTTGCCACAAAGCTAGAAAGGTCACGGTGCCATTGACGTTGTCATACCCGGTGCCAGGAACGCTGGCCGAAATAATCACGGGGCCGCCGAATTTTTCCGCCCCCGTGGTAGTGTCCAGCGCGTGGAGGCGGTAGCAATAGTTGTACGAGCCGTTGGATGAGCAGGAGTTCGAGCCCAGCGGTTCCCGCGTCTTGGCCGTGACATAGAGGGTGCCGCCCACCGGGTCGATGACCGGGGTCGAGGTGATGCCGATGATCGGCGAGATGTCCGCCGTCCCGGGGGGATTGGTATCTGAACTGGGGACCGGCGTGATAGTGGCCGACGTGAAGCTCGAATGCCAGAGAGGGGTGGTGGATTGGCCGTCAGCGTCAAAGGCATAGACGCTGTCGTTTTGCGTTGCCACGTAAACCACGTTGTGCACACCCTGGCCCGGAATTGTGACGTTTTGTACGTAAAGCGGCTGAGCGTATACCTGGCCATCCACCGGCAGCGCGAACAGTTTGCCGAATTGGTTCACGTTCACATTGGAGGGGGTCAAGATCACTTCCTGCGTGTTCGCGCCGGATCGGCTGTTGTCATAGCGCTGGGTGTAGACCCCCGGCAGAGGATTCCCCGTCAAAGTGACCACCTGCGGACTTCCGCTGGCGTTGTCGGCGAAATTCAGTGAGGCAGTTTCGGTCCCCGTGGCGGACGGCGTGAACGTCACGCTGACCGTGCAGGTGTTGGTGGGGGTCAATGTGGCTCCCGTGCAAGTGTCAGCGCTCTTGGCAAAGTCGGCTTCATTGGCGCCGCTGAGTGTGACTCCCGTGATGGGGAGGCTGGTCGTGCCGCTGCTGGTGACGGTCTCCGTCTGCGGTGCGCTTGTCGTGTTCACGGCCTGGTTGGTGAAAGATAAGGCGGAGGCGGAGAAGGTCGCCACCGGCCCTATCCCGGTTCCGGTCAAACTAACTGTCTGAGGGCTGCCGCCGGCGTTGTCGGTGAAAATCACGGAGGCGCTAAAGCTCCCCGAAGCGGAGGGTGTAAACGTCACGTTGACCGTGCAAGTGCTCGTGGGGGTCAGCGTGGCGCCCGTGCAGGTATCGGCGCTCTTGGCAAAGTCGCTGGGATTCGAGCCGCCAATCGTGACGGTCGAAATGGCAAGATTGACCGTCCCCGTGTTGGTCACGGTCTCCGTCATGGGTGCGCTCGTTGTGGCTGGGGCTTGGTTGGGGAAACCCAAAACCAGAGCGGAAAAGCTCGCGGTGGCAACGGTGCCGGTCCCCTGCAAACTCACCTTTTGCGTGCTCCCGGCCACCCCACCACTATTGTCAGTGACGGTCAGGGTGCCCGTGAGCGGGCCGCTGGCCGTGGGTGAGAAGGTCACATTGATCGTGCAGGAGCCGTTGGCCGCCACACTGCCCCCGCAGTTGTTGGTCTCACCGAAGTTGGCGCTCGCGGCGATGCTGGCGATGGTAAGCACGCCAAAACCGGAGTTGCTCAGCGCGACCGGCTGCGACACGCTCGTTGTCCCCACGGTCTGATTGACGAACGTCAGGCTGCCGGGGGAAACTTGCGCCGAATTGCTAATCCCGGTACCCGTCAGATTGACATCCGGTAACGTGTTGGAGGCCGTGGTGGTGATTGACAATATCCCCCTGCGCGTCCCCGTCGCCGTCGGCGTGAAAACCACCTGAAAGGTGCAGCTCGAACCGGCTGCCAAGGTGGCCGGACAGTTGCTGGTTTGCGAGAAATCGCCACTGACATTCACCCCGGTGAAGTTGAACGGCGTAGTCCCGATATTCGCCAGGACCAGGTTTTGTGCCGTGCTGGCCGTTCCCACCAATTGCGCCGCGAAGGTCAGGCTGGCAGGGGATACCTGCGCCGTTAAACCAACCCCCGTGCCGCTCAGACTGACCGTCTGCGCGCCGCTCGAGGCTGAGGAGGTGATCGACAAAGTCCCCGTGCGCGCCCCCGTCTGGGTCGGCGTAAAATAGACCAGAAAAGTGCAGTTGGAGCCGGATGCCACGGTGCTTGAGCAGTTGTTGGTTTGCGAGAAGTCGCCGGTGACGCTCACCGCCGTAATGTTGATCGTCGCGCTCCCGGCATTCAGCAAGGTCACGGTTTGCGACGCACTCGTGACCCCCACCACGAGATTCCCAAACGTCAGGCTGCCGGGGGAAACCTGCACCGAAGGCTGCGACTGGGTCTGCACATGGGTAGAGACTCCGCCCCCGCCCCCACAGGCCACCCCGCTCACTACTGCCAGCAGGGCCGCGACCAGCCGCGCCTTTGCCCAATGCGGCCGAGTGGCACGGGCATCCGGCCCGTGTGAACTCATGGCCAGGATGGCCATTCCATGAGGAGTGGTTTCCCGCCCTTGTCCATGACGTGTCATAATTCAACCCCTTTGGGATCAGGTGAGCTATTCCTTGAACCTTACGTAGATATCGCCGAAGCGGTCGTCAGAGGGCAGGCTTAAGACATACTGAAGTACCTCGCCCTTTTCGCGCCACTCCGGCCATGCTAATTTCCAGGTTCCGTCAAATGCGACGTTGAACGTACAGCCGGAATCAAAAACTGGAAGTTGGACACAGTCCCGGGTGAGATCCGGCGTGAAGGTGTGGAACTCGAAACTCATCACGCGCGGGCGGAAAGACATTCCGCGCAGAACTTTCAATTCGTATCCCTCGACATCAATCTTTATATACTGGGGGGTTCCGTGCTCATGCTGGATTTGGTCGAGGGTGTTCACGTTAGCGATAAGCTCCCCGCTCCATTTAATAAACGGCACTTTTTGAGCGGCTTTCTCCATCCAATCTTCGGAGAACGACGAATGCGTGCTGTAGCTACCAAGGTGCAAAACGCACTGGCCTTGTTGATCGCCCACGGCTTCGCACCGGACGGTAAGCCGATTCTCGCGATTCAGATATCGGATCTTTTGGCAACACTCGGGGATTGGTTCCACCGCCACAACTCGCGCCCCCAGGCTCATGAATGCTTCGGTGTAATCGCCGATGTTGGCGCCTATGTCGAAGACCAGGTCACCCTGCCCCACGAACTGTCGGTAGAAGTTGCGCATGCTCCTTTTGATACGAAGATAGCCAGGGTCACGGACGCTTCGATAGAGGGTCCGAAGCGGAACATATGCCCAACTGCCGGAAAGGCGTTGCGATAACATACCCCTGATTTCGGAAACCGTCAGCATGCGTTCACCTCATATCATGTATTCGGGTATGCACAATCCACCTCAGTCATACACCGTAAACAGGGCCCTGCGGACGGTGAATAATCCCGAGAGCGCTTGGAAGCGCCAGGCGGTTATCATCTAAGGCGTAGAAATTAATCTTCTCCTCCGGCCCGCACTTCTGTCAAGTTCTTTCGGGCGGCATGGCCATCCTCGCCCTGTCGCCGCCCGAAAGGGGTGGCGCACAAATAGAAGTCAATGTACGCGCCACCCTTGGCAAGGTGCACGGTTGCAAAGAACGATCCGGGACGCCACTCTCCGCTCCCGGCTCCCTCATTTACGGGATTCGCTTATAGGCTTGACGGTCTGAGCGCAAACCCTTCCGCTCACAAGTTCTGAATTGCCACTTATCCCTCACCTCCCGAAAAACCTCAGTCAAGCCAGGGAATAGGTCATCGGCATAAGCTCGCAGGGTTTGCCGGAATGATTTGTCTGTCGCGGGGGGAGGGTCCGTCTCCCACTGGGCAACATAGTCACTTTGCTGGGGGAACAAAGGCAGATCCCCAGGCTGGGCTTCCACTTTTCGGGCCTCGATACACAGTCGAATCCTTCCCCCGGTGGCCCACAGTTCCGCCCGCCGCCGGAGTTTCTTGGGATCTTCCACTTCATACCGGGCTCCTCCCAATCCCCACTCAAAAACCAACACCCGGTCTAACCCAACTTCGCCACTCATAGGCCTAATTTTCGCCCGTTCCGAAAGGTAAGGCTTTTATTTTGAGCGGGCCCTTTCCATGATCGGAAAATAGTGACGAACTGTACTAAACATTTAGCT
>JBEKLF010000150.1:0-22544 GCA_050010335.1 Terriglobia bacterium
AGCTAAATGTTTAGTACAGTTCGTCACTATTTTCCGATCATGGAAAGGGCCCGCTCAAAATAAAAGCCTTACCTTTCGGAACGGGCGAAAATTAGGCCTATGAGTGGCGAAGTTGGGCTAACACCTTCATTAACCCATTTTGTTTCAACAACTCATCAGGGTAAGCAGAACGCTCATCGAGCAACCTATTTGTTTTCTGTAAGTTATTGGCCTAGACCGGATTTAGCGGTATTTCGGGGTGCTTTGGAGGTCTAAGAACGACCTATCTCTTTTATTATCATAAACTCATCGGTATTTGATATTAAGTCCTTTGTTTTCATAAATTCATCAGGATATGACAAAATGTTTATAACTTAGCCCTTTGTTTTCAATAACTCATCCGGACCACTCTTAATTATTAACCAAATACTGTTCACTTAATGAAGAATATGGTATTCTCCTCGCATTAAATTGAGAGGAGGACTGTCGATGGCCCGAACGATGGCTGGACTTCCGCAAGGAACGCGCCTTACCGACTACATCAGTCTTGGGGTATTAACCAAGACTTTCCCCTTGCGTCAGGTGCACGGCGTACTGGCGGCGCAGGGCAAGGGGAGTCAGCGGCAGCGCGGCTTGCCCGCGCACGTGGTGGTGTACTATGTCATCGCCTTGGCGTTGTTCATGCAGGTTTCCTATCGCGAGGTGCTGCGCTGTTTGCTGGAGGGCCTGAGTTGGCTGCGGGGGCCGGGACAGGAGGCGGTGCCGGTGACGGGCAAGTCGGGCATTTCGCAGGCGCGCACCCGGCTGGGCTGGGAGGTCCTGAGCCAACTGCACAACGAGGTGGTGAAGCCCGTCGCCGTGGAAGCCACGCGGGGGGCTTGGTACCGGCGCTGGCGTCTGGTGAGTTTGGATGGCAGCACCTTGGACGTGGCGGACGAGAAAGAGAACGAGCGGGCCTTCGGTCGTCCGGCGGCGAGTCGCGGGGCGAGTGCTTACCCCCAGATTCGCTTCGTGGCGCTGGTGGAGAATGGCACGCATGTATTGTTTGGGACGCGCCTGGCCGACTACGCGACGGGGGAAGTCACGCTTGCCCACGAGGTGCTCGGCAGTTTGCAGAAGGGGATGCTGTGCTTGGCGGACCGGAACTTTTTCGGTTTTGCCCTGTGGAATCGGGGGCGCGCCAGCGGGGCCGATCTGCTCTGGCGGGTGAAAAAGAATCTGCGCCTGCGGGTGGAGCAGCGCCTGCCCGATGGCTCCTACTTGAGCCGCATCTATGCCTCGGAGCGCGACTGGCGGCGTCAAACCAACGGCGTGGTGGTGCGCGTGATCGACTATCGCTTGGAGGGCATCGCCGATGCCGAACCGATCTACCGGCTGGTGACGACGATCCTTGACCCGACGCAGGGACCGGCGGAGGAATTGGCGGTTCTCTATCATGAGCGCTGGGAAATTGAGACCACTCTGAGCGAATTGAAGACCCACCTGCGGGGAGCGAAGATCGTCCTGCGCAGCAAGACGCCCGACTTGGTACGGCAAGAATTCTACGGGCTCTTGTTGGCGCACTTTGCCGTCCGGGGACTGATGCATGCGGCGGCGCTGCAAGCGGGCGAGGATCCCGACCAGCTCTCTTTCGTCCATGCCGTGCGGGTAATTCGCCGCAAACTGCCCGTCTACAGCGCTACTCCCCCCTCGGGCGAAACCGGCGTTCCATAACGCCGTGCTGGCGGAAATCTTGCAGGAACGGGTCGTCTCCAGCCGAGGACGCCGCAACCCGCGCGGGGTGAAGCGCAAGATGAGCAACTTCCCGCTTCGGCCCCGAGGGGCTCGTTTGCATGTTCGGATTGAAATCGCAAAAGGCATCAAAATCGTTAAGTGAACAGTATTGTGGTTAGACTAAGGTAGGCGGAAAATGACGAATGCGGCGACTGAGGCGACTATATTTATGAAAAGAAAGTTGGTTAGCAGAGATTCGGGAGAAATTCGACGGCCTCAGCGAAATTCTAAGTCATTGAAAGTAGGTAAGTTAAACTGAGGCCGGCGAGGCGCTGACTCAAAAAAGATGTTAAAAATGAAGAATGATCCGACTATATCTATGAAAACACAAGGCCGGGCGACAGAATGTCCAGCGACGAAACCTGCTTTTTTGCACGAAAATGCACCCCAACCAGCGATAATCGACGGCAATCGAGCGCGCTTCCAGGCCGAAAATGGTCGTAAGTCGTCACGGCTTGGCGGCGAGGTTGGGCTTATCAACCTTGATGATCCCCGCGCCTTCCTTGATGGGCTTCGCGGCGGTACTGGGCTGATCGCGCTTGATGATTCCCGCGCCTTCCTTGATGGTGAGGAACTGGTTCGCGGGGATATTGGTGAATTTCTCCACCTTCTGGGTGGTGGGCCACTTCACCTCGATCAAATCCACCTGCGGAGAGGATCCGAGACCGAAATGGAGGCGCAGGTCGCTCTGCGACATGACGCTGGTGCCCGTATGAACCTCGTCGATTTGCGCATGTTTTCCCGTCACCACGCGCACGCGCGTCCCGATGGCCGTGCGGTTGCACTGGGTGCCGAGCAATTTGATGGTGATCCAATTGTTCTTGTTGCCGCCGTCGTTGCGCAGGAGCGAGGGGTAGTCGTTCATGTTCAGGATCAGCACGTCGATATCGCCGTCGTTATCGAAGTCGCCAAACGCGCAGCCACGGCTGGCAAATTCTGCTGCCACGCCTGGGCCCATGTCTTTGGAAACGTCCTTAAACTTGCTATTGCCGAGGTTGCGATAGACGATCCGGGGAGAAACAAATTTCGCGTCCAGGTGGTACTCCACGATTTCCGGGTAAACGTGGCCGGTGACATGGAAAATGTCGGCCCACCCATCGTTGTCGTAGTCCACGAAGCCAGCGCCCCAGCAGACATATTGGGTGTTGACGCCCAAGCCCGCCACAAAGGTCACATCGGTGAACGTCCCGTCCTGGTTATTGTGATACAAATCTGGGGTATCGTCGGAGAAATTAGTCTTGAAAATGTCGAGCCAGCCGTCGCCGTCGTAGTCAGCCACGCCGACGCCCATGCCGGCCTGCTCCTGCCCGTCCTCATTGTATGCGCAGCCGGCCATGACCGCGATGTCTTCAAACGTCCCATCGTGTTTGTTGTGAAACAGAATGCTGGGCTCGGAGTCCACCGCCACGTAGATATCGGGCCAGCCGTCGTTATCGAAATCGTAGGAGACAGCGGTGATGGAGTAGCGCGCTCCCGGCTTCAGGATGCCCGCCTTCTCGGAAACGTCGGTGAACGTTCCGTCGCCTTTGTTGTGGTAGAGGATATTCGTACCGCCTGGCAAGCCACGCGGGCCGCACATGGTGGGAATGCCCTTCCACTGGCAATATCCGGTCTGCCCCGGCACCGGCACCTTCGCAACGTCCAGTTCGATGTAGTTACACACGAACAGGTCAAGGAATCCGTCGCGGTCGTAATCGATCCATGTGCACCCGGATCCCCACCGGATGCGGTCTTCCCACAACCCCGCTTGCTTGGTCACGTCCGTAAACGTTCCGTCGCCGTTGTTGTGCCACAAGACGTTGTGACCCCAATAGCCACAGAAGAGGTCGTCCCAGCCGTCATTGTCATAGTCGCCCACGCAGACGCCCGTGCCCCATCCGGTGCGGGCCAGTCCGGCTTTTTCCGTCACGTCGGTAAACGTGCCGTCGCGGTTGTTCTTCAGGAGGTGCTGAATGGGGGACTTGCCGTCGGGATAGGGTTCTTCGCCTTCCATGCGGACGCCGTTGGTCAGGTAAATGTCTATCCAGCCGTCCTGGTCGTAATCGAAGAAGGCCACCCCGCTGCCCTTGGCTTCAATGATGTATTTCTTGTGCTTGACCCCACCCCACACGTTGGGAACGTTGAGGCCGGCTTCTTTTGCCACGTCCACGAAGGTAACGGGGATGGGCGCTTCCGGATGAGGCGCGGTCGTAGCCTGAAGCACGGGTATTCCTGTCCATCGCCACAGGGGCGTATTGAGAGCATCAAGGATTTCCGATCCCAAAAGTATTGCGGAAGAACCCAGCAAATTGCGACGCGAAAATTTCATGCCGTCCTTGAGGCGACCGAGCGTTTCGTCGCCTTCCCTCCTGGATATTTCACCCCAAAGAAAAACAGGTTGAGCCGCGGAAATTCAAAACCGCTATTATACTATGCAACTCGCCGAGTGCCCCAGGGAAGCTCTTGCTGCCCGCGAGCGTTCCCCTACTCGATTCAAGATTGCCGCGGAAAAGCCGCGGACCTAAAAAACAGGTCCGCGCTCCGCTTCCCTGCTCCTCTTCTCTGGCAATTCATGGCGCGGCAAGCTAGAATCCCTTTCGAGGCACCTCATGTCTGAAACCCATTCTGAGTCTTCCTCCGCAGCATCCGCCTCGGCCAGTGTCAAAATCATCGCCATTGCCGTTCTTTTTGGCTGCATCTACTACGCCAGTTCCGTGGTCATCACTCTGATCTGCTCCATCCTGATTGCATCGGTCCTGGACCCCGGAGTCAAAGTGATGGAGACTTTTCGAATTCCGCGCTGGTTGGCCTCGCTCATCATGGTGCTGCTGATGCTTGCCGCCGCGTACCTGCTCATCTACGTGATCTACGATCGCGCGCAGGCTTTTGTGGAGGCGATGCCCAAGCTGCTCGAGAGGCTGAAACAAATCACCGCGCACCTTCAGGTGACGGCGCACACCCTCCAGCAGAGCACGCAGACCATTATGCCGGCTTCCCCGGAGGTGAACATGCCCACCGTGCGGTTGCAGCAGGAATCGCGCTACGAACAATTCCTGCTGCGTGGCATCGGCTCGGTTTACGCCTTTACCGTCACCGTGATGTTCATTCCTTTCCTGGTGTTTTTCATGCTCACCTCGAAGAACCATTTGTGGGCGGCGTCGCTGAATCTTTTCCATATTAAACGGCGCCAGCAGGCCGAAGATGTGATCCATGCCATCGCCCGCATGCTGCGTCAATTTGTGGTGGGAAATTTACTCGTCGGGCTCATTTCCGCCTGCATTATCACACCCGTTTTCGCCCTCATCCATCTCCAATATGCGTTGTTGATGGGACCCCTTGCCGCGCTTCTAAGCCTGGTTCCCTATATCGGCGTGGCGCTGGGGATCCTTCCTCCCTTGCTTGTTGCGCTGATGCAATACGACACCACCGGCCCCTTCATCGTGATCGGCGTCGCCGTCACCGTGGTCCACTTCGTGGCCGTAAACGTCCTCACGCCCAAGCTGGTGGGCCAGCGCGTTAATCTGAACGCGCTCTCGGTGACCATTGCCATGATGTTCTGGTCCTGGCTGTGGGGAGGGTTCGGCTTGGTTTTGGCAGTGCCCATCACCGCCGCCATCAAGGCCGTGTGCGACAACGTTGAGGCCCTCAAACCCTATGGCGCCTGGATGGGCGAAGGATGAGCCAGTGCAGCGCGGCCGGAAATCCCGGCCCGCGCTGCCGTGACGAAAGTAATTTGTAGCCTACTAATGTGGGATCTGCGGCAACTGAAACTTCTGTGGTTCGCCCTTGATATGGGTAGTTTCGTCGGTCAGGGTTTTCTTTAACACCATGGTCACGTCCGGACCGGTCATCTTCGCCATGGCGTAAGGCGTGATTTGGTCCGAAACCCAGTAGTCGACAGGGCCACTCTTCTCCTGCTTGCGATAGTGTTGACACGCGTAGGTGCCTGCGGGGACGGTGATGGTTTCCGTGCCCACCAGTTCGCCGTATTCTGCTTTGCCTCCGGAACTGGAGGGTTGGGCTTGGCCCCCCTTCATCAGTCCCATCATCATGCCGGTCATTTCCATGGGGGGCTGTCCGGGCTGCTGCATGATCATGCGCTTCATGCCGGCTTCGGGACCTGTGGTGACCATCAGCATCTTCGAGACCATCTCCCCACCCACGTCTGGGCTTTGCATTCGTGTCTCTATCCAAATGCCGGGATTACCGCTTACATCCTCCTTGCCAACGATCGCCCAGGCCACGTCCATGTCCTTGCCTTTTGTGGTCATCTGATACTCGGCGCCCGAGCCGACCACTGGGTTGCTTAGTCCAGGCATCTTGGGCAACGAGCCCATCATGCCCATTCCGCCTCTTCCGCCCCTCTGCGCCCAGGCACTCGCGGCGACCGCCAAGGCCAGCACCAAAAACATGCTTGTTCTCTTAAAAGAACTCATATGCCGGTACCTCCTGTTTTTACTGGCCCACGTGGAACCCTACTCTGCCTGCGGCCAGAATTGTTCAATTAGGAATGCCTGACCAATGGCGACAACTTTGCAGCTCTTCAAGACCACAAAAAGAGCCGGGTCTGACGCCGAGTATAACAGAAAAGTCGCGCGAAGGTGCAAAGTGTAAAGCTGAGAAGTGGTGACGGGAAAAACCCCCGGGGCTTATTCGCCGTGCGCGCCGTAAGCCATGAATCGTTCTTTCTTGAATTGCTCCCACTGCGCGGGCTGGTAGTGGTCTTTGGGAATGAAGACCTTGTGAAGAAAGGCGATGCCCAGTTTGGCTTCGTCGATTTCCGCGTCCTTTTGGGGAAGGTAGTCGAAGACGCTGCGGTTGGCTCCGTAATACGCGCAGAGCCAGACTCCTTCGGAGTTTTCCACGGCGTACAGCGCGCACACCATAGGCAAAGGGCGCGTGGCATCCACGGATACCTTTACTACCGTGTCGATGATCTTGCCGGCGACGCGCGGGGCAGCCGCGGTCGGGGAAGCTGGAGTCGATGCCATGGTTGACCTCGCGCACAAAGCGAAGACCTGGAGCGAACAGAGGATGGGTCCCCCGCATGGAAACATACATCGGGCGCTCAAAGGGCGTCAATCCATTTTGGATTTTCGCTTTTGGATTTGGGATTGGAAAGTTCAGCGGTGAGCAGCGAACGGTCAGCGAGCAGCTCGAGCAACTACAGAACGCTGATGGCTAATAGGTAACCGCTCAGACAGGAGATGACGGGCAGGGGAGGATCTTAATCCAAAATCCAAAATCGGAAATCCAAAATGCTTATTTCGGGCCTTCACATGGCGCCGGTAGTTTTCAGTTCAATCACCAGCAACTGACCATCAGTTTTCCAAGTTGCTCCCGTCGCCGTCTTTCCTTCGGAGAGAGGATTGGGGCGGGTAACGAGTTGTTCGGCAGCAACCTGGCCACCCGCGATCAGGTCGGCCCCGACTTTGGCTCGTTCCAAATCCAGGTTGGGATCGATGGCGTGGGAGATCACACCGATGTGCACATCCAGACCCGCATCGTGCGTCGAGGCACCCAGCCAGATTGGGCGGCCATCGGCGGTCGTCGCCGTGGTCTTCCACAGCCGCAGGTGGTGACGCTTCAGGAATGTATTCAGCATTTTCTCGAAGGCAAAGTCCTCCATGTGGCCGTAAAGGTAGAGGTCTGAGACAGGAGCTTGCCCATAACCTTGGCCGTCCCATACGGCGCGTGCCGTTCCCACCCCCGACTTCCTGTTTAGTTTATTAGGCTCAATCCACCCGGCTTGCTTATAGGCGTTGAGAATCTGGTCGGAACTCCCGATGACGACCAGATTGAGCGGATCCCCAGGCTTCTTTGTCTTGCTCGCGCACCGATTTGGCGCATCGGCTAGCAGTTTCTGGACAGCGTCCGCCGAAGCTGGTGAGATTTGCGTCGCCGCTGCCGCCGGCGAGGTGGAATCCACGGCGAGGGGTTGATCCAACGCCAAATCCAGATCCGTACCCGCGGGATAGTCAATGGAGGTATCCGGCTTGCCAAAGGTCTTGCCCCCTATCTTTTCCATTTCGCTGCCCGTTGATCCTAATTTGTCCAACATCCCGTCCACGCGCCCAATCGGCGCATCCTTTTCGAGAACGCCTTGAATCGTCCCATCCGCAAGGACCGTTTCCCGCGCGTTCTCCACTTCCGTGAGATGCACGGTCAAGCTAAGGGGGAGATGACTGGGTATGGCCAATTCGGTGAACCGGATCAGAAGGCGCGCGTGGTCGGCGGGTTCCGATGAGGGGATTAGCTTTTCGATCTTTCCGGACACTATCGCTCCAATCGGAACCAGTACGCCCTGGCCGCCTGTGGCCTCCCGCACCACCTGGGCCGTCACGGTCTGGTTGAGGTGTGAACTCTTGGTGCTTACGGCGGTCACCAGCCGGACATAGAGCTTTGTACCGCTCCCCAGCGTGTTCGGCGCATCTGCCTGGGAATAGGCAGGCCTGGAGATCCCGAAGGTGGCCACAAGGCTCGTGGCACAAAGAACGATCCAAGCACGACGAGGCCGCAGTCGGGAAGGAAAGCGGATTGCCTGCGTGGAAGAGAAGGGAGTGCTCATGGCTCGGTTTCTCACGGTCCACCTCGAACGTAGTTTGTTCGGACAGATGACGAGGAAGAGCTCCCGGGCGCTCCCTGGGCCTACCCCATCCAATGATGCGATTTATACATAGGGAATGGTCACAACGCAAGACAGAACTTGCACGAGGGTCCACCTTCAGCGAAGGCGGGAGGCACTTCCTGGCGGACAGAACGGAGGTCGATCCGCTAAGGTTGGACCTCGAGCAGGTCGGGGACCAGTGCCAATGCGGGCAGGATGCCCGCGGTCCCTCGGGAGAAACCTCGGGAGAAGTTGACTTGTATCGCCTCTTGAGTTACCCTTGGCCTTGCTGATAAAACTTTGTTTCTGAAGCCGCTTACGCCAGCGCGTGGTGACGGTCAAGGATCAAAAACAGGTGGAATGGCTCCCGAAAACTGAGGGGTACGACCCGAAGCGGGAAGGCGAGGCATTGTGGCCGAAGCTCTAACGAAGGCTGGGCGATATCAGATTGACGGTGAATTGGGCCGGGGTTCAATGGGGGTGGTGTATAAAGCGCATGACCCCATCATTGGCCGCACCGTGGCCATCAAGACAATGCTTCCTGAAGGTGTCTCGCGCCAGGAGTTTCAGGAGTATAAGGCGCGCTTCCAGCGCGAGGCACAGGCAGCCGGTATTCTCAATCATCCCAATATCATCACGGTCTACGATTTCGGCGAGGAAAATGGCGTCCTCTATCTCGCCATGGAGTATCTAGAGGGCAAGTCTCTCGAACAAATCGTGCAGGAACAGACAGTCCTTTCCATCGAAACCATTTTGCCCATTTATGACCAGGTTTGCAGTGCTCTTGATCATGCTCACCAAAACAAGATCGTGCACCGTGACATCAAGCCCGCTAACATCATGATATTGCAAAGCGGCCTCGTGAAAGTGACCGACTTCGGCATAGCCAAGATGATGGCCCTGGGCATGACGCAGGTGGGCCAAGTCTTGGGGACGCCGAATTACATGTCGCCGGAGCAGGTTAAAGGCCGCCAAATTGACGGCCGATCTGACATTTTCGCTCTGGGCGTCATCCTTTACGAACTGGTGACCGGGGAGAAGCCTTTCGGGGGCCAGAACATTACGACGGTGATCTACAAGATTATCAATGAGAATCCCATCCCGCCGCGCGAATTGGACGCATCGATCCCGGCGGGCTTGAGCTATGTCATCACCAAGGCGCTCGCCAAGAGTGTGGATGAACGTTATCAGACTTGCGGCGAGTTAGCGCAAGATCTGAGGAATTATAGGAACCTGGGCGGCGTAGTGACAGGTCCAGGCACGTTACGTATGAAAGCATCTCCGGTTCGAGCGGAAGGCGCCGAAGCCGCTCCGCTGCCGGTGGCTCCTGCGGCGCAAGATCTGGGGAGCTATGAGAGCCTGGGCGGCGCCGCGACAGGCCAAGGCTCGGGGGTTCTGAAAGCATCCCCATTTCCAGCGGAAGGTGTCGAACCCGCACCACTGCCCTGGGCTCCAGAGGCGGAACCTCCAGCCCCGCCGCCGGAAGTCACTCCCAGCGCCATCGGTGATGCGCCGATTGCAAGCTCGCTCAATATCCACGAGATTCCTCTGGCCCCGCCCCGCGAGAAATCAATCCCGCAGGTTGCCTGGGTTCTGGGTGCGCTCGTGGTGGTGGCGATCCTGGGCATTGTCAGCTACTTCATGTTGCGGCCGAAACCCCAACCCCAGTTGACCCAGCCGACCCCGCAGGTTGTCGTGGCGCCCTCGACCCCTACGACACCCGCGGGACATGGCGCGACCGGGGGGAATACGGCGAGCGTGGGGCAACTGGCAGTGAGCGCGAACGTGAAGGGGGCAAAGATTTCTGTTGATGGTAAGACCGATCCCAGTTGGTTGACGCCCTATACCATTCCGAACCTCTCTGCCGGAACTCACACCGTTACAATTTCCGATGGGGGTTACGGGGACTACAAACAGAGCGTGAGGGTGGAAAGCGGCAAGACCATCAGTGTGCAGGGTAACCTCTCAACATCGCAGACGACTAATACGCCCCCTGAGCCGAAGCCGGTGGGGCAGGGGCAACTGACGGTGAGCGCGAACGTGACTGGGGCGAAGATTTCCATTGATAACAATTCCGATCCAGCCTGGGTGACGCCCTATACCATCTCCGGCCTTTCTGCCGGTCCACACAACGTTGTGATTTCCATGGACGGTTACGACAGTTTCCAACAGAGTGTGACGGTTGTAGGCGGGCAGACCCTCAGCTTGGTGGGTAACCTTTCCGCCCCCACCGCGGAACTTGACATTGTTACCGTGCCCAAGGGCTTCGAAGTGCTCATTGACGGAAAATCCTATGGGCTGAGCCCTGTTCATGCGAATCTGCCGATCGGGAATCACACTTATGCGGTGAAGCAGCCGGGGGCGGAGCCTGAGGACACGGTGTACAAGTTGACCAGCGGCATCCACAGGATAACCGTCACTCTGGGTGAGGCTATCGCCACAGGGATTGTGGAAGTCCGGACCACACCGCCCGGCGCCGCAGTGCTGGCGGATGGAGCGCGCATCAGTGGGCAGACTCCGACGTCTTTTCGTTTGACCGTCGGGACTCACACCCTTGCTGTTTCGCTGCCCGGATACCAGCCGCAACAACAGCAAATTACAGTTTCACAGAACGCGACAACCCCCGTTAATGTTCAACTAGCCGCGCAATGATGGGGGACGTCCCTTGAGCAGTAGTAAGCGAAGCTTTCTTCATGGCTCGATTCGTCATCACCGATTCCTCGGCCCAGACCCAGATCTTCGAAATTACCAGCCCTACAATTAGCGTGGGGCGGGCGGATACGAATGATCTGGTGCTGCGTCATCCCAGTGTGTCGCGCCACCATGTGCGCATCACCGTGCTCCCCGGCGATACCACGCTGCTGAACGATTTGGGGAGCATGAATGGGACCTTCGTCAACAACGTGCAGATTCAGGAGCACCGGCTCAAGGACAAGGACCGCATCGCGATCGGCATGTTCGAGTTGAAGTATGAATCGACCCCCACGGGCGCCTTGCACATCGAATCCGGTAGCGGATCTTTAGCCGATGTCAAAGGATTGGAGGACATCAGCACGGCCCTGCGGCTCTCCCCCCCTACGGTTCCCGTCGCGGAGGTGCCGATTGAGGAGCGGGTAAAGGTCCTGGAGAAGGAAAACAAACTCCTGAAATTGCTCCTGGCGGTCGGCAAAACGCTCTCCGCCGTTCTTACTCCCGACGAAATCATGCACCGGGTCATGGAACTGGTTTTTCAAATGGACAACGTCGAGCGGGGATTCGTCATGCTCCGCGACGACAAGAAAGGCTTCAAGCCCGCCGTCCTCCTCTACAAGGACGAACGCCGGAAAAAAGAAGCGCGCGGCGTCGCCCTTTCCACCACGGTAACGGAAAAGCTCATGCACGACCGCGTGCCCCTGTTGATTTATGACGTGGGCACCGACGAACGGTTTTCCTCCAGCCAGAGCCTGCGCATGTCCGGTATCCGCTCCGCCATGTGCGCGCCGTTGATTAGTAAAGACATCGTATTCGGAATCTTTTACGTGGATTGCCTGAGCAAGCCTTACGCCTTTTCCCAAGAAGAATTGGGAATTTTTTCCGTGGTCGCCGCTGAGGCGGCCATCAGTTTTGACAATGTGCGCTCGCATGAGGAACTGACCCGTCGCACCGTGGAACGCCAGGCGCTGGAGCGCTTCCTCAGCTCCAACATCGTCGAAAAAATTCTGGCCAACCCGGATGAAGTTCACCTGGGAGGGGAAAACCAAACCGTTACGATTTTGTTTTCCGACATTCGCGGCTTCACCCGGATGTCCGAACATATGGAACCCCATGCCGTGGTGGAATTGCTGAATGAATACTTCTCGGAAATGACCGACATCGTTTTTGACAGCGGTGGGACGCTCGACAAGTACCTCGGTGATGGAATCATGGCGGTTTACGGAGCTCCCATTCCCAAACCCGATGACGCTTTACGCGCCACCAAGAGCGCCATGGAAATGCAGCGCTCGCTGGTGGCTCTCAATCGCGATTGGGAAAGCCGGGGCCAGCCACCGCTGCGGATGGGTGTGGGGGTGAATACGGGCCCGGTGACAGCAGGAAACATCGGCTCCTCCAAGCGCATGGATTACACTGTCATCGGCGATGCGGTCAACTTGGCCTCGCGATTGTGTGCGAATGCCGCCCCAGGTCAAATCCTGGTTTCCGATTCTACTTACATGCAACTGAACGGCAGAATACCGGCACAACGGCTGGATCCCATCCGCGTGAAAGGCAAGGAGACTCCCGTGGAACTCCATGAGATACTTTGGAAAGATCTGGGTTCCTAGGGGCAATAGAAATTGTGCTGAGTTTTTGGGTCGGTCAAAGGCATCATCAGGGTTCATCCCCAGGAGTCCACATAAAATGTTTTTGCCGCCATCCCATCTCGCGCGTTGGGGGTTTCCTACCCTCGCCGTTCTGATCCTGTACGTTCTTTCCGCGCCGGGGCTGACCGCCCAAGCCCAACCCGGCAGCCAGGTCCCGGAGGCAATTCGCGGTGCAAAAATCTATCAACTTCCCGCGAAGGGAGGCCAACCGGCGCCCAACCCCGGGGTCTACAAGAGTCTCTCCTTCCGGGATATTAACTTTGACCGCCTTTTACTGGGTCTCAGCGTCAGCATCAAGCCCGTCGATCGCGCCGCCACGGTCGAGCACATGTATTTTCAAGATGTGCGGATAAACGGCATTCCCGTCCATATCGAAACCTTTGACCAGGAGTTCAAGCTTTCCAGTAAAGAGACCATCGATCTTCCTGCGCCCCTCAAATGCTCCATCGTTTTTGCCGATCTCGATTCCATGAAGCCGGTCCGCGACATGGTAGACAAGGACACGATCCAAATCACCGGCCAGAGCTTCGTCGAGGTCAAGCTGAACTCTCTGGAGAAGCTGGCCCTGCGCGCCAAACAGGTCGTCATCCCGGTAGATTTGCATGAACAGGTCCCGCTGAACCTCTTCCAGGGCAACCCTCTCCTCAAAATGACCGCGGATTCGATTCTGGACACCCTCGCCAACCCGACGTCCACCGCGGCCATTAGCATGGCGAAGGATCATCTAGCGAAAATGCGCCTGGACGAGGCCTTGGGAGGAAAGGTAAAACCGGCCCTCTATCTGTTATGCACGGAATTCACGGTCCGCGATCCCAAATCCAAAGCGTCGGAGCAGTTTTCCCAATCCGGCACCGGCTTCCTGGTGAGTGCGGATGGAAAGCTGCTGACCACCAAACGCGTGATCGAACCCTGGAAATTCGATCCCCAAATGGACTTCCTGATCGAACACCAACACCTGGAACTGGTTAAGGAAAGTGTGAAGACCTATGCCTGGCCCGCGGGGGCGCAGGTGATGGGGGCGGACGGCCAGCCTAACTTTCCCTCCGCGCTCAGCACGGAAAAGCAATCCGTAAAGATCCTCCAGATGCCCCCCGATGAAATGGTCCAGCAGGAGTACCAGGATGCGGACTCCGGCGAGAAGGCGACGCTGCACCTCCACGCCGAAGGCTTGTCAGACCTGGCCCTCCTGCAAATAACCGGGACGGGCTTTCAACCCCTGGCTTTACCCGACCCGGCGACCACCGCTGCCGCCAATCCCAACCTGGTTTTGTGCAGTTATCCCTTCGGCATGAGCCAACCCCAAATCGCCCCGCGCCTTCTTACTGTTCAGGTGGGGGTTCAAGGGAACACTCTGAAAATGGAACATCAGACCGATCCGGGTGAATCCGGCGCACCTTTGCTTGATGCCGACGGAAGGGTTGTGGCGCTGGCCACCTCAGCAGACCTGTGCGTTCCCATTCAGGCCGCGCGAAAGCTCATCCCATGAGGCCTAACCTCCGTCGCCCGTGAATTCGTCCACATACGACCCATCAGGGCGCATGACGAAGTCTTGGGTGAGCGGCTTCAACGCTCTCCATCCGCCGTCATCCACAGAGACAATGACTCTGACATCCTCGTCCCCGTTGATGTCCCAGATCGCCTCAACCTCTAGCTGGTAGGAATTGCCGTCGTCGCCCACAACCTGCTTTGTCTCGGGTGCTCCAACCAGGTTGCTGATTTCGGAGTAGGGCAATTCGAGGAGTCTCCGCAGCTCCGCATCAATCAAAACGTAGGCGACGTCTTCATTCATGCTAGCCTTATTGTCTCACGTAAATGGCGCGAAAGGCAGTGGCCGACGGCTACCACAGAACCTTGACTGCCGCCAACACCAGGAGTACGGTGATAGTGTCGAAGGAGAACTGCCCATGCCCATCACCCTACAGCCAGAACACGAGCGGCTGATTGCGGAAGCGCTACGGTCCGGCCCCTACCAGAATCCCGATGAAGTTATCCAACAGGCGCTGGAACTGCTCCGCGCCCGGGACGCGTGGCTTGCCGAGAGCCGCGCCAGAATCGATGAAGGGTATGCTGCCGCCCAGCGTGGAGAATTGATCGACGCCGGCCAGGTCCGCGTCCAAATGGAAGAGAAAAAACGTGCTTGGCGGGCCGAACAGCCCAAGGCATGAGCCGATATCAGTTCACCCCTTAAGCCGTTGACGACCTTTTCGAGCGATCGTAGCGCGGACCTGTTCGGTAGGTCCGCGGTTCTTCCCAATGATTTCAGGCTCCTTCCGCAATGACACAAAAGGCCGCGGACCTACCGAACAGGTCCGCGCTACGCTCGTTGATTTCTTGTCTGCGAACTCATTTGAGAGCAAGTTGAGGCTGGACAGTCCCGGCGGGCGGAGTCTCGGAGCCGCCCTTGGCCTCCGTGCCGCGTTCGAGGGACTTCCACAATTTGCCGAGCGGGCCGACAGCAGCGCGTTGGCGGAAGTACGCGATTTCCTCCCTGGGTGAGAGGCCTTTGATCTCTGCGTAAATCTCCGCCTGCGCCTTGCGCTTGAAAGCGATACTATCAAAGCCCTTCGCCGGCCTACGTCGCTTCATCGAGACGTACCTCCTGCGGGGAAACAATCGACAGCAAGCCGAAGCCCGTCTGAAGATTGACTTGATTATAAGCCCGCATCTTGTCAATCCGCACGATATGTTTGAAGTTCCAGGAGACAATGGCGTCTGCCCGGGCGACGGTCGCAGCAGCCACATGAGTCGCATCGTCCGTCCACTGAGGATCAAGAATCCCCGCCGCCAAGTAGGCATTGCGGAGATCAATGACGGCGTTCGTCAAAGCCACTGGCACCACGGCGCCGTGGGGCAAGGAGGTCAGCAATTCGCGTACTCGGGGCGGAGCACCAGCGAGTTCCCTCACCACGACCTCGCTGAGCAGGAGCTTGACCCGCCCGGCGCGCACCAAGTCGAAGAACCGCCGCGTTTCGGACGCGAATTCGGCGTCAAAGTATCCGCCGAAAACGGATGTGTCTGCATACACTCGAAGCGCCTTCATTCTCCCCCGCCTGCACCCGGTATCTCCCCAGAGCTTACATCAATTTTGAGAGGCAGACTATCCAAGTCGCGGATGGCGGCGCTGCTCAAAACGAGCCGGACACAGGTTGACCGTCTGCTCGATCCGAAAAACGACATCACGCTGTCGAGCTTGCAGCGCGCGGCGGCATTGCTTGGGCGCCGCGTAACCATCGAGTTGACGTGATGAAAGGCGCGGCCTTAAATACGAGAAGCGTCGCCTCGTTATGATGCGATGGAACGAAAAGCCGCAGACTAACGCGAACTGCGCGTAAGTCTGCGCTACCCCGCTTCAAAGCTCATAGTGCCTGTATCATCGTCCTCGACGGCTACTTCTTGCAATTGAATCCGGCTTGGGAATCAATCCTGGGTTATACCTGCGACGAACTCAAGGCCAAGCGCATCTTTGACTTCAGCCTGGACATGCGGTCAATCTACGCGCGACGCCGTGCGGGGGGAAATAGTGAACCGAGCCGACGAGGGCGGGCTGGCGCGATGAGGACGGGCAGTCAATTAAAGGACGATTTTCAACTGACCTGGCGTTGTGGCGGCGTGAGGCTTTATCTCAAGGAACGCGTGAAATGCTGGGTGTATTTGAAATCGCCGGATTCCGTCCGTGGTTTCCTCAGCAGTTTTCTTCGCCATTATGAAGATTTTTTGCGTGTCCTGCTCATCATACAGGAACTCGAAACGAGTAGGTGCCACCTCAAAACCGAAGAACATCAACTGTCCGAACCAATAAATTACGGTCTCCAGCTCGCCTTCAGGTATTTTGGCGGCGATCAGCCTCGTCGCGACCTCGTGCTCTGTGACAATCTCGGATGACTGAACAAAGTGCAGCAACAGGTCTTGGACGTTAACGACTCTCACTGATGTTTCGACTATTAGGGAGTCAAGTGCAAACCGTGAATACTGCTTCTCACCGTCGCTTATATCATTTTCGGATATTCGGGTTCGACCCCGATTGACTGCAAATTGGAGAGCCGATTTGATAAGATAGATCAGATCGCGTGGTTTCGGAAGTATACGATGCCCGATATATGCCCAGGTGGGAATTCCACGGATATTGGGGACGAAATACCGTTCCCATACTTCGTGTGGAAATTCAACACCTGCGCCTGATTTTATAAATCGTTCTTCAATTACCCTCCTCAACAGAAGCGGATCGCTCCAGCTGAGTAGCCGTGCGGGTAGCTTGTCTCGTTCCTTAGCGAAGTCCAGCATGGCGGTGTAAATGTCACTGCGAAGGAACAAAGCAAAGAACAAGTTGGCTGCAGCACGGCCCGAAGCATCATGCCCGAACTCCTCCGCCACTCGTCGGCTGGCGCTTAGCAGCCCGAACAGTAAATCACTGAGCTGGCGTAGGTCACCGTTGGGGTTCCACGCTTTGTCCAGGTTATCTACCAGCACCATAACCTTCGCCTTACTCTCCAGCGCTTCGCCCAGCAGTTTACGAAGCCACGCAAGCATTTCATTGTGCAGCAACTCACTTATCTTCAGCCGTCGGCCATCTTCCAAAGATGCGCCCGGGAGCTGCCGAAGGCGGGCAACAGCTGATTCCAGACGAACCGAAAACTCAGGGGTAATCAAGGACTGGTACTGCTCGACGAACTCGCACATCGCTGCTTCAGCCGGTGTCCTGTCGTAATACGCCGGTTTGCCGAGCAGTTGTTCGTACACGCTCTTTGCTAGCTCCGTATACAAAAGGAATTTCCAAAAACTCTCGATCAGGTAGCCCTTCTCTGCCCGTGGGAGCTCCTGGCGAAGGATGTCCAATAAGCCTTCAAGTTCGTATCCGACCGGCTTGATGACGCAGACCAGATTGCGCGGATCGGCCAACAGTTCCTCGGTGAGCGCGTAAAGTGTCGCCGTCTTGCCGGTACCTTTCCGTCCGACCACGATCGAATACTTCGAGTGCAGAGTTTCCGTGTAAGCAGCGGTCTTGACGTAGTAGTCGGGAACGGAGTCGGACTCGTTTTCAGCGATCGGTTCGCCAATCGTGATGTCGCGCAATTCCCTCTGCGCTCGTTCTTCCTCCCTGTAAGCGTCGGACTGCACTTTACGCTTCTCGTACTGCTCTACATATGGCAGCAACCAATCAGCGAAGATGGATTCCGCTGCCGCGGCTGTCCCGTGTTTGCGAAGAAGGTCGCGGTAGTCGAGCGGCGATGCGTATGGTTCATGGGCGAGCATCAGCAAAGGTTTCGCCATGCCGTGGGCCAGGCCAGCGACAAGGGCATGCTTCGCATTGTGTAATTCCCAGTTCTCATATTCAGTAGAGAGTAAGTGACATACGACCGCGTACGCGGACGTGACCTGCTGGACATACCAACCGAAAGGCTGTATACGAATTTCTTGGGGGTCATCAATGACTGACCGAATGGGCCCGGACGCCACCCGCCTGGCAATACGCATCGAAGCTTCAGTGTCCACATCACAGCGCAAGTACAGTAGTGCGTCCCTCTTGCTGGGCGGCCCCGCCGCCCGCAACAACTCGTCATAAAGGGTTTGATCGAGCTTTTTGTACGGCTCATCACGGTAGAACGTAATCACGATCTCGCTACTGTTGTTGTAAGTTGCGTATCCCACCGTTGTGAGCAATTGGAATCGATCAAAATCGATCTTCGCTCGTTCTATGTGAGGATTGAATAGCAGCCACACGCGTTTCTTATGTGCTATTGCATATCCAAGCTCAAACAATACGTTCGGATTCAGGCCTGTGACATCTGCGATGAGAATCTGGCGGTTCTTGATCTCCTCGCAGATCGCTCCGATCACTGCTCGGCCGCTAACCATGAGGCCCTTCCAACCGATAATGTCAACCACACCGCCCGCGTCAATCTCCCAAATAGCTTTCTCGACCGACTCCGCGCGATCCGCCGGTGTTGAGGGATATGCAACAAAGCAGCGCGGTTTTTCGGCCGGAAGATCGTTGCTCTGGTTGGATAGCATTGTTTCGCGTGCGGATTCGGAGCCGGTGGGAGAGTCGATGTGCGAGTTGGTCATGCCGAATTCTCTCACGGAGGTAGCAGTGAAATTCCTAAATGCGTGCCTCTTGGGATCCAAAGCTGCGGGCGACGTTGCGCCACCTATACTCCGCCCCCAGCCTTGGAACACCGCGTCACGAAAAACGCATATTAACCATATTATACCATTCACTGGTGTCGCGAACATTCCGGAGTTGGGCACATGGGTGTAATATCCAATGCAGCGATAACGAGCGAGTCGCCAAGGCAGTCCTGACCGTGCGTTTTTCTCATGCCCGATACCCCAGCGGCGCCCGCACGTCGTCAATCTCGATGGGCCACGCCGCTGGGTAGTGGGCTACTTTGAATTGAGGTTTTTAGATTTTGGTATCTGGATTGCTAACCGTGGCGTGCTATACTGACGCCCCTAATGATTGCAAACCCTGAATTCCAGAGCCAGCCCAAAATGTTCTGGGCATACGTTCGCACCCTCAGCCAACAACTCGGGTACACCGTAAGAAATAAGAAACAAATCAAAATTCCAACTATCCCAGAGCTTGTTATGGGATTGACCGCGCTCGGTCTCGACGCTAGTAAATTGGTGACGATGGCGGGCTCGCCAACCGAGTTGGGACAGGAATTGCTCAAATATTTCTCCTACCGTGCGCAGGTTCTGAATGAAAACGTCCAGTTCCAGTTGATGAACGCGGAGGCGGCCCAACAACTCTACGAACAGTTGCTCGGGAAGGTTCTCTATCCGTCTCCCGTTCCAATGAATAAGCAGACCGGCGAGAAAGCCAAGCCGTCTTACTTTACAGCCATCATCAACATGCTCGTCGCCGACGGCATATCTGGAGCGGACTGTAATTACTCTCCCATGGCGCTCACCACCGTAACTCTCGGTGGGGCGGCTGTGCGCACGCTGTCACGACGGGTAGACGGAGCTTTTCCGGGGATCGTAAATCCCGTTGCCGTCTGGGAAATCAAGGAATACTACTACACTACCACCTTTGGAAGCCGCATCGCAGACGGTGTCTACGAGACGCTGGTTGACGGAATGGAGCTTGAAGAACTTCGCGAGAGCGAAGGGATCGATATCAAGCACTATCTGATGGTCGATGCCTATGAGACGTGGTGGGAAATGGGGCGTTCCTATTTGTGCCGCATCGTGGACATGCTCCACATGCGTTACGTCGATGAGGTTCTTTTCGGCAAAGAAGTTGTTGACCGGATTCCTGTTATCACCAAGGAATGGACGCAGATTTTGGCGTTACGAACTGTAAGTAAGAAGTAGGCGATCAGTGACAACCTCTTCCTCAAGGGTCAGACCGTCCATTTGGAAGCGCTTCAACATCGACCTTCCGCAATCGATGAACAGCTCTTGCTCGAACAGGCCGTCAGGAATCGGTAGGTTGACCGTGGTCTTCCCCGACTTCTTTGTCCCATCAATACTCAGCGCAATCTTCGCACCCTTGCTCTTACACTTCTCGATCATCGCGAAGAGATTCTCAATGTCGAACGCCTGCGCTCCGTACAAAATCGTCTGAGAATTCCTGTAAGGCGGATCGCAATAGATGAGATCGCCGGAACCTGCCCGCTCCATCGCTTCCTGATATTCCATCCTGAGAAACTGCGCTCCTGCCGTCCGACGAAACCACTCATCAACGCGATGGTTAAAGCTCTGAGGGTGGATCGGATCGTGTACGCCACATGGGGTTGACATGTAGCCGTCAGCCTGCCTGAAGCGCACGACTCCCCCGTAGCAGGACCGGCACAGGAACAGCAGATCCGCCCCATTGGGCTTGGCATTATACGAGGCTTTGATTTTTTCATACTGCCTTACTTTGTCGCCGTCGCCCATGAACAACCACCGTTCTGCGTACCAGAGCTTCAGTAGTTCTGGATTGCTGGACAGTGTTTGCCAAATCTCTACCAGAGGCTTGAAACAATCGGATGCCACGGCCCGCGGTGGTGCGAGTGTCGCCAGCACTGCGCCGCTTCCAACGAACGGTTCGATGTACTTCTCAAACGTACTGGGGAAGAGTGCAGCGATTTTGTGAGCGAAGCGCTGTTTGTTTCCGATCCACTTCAAAAGCCCACTCTTAAACGGCTTAACCGGAACCCGGAAAGTGTCTAATTCAAGTTGTTATCAACGCGTCCCCTTTGTCACCGTGAAGGTTCTATGCTGCTCTTTCCAACCTCCGCTCTTCGCGCTCCTAATAAAGCCACAAGATCAGCTTTCGATTTCATTATGCGCCTATATTAGCACGCAGGAGGCTCTCGTGAACCACCCAATGATATATCGGCACATACGATGCCGGGGGTGAGATCATAAGGGCCTTCAATATCGGGTTCGGTGTAGGAGAAGAATTGGTTCAGAAGGGCGGCCAACTCTTTGGGGTTGCTGAGACTATACGGCCCGTTGATCTCTTGCTTGCTCTGAAACAGGACGCCGGTTTGGGTGTCCTCAAAGATGATGTTGGAGAGGGGGTAGCCGCGCGCGATCTTGCGCTTGATCTCCGTGTCGAGGTCGTCCTGGGTGTCCTTGGCTTCCCAATAGCCGCGCGGCAGGCTGTTGCGGTCGCGTAGGGTGCCGTCAGGACGAATGAGGGCGCCGCCGGACTTTCCCGAAAGCTCGGCGATGAAAGTCCAGTCCTTGAGCCGGGCGGTTTCCTGGAGCAATGACTCGAAGCGCGAACGCACGCTCATCTCATTGAGCACACCTTGGTCGCGCAAGGCCGAGACGTGTTCGTAATACTTGCGAATGGAGCGGTGCGTGGGAGGTATTAGTCCAGTCATGATTTTGCGGCTAATACTAGCACTTTCGCCGGAGCGGACCAAGCAACAATGCTTTCTGTCGGATGGTGGAGATTGTCGGCTGCGCGTCTGAAAAGCCGCGGACCTTCAACAAAACGAGTCCGCGCTACGCTTGCTATGGGTCGAAGTCCCTCACCATTGCTCTACGGTGTCAGAATCTGTAAGCCGGGAAAGCCCTCGAAGTCCTGGCGGTTAAAGGTGCAGTCAGGTGGTCCTGCTGTGCTCGGTCAAGGAAGGCACGGCTGGTCGCATGCTGAGGGGCGTCCCGATAGAGCGCGTAGACCAGGACATTAGCATCGACCGCGATTCGGTCAGTGGGCATCGTCGTAAAGGTCCTCGCGGCGAAGGTCATTTAAGGCGTGGCCGGGCCACTCGGGCAGGGGCGCAGCTCCTCGTGGCGTCTCTGCTGTGGCCTCTCGAAACACGCGCTCGACGTAGGCCTCGATCGAGATCCCTTCGGCGCGTGCCCTCCGGGCAACGCGTGACTCGAGTTCCGGGGGCAAGGTGAGGGTCATCGTGCGTTCCTCCTTAACCTCTGTGATCATTGTACTCGCAACCGCTGCCGCTGTCAGTAAGTGACGCACCCCGCAGTCTCTCCGTGTGGCTCGTCTAAATCTGGGCATCGTAGCCCCCACGTTAGACGCCCTCTCTAAGGCTTCTCCCCTCGGGGGAAGGAGGAATTGCTGACTTCTTGTCCAATTTAGAGATGTTGTTACATACGATAATTTAGCTCTTGACAAAAGCTAGGTACATGTGCTATCGCTGAAGCCTAGCCACGCTGGCCGACAGGCAAGGCCGCGGACCCGGCAAGGGGTCGCGGCGAAAGGCAGAAAGCAGTGGACGGTAACGAGTGTTTAGTGGCGCGTGCCACGGGCATCATGCCCGTGAAAGGACGAATGCCCGGACCCACGGTAAATTTGTTCTAACTAAGGGGGAGCGGAACAGAATGGCGATTGATTTTGGGAGTTGGGAGGCTGCCCGACATGCACGAGGAGGATTTCGGGCGTCGGTTGACAGGCGGGCCTG
>JBEKLF010000151.1:0-20775 GCA_050010335.1 Terriglobia bacterium
TTTCCATGAAGCGCCGTTGAAGTCCCGTTACCGGAATGTGACCTTCCGTCCCGATCTTCGGCTACCCCGAAGTTTGGCTGCTGACGCCCTGCGGCGCCATGGGCATCTAAGCGGGATTCCTGTTGCAAAATCCCCTTCCCACAAGCAGTATTGGTTCAGGATCACTCCGCCCAGAATTTCACCACAGGAAACTGGATTGCGAATCCCAAGCGGTCCACTTTGCTGTGTCGCCTACACTTAGAAGTTGCCCGAGGGGTGGTGGCGTTCCACGATCAGCGATCACCCGAACCACGAGGGCCCTCTGCTTAGGGGTTGTGTATCGAGCTGGCCTGCTCTCCGGGAACTGGGCGGTTCAGGGCCGGTCCAGCGGGTACCCAGTTGCCGGCCTGCTCACATCGGCTTGTGCGGGCACAGGGCAAGGCGGGCAGGGGGCTGGGGAACAGGAGATTGCAGATTCAAGATTCAAGAAAAGACCAAGTCCGACGTCCGTGGCCGGGGGCAGAAATACGCGTGATGGGTTTCGGGATAGGGGGGTTAGGGGTTTGAAGGGCTTAGGGGGCGGAGGAATTGGAGATTGCAGATTGAGGTTCAAGATCGGCCACAGATTCCAAGACATTACGGACTGTAGATTCCCGATCGTCGTTGTAGTGATTACACCGGGATCAGGAATGCGTGCGGAATCCGCCTATCCAGCGTCGCAAGAATGGCGCCATTCGCGTCGGCGAGTTGCGCAAGATGGCCGTCCGTGGTTTGTTTTGCGGTCTTGACCCAACGGGGGAGATGCGAAATGTCCTGGGCGTCAGGGATCAGCGTAAAGTTCACTCTTCGTGTGGCCTTAAGCCGCTGCAACAGATCGCAGGCTTGGCCCACCGTAAACCCATACTGCGGCGCTTGCGCGAGGACTCGCACGAAACCCAGTTCGGTAATCGAGCAGGTGGCGAGTTCGGGGGTTCCTGTTACGGCTAAGTTCCGCACCCATCGAGCAACCCGTTCGTGGAATTCGTGTTCAAGGAAGCCCAGCGCGACCAGGGCATTTACATCCAGCAGGTATTTCACGGAAACTCCGCCACAATTTCGCGAACTTGCTTGCTGCCCAAACGCGGAGCCCCCGCACCCGCGCTGAGAACCGGGAGACCGGTTAGGCGGTCAACGCGGAGGGTCGCTTTTGAGAAGCGTTTTCTCCGCGGAGTCAACACGACCCGCCCCGCTTGCACCTTGGCATCGAGCGAGTCGCCGGGTTGGAGGCCGAGTCGGCGGCGAATTGCCCCGGCAAGTACGATCTGGCCCTTGGTGGAGAGTTTCAATTCCATGGTAAGAATATCTTACTCCAAGATCTGGCAAACCACAACCGGCTCGGGACACGGGTCTCGAGATTCGGGGTCAAGGGTTAGAAGGGCTTTGGGGCTGGGGGCGGGGGAATAGGAGATTGCAGATTCAAGATTCTAGAGTGAGCGACGTGGCGAGTCGCAGGGCAAAATCACTTCTTCTCATGGATTTGAGCTCCTCATCTGTTCGAGCGCCTGGTCGGGCAAAATCACCGCCGGTCCTCGAGGATCAGTCGGGAGACCGGCTTCCCTTTCCCTCGCACCGGTTTGAACGGTTTGAAAGGCCCGGCCTTTTCCGCCCGCAACAACCTACCCTCCGCCACCACGATAGGTCTATTCAGGGCTTATGCATCGCCGCGTTGCAGCCACTTGACGGTTGGGTAAAATTAACCGGTCCAAATCTGCTTGGACCTAAATCTAGCGTAAGCGTTTTATAATCAAGCAGTTTGGCCGGTTAATGTGGCCATAACTGGTCCAATCTGTGCACGCGCTTTTAACCTCAATATTCTGCTAGAGTTAAGTCCAAAGCGGGCATCATCATTGGCCAGTTATGGCCGCAATACGGCCAAGTGGAGCGGGAGCTTCAACGACTATGGTTCAGGCGTGGTCCAGATTGCTGCGTTAAGGGCTTGGCTCATGCTCTTCGCCCATCGATTAGCGTTGGTTCGGGCCCTGGCAACACTTCTTAGGAACGAAAACGAGCGGCCAGGCGTATTGCATGGTAAAGGAGAAGGAGTCGTGTTGGAGAATCTGATTCGCAATATCAAGCTCGGAGTGCGGTCTTTGCTTCGGGACATGGGGTTTGCCGCGACGGTGGTGCTGACTCTGGCCATATGCATTGCGGCGTACACCGCCACGTTCGCGATTGTCCATTCGGTCTTATTGCGCCCACTGCCGGGTCCGAACGCCGATGCTATTGTGCTGATGTCCAACCTGTATCCGAAGGCCGGCGCCGGCGATCAGAGTGCCAGCAGCGCAGCCGATTACTACGACCGTCTTCGTGTGGTGACAGCCTTGGAAGAACAAGCGATGTTCCAGTCGAGGGACACGCCGCTGGAGATGAACGGCACGCCGGAGCAGGTTCCGGGCATGGCCGTGACCCCGTCCTTCTTCAAGCTCGTCGGGATTCCTCCGGCGCGCGGACGGGCATTCACCACGGATGAGGGCGAGATCGGCGGCGAGCACAAGGTGATTCTCAGCCACGCCCTGTGGCAGCAACTTTATGGCGGCGACCTTTCCGCGATCGGGCGCGACCTGCGCCTGGGCGGTACACCTTTCACCATCGTCGGCGTGATGCCGCGGGACTTTGTCTTCGTGAACCCGGAGGTTCGCTTCTGGGTTCCCCTGGCGTTCACCGCCGAGGAGAAGACTCAATATCACAGCAACAACTGGAACCACATCGGGCGGCTCAAGCCGGGGGCCACTTTGGCCCAGGTCCAGGCGCAGATCAACGCTCTGAACACCACCAACCTGGACCGGTTTCCCGCGATGAAGAACATCCTCATCAATGCGGGCTTCTACACCCGGGTCGAACCGCTCAAGCAAATGCTGGTCAAAGATGTAGAAGGTGCTCTGTACCTGCTGTGGGGCGGAGCGGTGTTCGTGCTGCTCATTGGAGGATTGAACATCGCCAACCTGGCGCTGGCGCGCTGGAGTGTCCGCGGCAAGGAGATCGCCACGCGACTGGCACTGGGCGCGAGTCGGGCCCAGCTCTCGCGCCAGTTGGTAGTAGAAAACGTGCTGGTGGCAGGGGCAGGCGGCGTCGCCGGCGTGCTGCTAGGCACAGCGCTCCTGCGGGTGCTGGCGGCGATCGGGCTTGACCGTTTCCCCCGGGCGCAGGAAGTACGAATCGACGGCGTAGTGATTCTTGCCGCCCTCGGGTTGGCGGTCGCGGTAGGCGCGCTGGTGGGAATTGTGCCGATTGCCAGCGCCTTCAAAGTCAACCTGAGTGGCATGCTGCGCGACGGCAGCCGCACGGGCACCAGCGGCACCCGGACCCGCAGGTTGCGTCAGAGCTTGGTGGGCGCCGAGATTGGGATGGCCTTCGTGCTTCTAGCCGGAGCAGGGCTGCTGCTGGCCAGTTTTCGCCACCTGCTGGCGGTCGATCCGGGGTTCACGAGCAAAGGTGTGGTAACCGCGTCCACGGATGCGCCGCAATCCCGGTACCATAGCGACGGGGAATTGGAGAATCTGATGAACCGGGCGCTGGATTCTATTCGGCGTCTGCCGGGCGTGGCCGCTGCCGGGGCCACCACGGCGATCCCGTTCGGCAGCAACAACAGCAACGGCGTCATATTGGCCGAGAGCCATGTCATGATTCCGGGTGAATCCATGGTCTCTCCGCGCCAATTGGCCGTCACCCCAGGCTACTTCGAGACGATGAACATTGCCCTGATACGCGGACGCTACTTCGAGGATCGCGACAATGAAAGCGCCGCGCCCGTTGTCATTGTCGATGAACGTTTGGCCCGCCAGTTCTGGCCGAACCAGGATCCAATCGGACAGCAGATGTATAAGCCACAGAATCCGAAGGATCTAAGCAAGACCGATGCGAACACCCGCTGGTACCAAGTGGTGGGAGTTGTGCGCTCGGTCAGGCTGGATGATCTCGCCGGGGCCAGGAGCGGGTTCGGCGCTTACTACTTCCCCTACGCGCAGAACCCATCGCGAGGTTATACGTTTGCCGTCAGAACCGCCGGCGACGCGGGCTCCGTAGGGCACACGCTCCGTACCGCGGTGGCCCAGATCGATTCGGAGTTGGCGCTGTTCGATGTGAAGACGATGGGTGAGCGCGCGGGGCTTTCAATGTCATCCCGCCGGACGTCACTGATGCTGGCGTTGGCGTTTGGCGGCCTGGCCCTGTTTCTTTCGGCGATCGGCGTTTACGGAGTTCTCACGTATTTGGTTACGCAGCGCAGACGCGAAATTGGCATCCGGGTGGCTCTCGGGTGTACTGGAGCGGGTGTCGTGAAACTCGTGCTCCGCGAAGGCTTGCTGCTTCTGGCAATCGGGCTGCTCGTGGGATTCGCCGGCGCAGCCGGGTTGCAGCATGTAGTCACCAACCAGATTTATGGGGTTCGGCCCCTGGATCCGCTCGTCATCGGAGGTGTTGCCGTGCTGCTGGGAATCATCGCGCTCGCTGCCTGCGTGGTGCCGGCACGGCGCGCTGTGCGCGTCGATCCCGTTGCTGTGCTGACCGAACACTGACACCGGCTGGAATCGCGGCATGCTTCCCGGGGACTTGAGAGAAGCACGGATCACCGCGCCAAAGCGGCGGATCACCCGCCGATGGTCACCATGAGATTACGCGCGTGGCACAGACATTGCTTATTATGTCTGCGCCCCGACCCTTTCGCGTTTCGTGGCCTTTTGCGCCTGCTGTTCAATGGAACACAGACGTCTGTAACATTGCAGCCCCGATTCAAGGCCTCACCCTGCACGACGACTACCGGCCTTCTGGACCCCTGGGAGCCCGCCGGGGCCGGAAGATCCGCCCATCAGACCTCTTGTGGCGGGCACACGACAAGGAACGACGCAAGAAAGTCTGTGATAATTCATGGTAAAAGGAATTAAGATCAGATACTGCCCTTTCTTCGGGGAACCGCGCCCAGGGGCTGCCCCCTGAAACCAACAACCGGCGACCTGCAACGGACTACGGACAACTGACAATGGACCACGGATAACAAGCATGTATTCCCCGATCCTACTCGACCACTTCCACCATCCCCGCAACGTGGGTGAAATCGCCGAGGCATCGGTGGCGGTGGAGGCTTCGAATCCCGTCTGCGGCGATCTGATGAAACTGTGGGCCGTTGTCCGCGAGGGCAGGATTCAGGTGGTAAAATTCAAAGCCGCGGGCTGTGTTCCCTCTGTGGCGTGCGGGTCGTGGTTAACGGAGGCGATCCTTAACAGACCTCTCGCGGAACTCTCCGCTCTCACTCCGGGCGACGTTGCGTCCGGGCTTGGTGGTTTGCCGCCTGCCTCCCATCACGCAGCAGTGCTCGCCGTCGACGCCCTGAAGCGCCTGCTGGAGCAAATGCGCAGGTTGGGTTAGATGCAATGCCGTTAATTCGGGCTGACTGCCGTCGGGTACGAAGAGCCGCGGACCTACAAAACAGGTCCGCGCTACCGGGTCACGAAGTACACAGAAAAGTAGCTCGTCACGTCTTTCTGGTTGGGATTTTGGCTTAGCCGGACGGAATTGGTGTGTTCGCTGACCTGCACGTTCACCTGCCCCAGATCTCGCAGCGCGGCCAGGAGGAGCCAAAGTCCTTTACGACAGTCCACGTTCAATCCTTCCACCTTGCTCAAATCCAAGTCCGCAATCGCCTGTTGTGCCTGCGCATCGTGGGAATCGGCGATGTCGGCGGTGGAGTTATGCGAGAAATCCATGCTCAGCACGACCAGTACTTGCGGATCCCGTAGGAGCACGCAAAGCACGCCGCGCAATTCCCTGAGCCGGTCTTCGTGCGCGTTCACGTCTACTAGAATGGGTACCACACGGCTGTGGGGGAAGTAGTACTTTACGAACGGAATGAGGACTCCCACGGAATGCTCTCCGGTGAAGGCTTCCGTGTCCTCCGGCAAGCCAGTTGCGGCCTTCACCTGCTGCACGATGGGCTCGTCCGCCTCCAGCACGCCGAAAGGGGTTTTCCAAGGCAGGGAAGAGATACTTATGTTTGCCGATCCATGGTGGAAGTGATTGGGGCCGATCAGGATTATTGTCTCCGGGGAAGACTCGGCGCGCAGCGTGTTAAAGAACCTGATCATCAAACTCTTGGCCAGAAAATGATGTGTCACAATACCCGCGCGAATCCGCTCGCCGGGCGCGAGAGGTGGCGGGGTAACCGCGCTTGCTTTCGCAATGGCTTCGAGATAGGGCTGGGGATTATCGCTCCACCAGGAATAGTGGTACGTGCGGACCCCCGCGGGGGTGGTCAGCAGGAATAACAAAACTGCGCCGCAACACCGTCCCATCAAGGCGCTCCGCCGGCATTTCTTGAGAAGGTAGAATACCAACCGGGCGGGGTGACGCCTTGCAGTCTTCTCGTCTTCTCGCCTCCGGCATAAATGATCTTCTTCCACTCGGCATCATTCCAGGGCCGGTTGGAAATAAACTCGTACCAGGAATAAACATACCCTACGGTTAACCGCGTTCCACCGAAGGCATCCTTCGCCACCACGATGATCCTTTGGGGTGTGCCAATCCCTTCTTCCAACACCCGCCCGCTTACGGCATCCGTCGCCACATCGGCGACCAGGGCCATTTGCAAAAGGGAGGGGTCCTTGATTTCATCCGCGCCGCGAGGCAGGAGCAGCGAACGGTCGAAACTATTGCGAAGGTTTCCGATCCATTCGTAGTCGTCGGGGGTGATGGGCTGGCCGGAGATCTCCTTTTGCGCGACCTCTTCCGCCCGATGAACAAGATCCCTGAACCGGGTGAATTTATCCACATATTCATCCGTGATGAAGTTCGTGCTCTTGAGCGATGCCAGCATCTGGTCAATCGACGTGGTGAGTTGAGCGAAGAAGGCCGGATTCGGTTCGACGTACCCTTTGGGCCCCGGCGGAACGAAGGGGGGAATCTGGAATTCCTCCCCACCGCCCATTTCCGCCGCCGACTGTTCGGCATAAAGGATGGTGTCGTGCTTGAGCTCCGTCCACGAGGCGAGGCCCGTGTTCAGGTTCTTGTACTGCCAGGGTTCTCCCAAAGTGAATAATTGCTTACTGGAGGTGGGCAGAAATAGGGTTTTGAGGCCGTACAGAAATTGCTCGTAAAAAGTCGAGCGCTTCCCCAGTTGCGCTTCAGCGTCGCCTTTAAGCTTGGAAATCTGGCTGTCGTAGTTGGGCCATTGGTGTTGCTTTTGCTCCATCTGCTGTAAATCCGTTGCTCCCTTCGAGCTGAGCAGCATCATTACATCAAGCGCGGAGGGAAGATTGCGCGGATTGTGGTCGTCGCCCACGCTGGGGGAGGTCAGTTGATTCAGAATGAAGGCATCGAGCACGTAGCGCTGTCCCAGGAATTTGAGTCCTGCCGTCTCGCGCAGGCGCTCCTCCTGGGTCATGCCGATTCCCGTTTGCACTGATACGATTCGAGGCGCGGGAAGATTGCTCCAAGCCATTCGCTGGAACGCCGCAAGGTTGGCGTCCAGGTTCTTGCTGAGCTCGTGGATACCCGGGACTTCCGTGCCGAAGACTTTCCGATTGACGGACCGATACCCCGCCAAAGTGTATTTGTCCTGCCGGCCGATAAGATAATTGACCACTCCATCCATGCTGTCGAACTTGGTTCCCGCACGCGCTTGATCCAATAAGTGGGGCAGCAGGATTGCCGCCAGCGTTTGGGTTTTGTCGGAGAGGAGGAAATTGCGGCGGCCGTACCACATCATGCCGCGAAAGTAACGTCGCAACGCCGCGTTTTTCGCGTAATGGCCCCGCACCTTATACTGCGTAAAGTCTTCTTTGCCGAATCCCAGGAAGTTCTGGGTGGAAGGCAACTCGCCTTCTCCCGCATTGATGCGCGCGACGAAAACCTCCGCCTGAGGACGAACTGCCGGGGGAACGGCGAACGATGGATCAAGCGCCTTCGCCGCCACCGAAAAATAGAGCAGATCACAAAGTAATGCTTCGTGTAGAGCGGGCACCGAGGCAGGCGACCCCTTAACCTCCTCTTCCGCAGACTTCGCAAGCGCTTTGGAGAGGTTCGTCGCTGCGGGCAGGAACTTCTTCTCTTCGATGTCCTGGAGCATCCGATCAAAGATCAAGTGGAAGGAGTGAAGGAAAATGTCAGTGGTTATGAAGACTTGCTCGCCGAGGGATGAGTCGGAATACAAATCTGCCATGTCGTCGACGTAGAGATCATTCACCGCGGGTATGGTCTCGATATAGAACCCGTTCCGGGAAAGTGTCTGCCGGTCCGCTTCAGAAAAGGTCAATTTCGAGCTGCGAATCCGCTTTGGGACCTCTCCTTTAGCGACCGCTGACTGATTGACGGAGGCGAAAATCAAGGGCTGCACTTCACTCCCCGCAATGAATCCGTATCGGGGGCGTTCGGGAGCGTTGAAGCGTGCCTTGATCCAGTTCCGCCCTTGGAAATTAAGCTGGCCGACAACATTCACAACTTCCCCTTGCAAAATCGTCAGGACCGCCGGGCTGGCAGAATCGGGCACCACGCGAACAGAAGCGGTTTCCGTTACCGCCATGTACCGGTCACTCGCCGGGCGGTTGAGGGCCGGCTCGAGCCATAACTTGCTCGAGTCAAGGTACCCTTTGATCTCCTTACCATCGATCGTGGCGCGGGCGGCAATCACTTTCGGCTGCGCAGGGTCGTAGATTCCCAGGACCGTTTCCCCGTAATATACATAGGGAGGCATCTTATCCATGTCCTGCTCACGAAGCTGCGCATACGACAGGTCTTCTTCCGGAGCGCTTGCCGTTGGCGTCTTTCGAAAGAAGTCTACCTGGTAGGAAACGATGTAATACCGTTCATGGCCCGCTGATTCTGCGGTCCCGCCGGGAGGCAAACCTCCCAAGAAGTTGGCAACCTTTTCCGTCACCTCCTCGGGATTCACCTGAACCGGGCCCGCAGCCTTGCCTGGCGAAATGGTCTCCGCAGGGACGGAGGATTGGGCCGCAAAGCTTGGTGTGACTAGAAGTGGCATTCTCTTCGCTAGGTGGAACCCACCTGCGCCCAACAAAATAATAATAAAGACTGCGAGGGCATATCCAGACTTCCCATACTTCATTATCCGACCCTCCTCGATGCGAGCGGGCGTAGATTTGTCCCGCCCCCCAGGCAGATTACTCTGGAATGTACCGCCCGGCACGGGAATAATTGGGGCGTTGAAGTCCTCCGTGTAATCTGCGAAATCTGTGGATTAATCTATGTGATCTGGGCCAGCACTTGGTGTAAATCGATTGGGCTGGTTGACACCGCGCCGTGCGGCAGCGTTGGCGCAATCGCCACCGCCTCCGGGTGGTCTTCCCACCAGACGAGGAAGGACGATTGCTCCGCACCCGAGAGGCGCTGTTGATTGATCCAAGTCAAGTAAGCGCCCATGTCGGCATCGATGAGGGAGCCCTCGGGGTCCAGCTCAGGTGATTGCTGCGGGGATGTGATGAGCTCACCCATCGGGCGCTGGCGTTGGCGAGGGGTAAAACGCGCCAAGAGCGTTACGGGTTGAGCACGTCGCAGGGCCTCGCGAGCCGCCCATTGAACGAAGCTCGTGTTGAAGATTTGCGTTCCGGAGCCCTCCGCCAGCAAGCTCGATTGGAAGTGATTCAATACGGCTTCATCGCCCGTACCGTCGAGACCAATTTCCTCCGGCCGCAGGTCCGCCATCTGGTCGTGGAGCGCTTCCGGCCCACCGGTTCCCGACTTGATCACCTTCTCCATCTTCTTCAGGATAGCGGCACGGGCGGGCTCGAGCGCATGGTAAGAGACCGAGGTCAGCCCGGGGCTGGATCCGGGCTCTTGCGCTGCCCCGTCGATGTACCAGTGGCCAAAGGGAATGGGATGAGCCGTCGCTCGGGCGGCTACTGCATCCAGGAGGATTTGCAGCCCGCTATCCGGCTTGACGGCCTTGAAATAGACTCCTTGCTTGCGGAGTTTGCGGAACAGCGAATAGGTGCTCGACGCGACTCCCTGCCCAATCACCACAATTCCGAGTCGGGGGATCGGAGGCGTGTTCGGCGTGCGGCTCGCGTCAACGCGGTGGCCATAGTCCAGGGCCGCCGCGCGAAAACCATCGATTTGGTGGGAGGACCACAGGTGGGCCGTCAGCCGCTCGGAAAACTTAGTGGGCGCATTCACCCAATCTAGGCCCTCGAACTCGGGGGACAGGCGAATCTGTGCAAAGCCCGCCATCGCCTCTTGCCGCTGCTCATTTGAGAGGGCGTCGAGGTAGGCAAGCTGCTGCGTCACATCTTTTTGCTCGGCAGGAAACTTCCAGTCGTAAGCGATCACTTCGCGCAGCAGGAGCGCCACAAAACTTGGCGGCAGTTGCTTCAGCAAGGCAATGTGGGCGATGGCCAATTGCCGCCCTTGCGGAGGGTACGTCCGGAATTGCTCTGGCTTGAGGTCAGACGAAAGCATGTTTCCCTACACCACTTCCGGCAGCGGCTTGCCTTGCGAAAGGCGCGTCGAGAACCCGAGCAAGGAACCGAGCGTCGGAACCAAGTCCACCGACTCTACCGGACGGTCCACGACGACGTTTTGGCGAACGCCCGGACCCATCACCAACATCCAGGTGGTTCGCGAGAGGGCATCGCCGGTTCGATGGTGTTGAAAGCCGTTGCCGCTGGCGTCCGTGTCGGAATCGCGGCCAAAATCCGGGAGGATAAACATGGTGGTCTTCCCGGCATATTCGGGATCGGTCTGAATCGCTTTCCAGATCTCCGCGCAAAGTCGGTCAGACCGCTGTATCCCCTCGATGTAAAGTGAGAAAGTCCCGGAGTGCGCCACGTCGATGCCGTGCAGCGTGATCCAAAGCAAGCTGGGGGCGAATTGCCGCATGAGCTGCCGAGCGACATAGACCGAGAGTTCATCCGGACTTGCCAGATTGCGCGCGTGCGTGACGAAATCCGACACCGAAAGCTTCACGATCTCATCGAGTTGCTGCAACTCAAATTCGCTCCCGCTCAGCTCCGGCGTGTACAGCGGGGTTTCATAGTTGTCGCGCAGAAGGTGCTCGTAGGACGTTCTCCCGCCGGAATCGAGCGCCGCCGTCAGCAATCGCTTGGGCAGAATCACACCCGCGCCCAAACCCTGCCCGTAGGAGCGGTTGGAACTCTCACCGATTCGGTTGAAGCCGTTGCTTGGGGCGACAACCCAGGCATCTCTCGCCTGCCGCTTCAGGTCCTTGCGAAAGTACTCAAACACTGTCGGGTTCTCGGGTCGCACGTCGGCGAAATTATTGAAACGCTCGTAGACGCCGGTGGCCAGGCTGGCCGTTGCGACGTAGTGCCCCAGGATGCCCCGGTTCACCACCTGCGTGAAGAAACTGGCCTGCGGAAGGAGTTCGGTCAAGAGATGGGGAATATTCTCCTGACCTTCGGGCATGAAGGTCTCTTCGTCGCGAGCACCCCCGCCGAAAGTGACCACCACGACCTTGCGGCGGCTCGGTACGGCTCTTGCCCCCGCTAGCTGCGGGAAGGCCGCGAGAGCCCCGGCGGCGGTTGCCCCCGTCGCCGCGCGAAGGAATTCACGCCGGCTCCAGGAAACCGCCCGTGAAACCTCTAACGGGCTGCCGGAGGTTGCGCCAAGTAAGTCGCGGCGGCGGATGTTACACCCCTCTCGCGCAAAAATTGTCGTTTCGCCCTGTCGCCGGGAATTATAACATACGCTAATCCCGCTGGTTCGGTCATTTCATCCGCGCGTGGAGGTACGACGTGGTGCGGGCAGATTTCCCACGGCTTTCCCCACGCGCTTCCTCTGCTGATGCCGGGAGCGATCTCGGACAATTAGACGCCCGCGCGAGTGATCTTTCCTTCCCGAGGGCAGTATTTTCGGACTTAAAGTCTACGTCTACCGATATTAAACTATTCGATAGGTTTTCTCTTGACAGGGACTATCAGCATATGCTAGCATTAAAGGCTAGCGCCGGATGGCGGACTTGCGGGCCCGCCGAACGCAACCGGACGCCGGCACCAACGATAGAATGGTGAGCGCCACGGGCATCCTGCGCGTGCAGGAGACATGGCCAGGGTGGCCACGGCACAAGGGCGACGTAACAATGCCGCCGATATCCCGTGATGTAATTGAAATAAATCGGGTTAGCGTAAATGACTCGAATTTTGGCAAAATCGATGCCTTTGAATTTAAAGAGGTTAGTGTGTTTTGCCGAGGCTATGAAGCCGAAAAATATATTATCAAAAATGAAGAGATAACCCGTGATGTTATTGAAAACAATGGTGACAAAAACTGGCACCCCGTGATGTTGATGAAAAATAAGCTAGTTACGACGCTTACCCCGTGATGTTGCTGATAACAAATGTGGTTATCGAAAAACATCGGCGCTGGCCATCCCACGGCTTGTATAACGGCACGCTGGCGCGTAGTATACCCGCGGCAATGGCGTGCCGGATGGAAGCACCTTAGAGAAGGAGAAAAAGGCATGATCGCTCGCGCCATCAAAATCATTCTTTTCGCGCTTGCCGCTTTGTCGGTCCCCTGGCCTACAACCGCCGCGACCGTAGCGCTGGTTCCTCCCATGGGGTGGAACAGTTGGGACGCCTACGGCACCACGGTTCGGGAAGAAGAGGTCAAGGCGAATGCCGACTACATGGCGAAATATCTGGCCCAGTATGGATGGCAGTACATCGTTGTCGACATCGAGTGGTACACACCGAGGCCCAAGACTCACGGCTACATCCCCGATCCCGCGAACGTGACGCTCGATAAGTATGGGCGGTTGGTGCCGGCGGTTGGCCGGTTTCCCTCTGCGGGGGACGGCTCCGGATTCACGCATCTGGCGGCTTACATCCATTCGAAAGGCTTGAAGTTTGGGATTCACATTATGCGCGGCATTCCTCGCGAGGCCGTCACCCGCAAGCTGCCTATTCTCGGTACATCCTACACAGCGGCCGACGTAGCCGATACATCAAACGTCTGCAAATGGGCAGGCATGGTGGACATGTTCGGGGTCAACACCAGGCATCCCGGCGGCCAGGCGTACTACGACTCCATTGTGAAGATGTATGCAGAATGGGGTGTGGATTACATCAAGGCCGATGACATGTCCTCGCCTGTGCAACTGGACGAGATTGCCGCTCTGCACAAGGCGATTCTGCATGCGGGCCGCCCCATCGTGCTCAGCCTGTCGCCAGGCCCGGCTCCGCTTGCGCATGCCGCCTTCTTTGCTGAGAACGCCAACCTTTGGCGAATTTCCGGAGATTTCTGGGACAATTGGCCATCGCTGCGCAAGAATTTCGATCTCCTCAACAGTTGGAGTGCGTATGTCAAGCCGGGGAACTGGCCGGACGCGGACATGCTTCCGCTCGGCCGCATCGGTATTCGCGGCGAGGTGGGGGATGATCGCCGAACCCGCTTCACCCCGGACGAGCAGCGTACCCACATTACGCTGTGGTCCATCGCACGCTCACCCCTGATGTTTGGCGGCGACTTGCCGAGCAACGATCCCGCGACCCTGGCGCTGATCTCGAACGAGGAGGTTCTGGCTGCCAACCAGAAGGGAACCGACAGCCATCAACTGTTTTCTCACGGCGATGGAATCGCCTGGGTTTCCACGGCGCCCGATGGAGTTTCAAAGTATCTGGCGGTCTTTAACGTCGGTGACAGCGGGCCAGCCGAGATCCGCGTGGATTGGCATCATTTGCGTCTTCCCGAGAGCTGTACTTTACGCGATCTCTGGGAGAAGCGCTCGCTCGGCACAGTCCAGAGTGGCCGCGCGTTCCACGTGCCGCCCCACGGCGCGGTGTTCTACATAATGAGTCCAGCTCAATGACGAAGGAGCAAGAGATGCACAGGGTCTTGTTGGTTGTGATCGGATTGTTTCTGACCGCGCAAATAGGTTGGACACAAGTTGGGAATCCTCTCACCGTAAGCAGTGACGGTTGGACGATTACCGCGGACGGTCAGCAGGGAGTAATCAGCGTCACGTACGAGAATCTCGGAACGATATTGAAGGACGTCCGGCTGAATCTGCGCGGTCCGCAAGGATTACAGCAATTGAAAGGGTGGTCCGTAGCCAAGATCGGTGAAAACGAACTTACCATTCACTCGGCCGAGCCTCGCACGGCGTGGGACTTCAAACTGGGCCCCGAGGCATTGACCATTTCCACTACGACGGCGGAGGGGGTGCTGACCGCGGAAGCACCCGCCACTCCGGATCGGATTGTGGCGCGCCTGCTGGACCCGCAAGGAGTGCCCGTGACCTGGGTGGGCACTGACGAAGTCAAGGACGGTTACGGCGCCAGCGAGACGCGCAACCCTTCCTTTCTTCCCCGCCGCAACCCGGAGGTCATGTACCTCGCGCTGGGGCAGGTATCGGATTCTCGCCTCCACAGCCTCTTCGATCGCACCACCGACACGGCGATTGATTTCCCGGACACAACCTCGATGCAACGTAGCGGGGAGGATGCGAACCTGCTGGATGTCATAATTCCCGTGCCGGGCAACGCGCAAGTGCGGGTCCTGCGCGACTACTTCACCAAGACCCTGGGGCTTCCCGTCTACGTCCCGTTTGACGATTCCTACTTCCGCACACCGCCGATGGTCTGGTCGAGTTGGACAAGCTACTACGAGGGCGTGCGCGAGGAGGACATCGTCCGCAACGCCGATTGGATTGCCGCAAACCTAAAGCCGTACGGGTACCAATACGTGCAACTGGACGACGGCTACGACCGCGGCAAGTCGGGCGAGCACTACTGGGTAGAAAACTGGGACAAAGAGAAGTTCCCCCATGGGCCGAAGTGGCTGACCGATTACATCAAATCCAAAGGGCTCCGGGCAGGAATCTGGATCGTCCCCAACAGTTACGCCGGAGCTGTGACAGAGCACCCCGATTGGTATCTGCGGTACAAGCGGGACGGAAAGATCATTCTGGATTACCAGACTCCCACGCTCGATGACACCAACCCCCAGGTCATTGATTTTCTCAAGAAGGAGTTCACCACCCTGGACGATTGGGGATTCGATTACTACAAATTTGACGGCGAGCATGACTATCTGAAGTACATCCCGGGCGTTGACCTCGATAAGGTCATCGATAAGTCGCGTGACCCCATCGAGGCGTACCGGCAGCGCCTGAAAGTGATCCGGGAGACAATGGGTCCGCACCGGTTCATTGAGGGTTGTCCGGCCGGCGCGCCGCTCGATGGCATTGGGTATTTCAACTCTTACTTCAATGGGCAGGATGTGTACAACAACTGGCGGGGGATGTACAACCTCTTTAGTTCCATCAATGGTAATGCCTTCCTGAATCATCTAGTGGTTTACGTAATGCCTGGGGAGGGGATGGAATTGTTGCCGCCGATGACGCCGGAGGAAGCCGCGAAGCACCGGCACCCCTCGGTCATCGAGACGGCCCGCACCCGCGAGGCCCCCCTGACGGGATTCGGTACGACCTTGCCCGAGGCCCGCACCGTGGTGACTTACGTTTCGCTCACGGGAGTTGCTTATCCCATGGCGAGCGTCATGCCGGAGCTGCCGGCCGAGCGCGTGCGACTGCTCAAGCAGACGTTGCCCACCATGCCCATTCTGCCCATCGACCTCTTCAGCCGTGGAACCGACGCCAAGTGGGACACCTTCAAGCGCACAACTCCTGACGATTACATCCATAACTATCCCGAGATCCTGGACGTCAAGGTGAATGCCCCGTCGGGGATTTATGACGTTGCCGCGCTCACCAACTGGCGCACTTCTACAGCCAGCCGAGCGCTTTCTTTCGAGGACAAACTCGGTCTCGATTCCCAGACCTCCTACGTCGTATTCGATTTCTGGGCGCAGAAGCTGCTGGGTGTATTCAAAGGCAAGATGGCACTGACGATTGCGCCACACGATACGCGGGTGCTGCTGATTCATCCGTTGGCGGATCACCCGCAGTTGGTGGGCACCTCCCGCCACATCACAGGGGCGTACTCGATTCAGCAGGTGGAGTGGGACCCGGCGCAGAGCGCGTTGCGGGGCACGTCAGAAACTGTGTCCGGGGATGCCTACACCTTGTGGTTCTACGTTCCCAACGGGATGACCATCGCGCAAGCGCGGGCAAGAACCAAAGGGGGCACGGAGGTCCCGGTGCAGCATGAACTGAGCGGGAATTCCCTACGAATGACTTTTTCCGGCCAGTCAGAACCCGTGCAGTGGGAAGCCGGATTCCAAGCCAGCGCCCCAAAATGAGTATGTGAGGGTGATCTATGGCGTTACCCCCAGGCCAACATCCGGCTGACCACAAGCGGGAAAAGTGCGGTAGAATCTCTCCTCAGGTCTAAATCCGTTTACAACAGCCTCGCGAGGTGGCAATGAGATCACACAAAACGCTGATCTTTCTCATACTGGCGATGGGTTTGGTCTTCTCCCTGCCGGCTTGGGCGCAGGACCAGGGCCAGGACCAGAGCAAGCCCTTTACCGAGCAACAGGTGCTTGACATGGTGAAAGCAGGCCTCGGAACCGACGCGGGAGCGAAGCTCATCGCGTCGCGCGGGCTCGCTTTCATTCCCTCACGGGCATTTCTCCTCCGCCTCAAGGCCTCCGGTGCGAAGGCGCCGTTCCTTAAGGCGCTGAGTGCTAACAAGCCCTTAAGTGAAAAGCAGGTGAATGACATGGTCCAGGCCGGACTGGGCGACGACTCCGGCGCGAAAATCGTCACGCAGCGGGGACTTGATTTCGCGCCCACAGAGGAATATGTCGGAACCCTCAAGACGGCCGGTACGAAGGACCCATTCCTGAAGGCGGTGCGCGATAAGATGCCGATTAACCAAGTGCAGATTGTCGCCCAGCTCGCGGCGGAGTCGCCCACCCAACGGATCACCATGTTGGTGAAAGGCCACGGCGTCGACTTCAACGTGAAGGATGATTATCTTCAGCAAGTGCGCCTGGCGGGCGGTGATGACGACCTGGTCGCCGCGGTCAAAGGCGCCAACGTGTTGTTGCCCGACTCGCCCAATGCTGCCGCCCAGGCGAAACAAGTTGAGGTCCGGCAACACGTGGCGCACGGAGCGGAACTCAAGCTGAAAGGGCAATATCCGGATGCGGAAAAGGAATTCCGCGCCGCCATTCCGCTGGGGCCGCCCAACGCCGACGTTTACCTGGCCCTGGCCATGGTCCTCGGCCGCCAGAAGAAGTGGGACGACGATGTAACGGCCGCCCGCCAAGCTTTGAAGATGGATCCCAATAACGCCATGTCGCACATCGTCCTCGGCCTGGCCCTGGCTGGGAAGAGCGATTGGGACGGCGCCGTCGCGGAAGACCGCGAGGGCCTGCGCCTGAACGCGAACGATGACTATGCGCACGCCTACCTGGGTGTGTCGCTCGGCGGCAAGCTCGATTGGGACGGCGAAATCGCAGAAGAGAAGAAGGCCCTGGAACTGAACCCCAAGAATGAATTCGCGCGAGCCAACCTGGGATCGGCGCTCGCGAGCAAGGGTGATTGGGACGGCGCTATTACCGAATCCCGCAAGGCCCTCGAACTGAATCCCAATAGCGACATGGCGCACGCCAGCCTGGCGACGGCCCTGAGCAACAAAGGCGACTTGGATGGCGCCATTGCCGAATATCGCAAGGCGCTGAGCCTGAATCCTAATAGTGACGGGGGGCACGCGAACCTGGGCGCGGCATTGGCGAAGAAGGGGGACTGGGACGGCGCCACCAAGGAATATCGCGAGGCGGTGCGCTCGAAGCCCAATGACGATCGGGCGCACGTCTACTTGGGCGATGCCCTCAGAAACAATGGTGACTGGGACGGCGCCATCGCGGAGTACCGCACGGCGGCGCAATTGAACCCCAATAACGGCCTGGCCCACGCCGGACTTGGCTTGGCGCTGGCCGGCAAGGGCGACTATGATGGAACCATCACCGAGGAACGCGAGGCGCTGCGCCTCAACCCTAATTATGCCCCTGCGCACGCCTGCCTCGCCGACGCGCTGGAGCAGAAAGGCGACCGGGGAGGCGCGTTACAGGAATACCGTGCTGCCGCCCAGCTTGACCCTAAGAACGTTAACTATAAGCAAAATTGCGAACGCCTTATGCATTAGTCAAAGCTTCGCGCCACGGCGACACGGACCGTTATTTCGGAGTGCGGCGACTCGTCGCCGCTCTTGCTCGCCGCGACTCGTCGCGGCGAAACACCAACCGCTGACAAGTCAGCGGTAGAAAAAGCGGCACCAATCTGCCGCACTCCAAAACTTCGCACCGTGTGCAACGGGGACGCGTTTATTTCCGCCGCCCTCGCTCTTACGGTTTTTCCCACCGGCCTGATTCCGCCGACCGGAAGATGGCATCGATGACGGACATGTTCTTGATGGCATTCTCGACTGATACCGGAACCTCGCCGCCCTCGCGAATCGCCCGCGAGAACACGTCGCCTTGAATCATATATTGGTCCGTCGTCGCGAACTCTTCCGTTTTAACGCCCCCGCCGAAAAAGTCACGTCCGTCGTCAACGAAGATCCGGCAAGGCCTGTCGTTGGGGGCATTGAACGGAATCTCCACCTCGATGCGCCGTTGCGTGCCGAAAAACTGCATGCGTTGATAGGGCACGATTTGGGTGCTACAGGTGAAGATGGAATGTCCCGAGGGGAAATCGAGGATCGCGGAAGTTAGCCGGTCAATCTTCATTTCGGGATCACGCTCGATGAGGCCCATCACCCGCACGGGTTCCTGGCGATAAACAAAACGCGAGGTCGTGATCGGGTAGCACCCGATGTCCATCAAGCCTCCGCCGCCCCACTCGGCGACGTTGCGAATATTGGCGGGGTCGCGGTTGAAGTAACTGAAGAAGCCCGTGATCGAGCGCAACGCGCCGATCTGGCCGGACTCAATGATCTCCCGAGTCCTCAGCCACTGCGGGTGCGTGCGGACCATGAAGGCTTCACCGACCTTGACGTCGGCCCGGTCGCGCGCCGCCAAAAGGGGCTTGGCCTCTTCCGCCGTCAGGCTCAGCGGTTTCTCGCAGAGAACGTGCTTGCCCGCTTCGATCGCCTTGAGCGTCCACGGCACGTGAAGCTGGTTGGGAAGCGGATTGTAGATCGCCTCAATCTCCGGATCCCGCAAGAGCTCTTCGTACGATCCATAGGCCTTGCCGATGCCGAGCGCGCTGGCCGCGGCTTGCGCTTTTCCCAATTCGCGAGAGGCGATCGCCGAAATCTCAGACCACTCTCCCCGCTGCATTCCCGGTATCACCTTTTGAACTGCAATCAGAGCAGCCCCCAGAACACCCCATCGCACTTTATTTGGCATCACATCGTCTCCTTTCCCGGCGCTGGATTTTATCGCGAACCCCCCGCCACAATCCATCCATTCTCGATTTGGTATTGCCTGGGAGTACGGCACAAGGTGGGAGTGGGGACCTCCCGCCATTGTAGCGCGGGCATCCTGCCCGCTGTGGCGTGGGCCTCTTGCCCGCGCACTTCGCGCGAGCGGGACGCTCCCGCGACAGCGGGCGGGACGCCCGCGCTACATCCCTGGCCATGTCTTTCTCGCCTAACCCTTGACGTATCGCCTATGCATGGACCGGCGCGATAGATCAAACACTACCTCTACCTTTAACTTCCATGTCGCGTACGCCTTCTCCCTGCGGGAGAAGATCATGTTAGTATTCCTCGTTCATGAGGTAACTTCGATGAAATGTCTACGCCTTGCTCTCACTATTCTTGTAGTGGTGCTGCTTTATGGTAGTGGATTGGGCTTGAGCCAGCAGCCTGCCGTTCAAATGCATTACATGCTGGTTTGGGCCGACGAGTTCAATGGTCCCAACGGCTCTGCACCCGACCCCTCCAAGTGGACCTATGACATTGGCGGCAATGGATGGGGCAACGACGAGCTCGAGACGTACACGAATCGCACCCCAAACGCTCACATCCAGGACGGCAACCTGGTGATTCAGGCCACGAAGGAACAATTCACCGGTCCGGATGGCAAGGCGCGTCCCTACACGTCGGCTCGCCTGAAAACGCTGGGTCTGTTCGAACAGGCCTACGGCCGCATCGAAGCCAGAATCAAGGTTCCCTCCGGCCATGGGATGTGGCCCGCCTTCTGGATGATGGGGAACAACCTCGCCACTGCGGGCTGGCCGCAATGCGGCGAAATCGACATCATGGAGAACCTCGGTCGCGAGCCGTCGATTGTGCACGGCACCGTGCATGGTCCTGGGTACTCCGGCATGCACAGCATTGGCGCCCTCTACACGCTGCCTGATGGCCGGCGTTTTGCCGACGACTTTCATGTTTTCAAAGTCGAGTGGGAGCCGAACGCACTTCGCTTCTACGTTGATGACCAGCTCTATAAAACCACCACCAACGCCGACCTGCCCGCCGACGCCACATGGGTATTTGATCACCCGTTTTTCATCATCTTAAACCTCGCGGTCGGAGGCAACTGGCCTGGCAATCCCGACGCATCTGCCGTCTTCCCTCAGACTATGCTGGTCGATTACGTCCGCGTCTACAAGCTGATGTAATTTGTCCCCGGTCGCGATGCCGCGAACGGCGGGAAGAAAAGTAGCGCGGGCGTCCCGCCCGCTGTCGCGGGAGCGTCCCGCTCCCGCCCCACGAAACCGCCATACGAAACAGTGATCCCAGAGGGACGCAATACGAAGCTGCGGTCTTACGATCGGACGGCGCGGGCAAGATGCCCACGCCCCGGCGGGCAGGATGCCCGCGCTAGTGCGCCTGAGAGCGCATCCGATCAGAGAGGCGGAAGTCCTCTCCGAGTCCACGTAACTGGTAACCAGCCTGCAACTGCGTCGTGGCGACACGGGGTGGGGAGCAGCAGGAG
>JBEKLF010000152.1:0-20599 GCA_050010335.1 Terriglobia bacterium
TGGCGAGGTCCTCTTCCAGTCGGCTTGGCCGGGGTCAAAGGCCCAACATCCGACTCAATGAGACCAAGGCCGGCAAAGGGTAAAGACTTGGAAACCTTATCTCCGACGGGCTCCTAGGAGATCGATTTCACTTTTCCAACGGCCGGTTGTCCCTTTTAGGAAGGTCGCGGAGATTGTCGTGGGACAGAGCGATGGCCCGATAATCGTCCAATTTCTTTGGAATTCAAATCAATTACTGGAGGGTGCACCTTGAGGTGCATATTCTAAGCTCCCAAGGTGTTTAAGAACTCAAGCCCAGCCAAGGTCCAATGGCTGGACTCATACTCCCGCACCCATACCACACGAGACGGGATAGCATACGTGAATTCCCCCTTAGGAACGAATCCCACCCACTCTCCTGGGACCAGCGTGAGCTTGGTTCGAACCTTCGCCCCATGCAGGGAAATGTCGACAGTGGTAGCTGATTCGTCTGTCTTGATTTCGCCCGCCTTCAACATGAGGCTGATGGGGATTGTCGCTTCTCGACGCTCCCACCGGCGGGGAGTATGGGCGGTACTTTCTTGCATCGGCAGCCGCTCCTCTCTTGGTCAGGCACCCGAGATGGGCTTATGCTAGTCCATCGAAAGGGGTTTCGTCAAACCGGTCCGCGTGGGTTGATGTCGACTTTGAACGGCCTCCCGCGCGGGCAATCCGTGGGTTGCAACAGGTTTTCACCTGCATGTGTGGGGCCGAGATGCGCTAGGCCTATTCACCCAACCCTTAACCCTCAACGGGCATGCCCGAATAAGCCCGCTGAAATGAGGAAAAGGTTCGAGTGCCCGAACACGCTGCCGTGGGTGACTGTACGCCTGACATTTGGGCATGGAATCATCGCAGGGTGAAATTCATCGTGTTATTTTGTCCGAGAGTGGGTTTCCCCGCACAGACGAATTGCCGCCACGACATAGGCAAGCGATTTATGTCAATCCAGCCATCTTGTCGCCCAAGAATCTGCCCTGTATCAACGCGCATACGGTCCAAAATCAAAGGTATCAAAAACGCCCAGCAATCCCGATTTCGTGAAATTCGTAATGAATTCGGGGGGGCACAGAGGGCTTCACTGATTCGCTCTGACCGCCCGCAGGAAGGAAAACCTAGCAAGACTCAAGCATCCGGCCGGAGTTGTGCCCTTTGTGGCCTTCGTGGGGGGCGAGCCGCTGGTGGCGCCCGATCTTTGGCAGGTGCTAAAGCGCTGCCGCCGGCGGGGCATCCATGTAACGCTCGCCACCAACGGCATGCTGCTGACGCCGGAGATGTGCGCGCGCTTGAAGGCCGCGAACGTGAAGTATGTTGAGGTGGGCCTCGATAGCATCGACCCGGAAGTCCACGACGCGTTCCGCGGCCAGCCCAAATCGTGGGAACGGACGGTGCGAGGATTTCGTAATTGCGTCGCCACAGACATCAAGACTGGCATGGCCACCTGCTTTACTCGGCACACCGCCCACAAGGTTGACGAAACCGTTCAATTCGCATTGGACCTGGGCTGCAAGACGTTCTCACATTTTAATTTCATTCCCGTGGGACGTGGCAGACAGATCATGGACGAGGACCTGACGCCGGGTCAGCGTGAACTGCTGCTGCGTCGGCTTCAGGAGCACCTGACGGAGGGCAAGATCACGATCGTCTCCACGGCGCCGCAGTTTGGCCGCTCCTGCATCACCTATGGTCTCGAGGAGGGGTTGTTCGCCACCGGCCATGCGGGCCGCGGGCCGGGCAAGAAAACCATGGTCCTGTCCCGGTACATCGGCGGCTGCGGGACGGGCCGCTGCTACTGCGCCATCCAGCCGAATGGGATCATCACCCCGTGCGTTTACATCGCCACCATAAAGGTCGGCGACATCCGGCAGAAAAGCCTCTACGAAATCTGGAACAACGATCTGTTCGATACGCTAGCTGACCGCGAGGATCGCGGCGACCACTGCGGCGTATGCACCTACCGGCATTACTGCGGCGGCTCCCGGGCCGCGCAAAACGCGTTGGCTCCTCATCACCGCCTTTCTGGTTGTGGAGTATATCCTCGGCAGCGTGGCGACGACTTACGCGCACCCGTCTGCGCCTTGGGTGCAGATGTTCGTAGCGCCCCTGGCCGTCGTTGCGATCGCAGTGGTGGCGTTCTGGCGGCGACAAGTGTGGAAATTCCGCGCACGCGATTGGCGATTCAAGGCAAAGGTTCGCGAGGACACGCTGAATTCGCTCGCCCATGAGACGGCGAATGGCATGAACGCGATCCGCGCCAATCTGGCGGGGAAGCGTCGAAGTCGAAGGCCCCGTAGCGCGGACCTGTCTTGTAGGTCCGCGGCTTTTCGCAACCCGACACGGCACCGCAAGATCCCGTGAGGAGTTGCCGACGCCTTTCACGCAACGCAATAATCACGACTTCTCGTTTCCCCACAAGGCATTCGCGTGCCCCGAGAGTGAGCGATGGGAAGTGTCCTCGAGATCCAGCACGACGACTTCGTTGCCGGTTTTCTTAAGCCACGGAGCGGGAAGGAACAAGCTTTGCTGCGGGCCGATCCGCCAATAGCGGCCCAAGTTGTGCCCATTCGCCCAGACATATCCTTTCCCCCAGCCGCGCGTGTCGAGGAACGTGTCACCGACCTCCTCCAGATCGAATGTGCCCCGGTAGAAAGCCGGTGCGGGCTTCCGGCCGGGAGTGAAGGCCAGCGCCGAGAGATCCGTGAGTGGGAGTCGGTAGATTTCCCACCCCGTGAGTTCCTTGCCCGCCAACGTGACCCGCTCGGTGATGCCCTTGTGATCGTCCACCATGTGGGGACCGTAATTCGTTCGGCCCATGTTCTCAACCAGAATATCGAGCGTCGCCCCGGCAGCGAGTTCCACCTCCAATCCCGTTTGCTTCCGGCGCCGGTCAACAATGCCCAATCGCTCCGCGCCATCGAGAACGAGGGCATAGTCGTGCACCTGGGTAATCTCCAGCCGTCCGCGTGCTCGCTGTTCCAGCTTTGTGCGGTAAAGGATGAATCCGTATGACTGGCCCACGGCCTCCATGGTTTGCGGCCGCTCGGAATGAATGGGGTCGCGCAGCAGGGCGTCGAAGCCGGCAGACTCGTTGAGCTGGAAGGCGGGAATCTCGATCACCGGGAGCGGCTCGGGCAGGGCAGGAGGCTCGACGCCGGCCGGCAGGTGTTTGCGAATTACCTCGCCGAGCGCGTGGAACTTCGCCGTGGGCCGGCCCGCTTCATCGAGGGGAGAATCGTAATCGTAACTCGAGACGTCAGGCTGATAGGAGAAATCGTGGTTTGCGCCGCTCATGAAGCCGAAAGACGTGCCGCCGTGCACCATGTAGAGGTTTGCGGAAATCCCCTGTGAAAGCATCCAGTCAAGCTTGCGGGCGCACCGCTCCGGCGGCGTCACGTGGTGGCGCTCGCCCCAGTGGTCAAACCAGCCGTCCCAATACTCGCCCACCATGCGCGGCACGTTTTGGCGCGACTTCGCAAAGGTTGCGAATTGGCGAGCGGGGTCGTCCGTGTCGCCAAAGTTGATCACGGAGAGCGCGTCCGGCAGCGTCCCGCCGGCGAGCGCGCCCAGCCCAGCTCCGTTCGAGGTGAAGAGTGTCACCTCAAAACCCGCGTCCCGGATGATCTGTTCAACCGCGCCCAAATAGACGAGGTCCTTTCCAAACTCCCCGTATTCGTTCTCGACTTGCACCATGCTGATGGGGCCGCCGCGGGTGATCTGGAGCGGGGCAAGCTGTCGCCCCACCTCGAGCATGTATTTCCGCGAAGCTTCCAGAAAGCGCGGATCGGCCGTTCGCACTTTCATGTCCGGCGTTGCCAACAGCCAGGAGGGCAGGCCGCCGAAGTCCCACTCCGAGCAGACGTAGGGCCCGGGCCGCAGCAGGACCCAGAGGCCTTCCTCTTGCGCTATGTGGAGGAAAGCGGCGGCATCATTGTTGCCCTCGAAATTGAAGGCGCCCGGCTCGGGTTCGTGCAGATTCCAGAAGAGGTAGGTACAGATGGTGTTTAGGCCCAGCGATCGGATCTTGCGCAGGCGGTCGCGCCAGTACTCGCGGGGAACTCGCGAGCAGTGAATATCGCCGGAAATGATTTGGAAAGGCCTGCCGTCCAGGAGAAAGTGTTCGTCCTGATGGCCAAAGGTGTGAGCATCGGCCGCCGCGCTCCCCGCTCCTGAGACAGGCGCCACGCGCTGCTTCAGCAGGCTCCATGCGCCCACCACGCTTCCCATGAACTCCCGGCGTCCGACTGTGGTGATGAGGCTCTTCTTCATGTCCGGTTTCCCTCCAGATGAAATGCGCCGACGCCACCGCCAATCAGCGCGAATCTTCAAGGACGGGAATATTGTATCGGCCACCGCACAAAGTCAATCGCACAACGCCGATCTCACAATTGTGTTCAGCGGCGGTCAGGTGTATGTTATCGCCCGCGACTGCAATCCTTGTTACGGACTTTAGATTCGGAGGCTCTCATCATGCGCAAGTGTCTGCTTCTTCTCGCCGCCGTCGGCATCTGTGGTAGCCTGCTGGCCCAGAAACCGGCTTGGCAACCCGCACCCGGCCACACGACTCTACTGATTTGGCCGCATGGAGCGCCCGGCGGCCTACCGAGTGCGGGCCCGGAAATCGACACCACGACGTCCAAGGACAACCTCATTGCCGGCAAGCCGCTCATCCGTCTCGGCAACGTCTCCGCGCCGACCCTCACTCTCTACACTCCCAAGGGCAAGAATACCGGCGCCGCTGTCGTGGTTTTTCCCGGAGGCGGTTACCATATCCTGGCGATCGATCTCGAGGGCACAGAAGTGTGCGACTGGCTTAACTCCGCCGGCATCACTTGCGTCCTACTCAAATACCGCGTGCCTGATTCCGGACCCTTTCCCAAGTCCTCTGCCGCCCTCCAGGATGCCCAGCGGGCTCTCGGGGTCGTCCGCTCACGTGTTACTGAGTGGCACATCGATCCGCAGCGCGTCGGCGTTCTGGGCTTTTCCGCTGGCGGCCACCTTGCCGCTGCCCTCAGCACCCACTTCGATCAGCGCCTCTACGATGCGGTCGACGCCGCTGATCAACTGAGTTGCCGCCCTGATTTCGCCGTGATCGTCTATCCCGGCTATCTCGCGCTCCCTGATCAGAACTTTGCTTCTAATCCCGATATCCACCCGACCGACAAAACCCCGCCCTCTTTCATCGTTCAGGCCGAGGACGACCCGGTGCACGTTGAAAACGCCACCGTCTACTTCCGCGCCCTCAAAAACGCCAAGGTTCCGGCCGAAATGCACATCTATGCACAGGGCGGACACGGTTATGGCCTCCGCCGGACCGCGCTGCCTGTTACCACCTGGCCGCGCACCGTGGAAACCTGGCTCCATACCATTCAGATGCTGCCGCCCATGCAGGAGAAGAAGCAATGAACGAAACAACCAGACGTAAGTTCCTCCATGATGTCAGCGTTGGACTGGGGACGGCCGCTGTAGCAGGCTCTTTGCCGACGCTGGCCGGCGCCTCAAGCCTGGCCACACAAGAGGCAGAGCGCAGAACATCCAGCGCCGAGAGCCCGAACCCCTCGACCGCCATCGACTTCCGCTTCTCGCCGCTCTCCTGGCAGACGGCTTTCTGCTTTCCGGACGATCCTCACAAGAGCCTCATTGGCGAACGCGGCGAGCTGCGTTACGGCCACCCGGGCCAAGGCGGCGGGATTGCATGCTTTCCGGAAATCGTGGGGTTCTCCATCGAGGGGATGGAAGAGAACCAAGTGGGCTGGCAGCGCTTGGAAGCTCCGGGGGTTCCCATCGTTCACACGCGCCTTGACCGCAAGGAAGCGTTCCTACACATCACGACCTTCGCGACACGTCGAGAAGGTGAAGGCCGCGTTGACAATGTGATGCTGGAAATTGCGCCCCGCATTCAGCACGAGCTGGCGGTGGTTCCGCTGGTGATTCTGAAAACCAAACGGGAGGTAAAACTACAAAGGACTCCGGACGGCGTCGTCCTGCGTCTGGACAATGCGCAAGCGCCACCATTCCTGCTGAGCGATACGCCCTTATCGAGCCCCCAAGTTGGCGGCGTGCAATTGACCTACCCGATGAATGCCGCCGTCATTTCTGCGGGACGGCCGTTCCGTTGTTTCCTGCGGTTTCCTCAAGAAGAGCAGGGCGTGGAAAAGCTAAAGGATGGTCTCGGTCATCCCGCGCAATTGCTGGCAGAGGCGCGAAAGTACTGGCAGAACTGGAAGCCTTTTGACGGGAAGGTCTCACTGGGGTTTCCTGGTCAGCACGGTGAGTTTCTGATGGCCTGCGCACAGAACATCCAGCAGGCCCGCGAAGTGAAAGGCGGCAAAGTCACGTTTCAGGTGGGGCCTACGGTTTATCGCGGCCTGTGGGTTGTCGATGGCAACTTCCTCCTCGAGGCCGCGCGCTACCTGGGTTACGACGCCGCCGCGCAGCAGGGATTGGAAACCACTTGGCAGCGCCAGGAGGCGAGCGGAGGCGTATTTGCTGGCGGCGGCGGGGGAATGTGGAAGGATACCGGCATCGCCATGTTCACGTTGGTGCGGCAGGCCGAGCTCAGCCAGGACTGGAGCTATTTCCGCTCCATGCAACCGAATGTGACGCGCGCCGTAAAGTTCCTCGAGGCCAAGCGGGATGAAGCCAAAGGCGACGGCAGCGTCAATGGCCGATATGGCCTGCTCGCTCCGGGTGTGGGTGACGGTGGATTGGGAGGCACTCATTCCGAATTCACCAACACCGTGTGGGCCTTGGCGGGATTGAAAGCGGTCGCGGAAGCGGCGGAGCGGTTGGGCATACCCGACCCGGGTGGCGCCAGGCAGTTTTACGCCGAGTTGCGCTCGGCTTTTCTTGCCGCCGCACGTCAGGAAATGCGCCGCCATCCGGACGGTTTCGAGTATCTGCCCATGTTGGTGAACGAGGACCCGCTGTGGTCGGCGGCGCGTGAATGGGACCGTCCTCGTCCCCAGACCGCACAGTGGGCCCTTTCGCACGCGATCTACCCGGGCCTGGTGTTCGAAAGAGACGATCCGATCGTGCAAGGTCATATCCGCTTGATGCAAGCGTGCACCCAGGAGGATATTCCCGCCGAAACCGGCTGGCTGCACCATGGGGGAGTTTGGAATTACAACGCGGGATTTGTGGCCCATGTGTATTTGTGGGCCGGACTGCGGGACTGGGCGCGCTCGACCTTCACCGGTTATCTGAACCACGCCACGCCGCTCTATTGCTGGCGTGAGGAGCAACCCTTGCGTGACAGCCTGACGGCGGGCTACGTCGGTGACATGCCCCACAACTGGGCGAGCGCGGAGTGCGTCCTCTACCTGCGGCACATGCTGGCGCTCGAAGATGGCCGCGACCTGCGTCTCCTCGCAGGAGTGGGTGACTTCGAGCTGGCAAGCGGGGAACCGTTGGAAGTCGTCCAATCCCCCACGCGTTTTGGCCGGATTGATCTGAGCCTCGAACCGCTCGACAGCCATGACGGATGGCGCTTGCGGTTCCGGCGGGGCACTGGACCCGATCCCGCGAATGTCGAACTCCCGGCGACGCTGGGAAGCGGCTGGAGCTTTGCGAATATCGCCGACGCGGAAGCCCGCCGGCAGGGCAACACTCTTCGTGTGACTCCCAGCGTCACCTCCTGGGAAGTCGTGTGGAAGGCCTGAGGAGCAGTAGGCAGAAGGCAATAGGCAAAAGGCAGAATACCCCAGTGCGAAGTTTGCTATAGGTATGATAGGGTGAGAGGCTTGTAAATTAGGAGGGAGGCTCTCAGTCTTTGCTCTATGTCCAAGTCCAAGAACGGTCCTTCGGTTGCTCCTTTCATCGATCCCAAGTATTGCGGCTATCGCCTTCGGGCCGCCGAGTCGAAGATTCACCGCTGGGGTGTTTATGCCGACCAAAACATCCCCGCCAACCGCAAGGTGATTGAGTATCGCGGCGAAAAGATTGGCCCGCGCGAAGCGAAGCGGCGAGGAAAGACCCCCTACCTGTTCGTCCTTGACGATCACTGGACCCTCGATGGCGGGGTGGGAGGCTCGGGCGCGGAGCTGGTCAATCACTCGTGCCAGCCCAACCTGGTGTCCCGTATTATGAAGGGTCATATTATCTATATGAGTCTTCGCGCTATTCGTAAGGGCGAGGAATTAACCATCGATTACAACTACGACGACACGGATGAAACCATGCGCTGCCTGTGTGGACACCAGAATTGCCGCGGCATCATCAATCGCAATGATTGATGCATTGGCGATACGTGCCACGAAAGGTTCGAATGGAATTATCGATCAGTGCCGGTTGCATCTATTCCGCCAGCTTGCCGTAAACATCTCGAACTTTAATGCCGGACTTTATAAAGCGTTCGTTGGCATCGCGAGCGATCCGATCGGGCTGCGGTTCGAAAGCCCCTTTTTTGAGTCTGCGCCCTTGCGTGATACGCCGTTCCACTGGTACAGATTTCTTCACGGGTTTTTACTCCGAGTGCCATTTTCCGTCGGGGCTGCTTGGTCCACGTTTTGCTTCCGAGACTCAGGATTGTTTTCTGCTCGATACAACTTAATTAAGACTACAGCCAAGATAATTACGTCAAGAAGCCACCCGATGGGGTGGTAGTAATCAAGCCAAAAGTTCAACCCGAGTGCGACCGCGATAATCAACCACGCAGTGACAGACATCTTCCGGGGCGAAGCGGGAAGTGGGTTCCCCATTGCAAATCACTATATGCCCGCTTGGACCGATGCCAAGAGGGCTAATTCATTCACCAAACTAACACGCCTTCGACCGAAAAGAATTGGTTCGTTAAGTCTGGCGTCTCACGCCGCCGGCGCGCGGGGCACCACCTGCAATTGCACGCTGTGTTTCTGCGCGTCGACCACGGCGATAGCGGCCATGTTGACGATTTCCTCCACCGTCGCCCCGCGCTGGAGCACGTGCACAGATTTCGACAGTCCCATCAGGATGGGCCCCAACGATTCCGCGCCGCCAATGCGCATCATCATCTTGTAGGCGATGTTGGCGGCTGCGAGGTCCGGGAACACCAGCACAGTGGCGCCGCCCTTAAGGTTCGAGAATGGATATTCTTCCTCCATAATCTCCGGCACCAGCGCGGTGTCGGCCATCATTTCACCATCGATCATCAGTTCGGGATTTATTTCCAGCGCCAACTCCACCGCCCGCCGCATCTTCTCGGACTGTGGGTGGTGGTTGCTGCCGAAGTTGGAGAATGAGAGCATGGCCACGCGCGGCTCGACGTCGAAATCGTGCGCCACTTCCGCAGCCAGCACCGCAATTTCCGCCAGATCCTCGGCGGTCGGGTCGATGTTGACGTGCGTGTCGGCGAAGAAATAGACGTCCTTTTTGGTGACGATAACGAAAACGGCGGCGACGCGATGCACACCGGGCCGGGTCTTGATAATTTGCAGCGCGGGCCGAATGGTTTCAGGATAATTCTGGCTCACGCCTGCTACAAAACCGTCCGCATCACCCATGTGCACCATCATGGCGCCGAAGAAATTGGGATTCAGCATCTGCTCACGGGCAGTGCCGAGGGTCACACCACCCCGGCGGCGCAGGCGATAGAATTCCTGCACGTATGCTTCAAAGTGAGGGGAATGCGCCGGATCGATCACCTTCGGGCACACGTCCTCAAACCCCAGCTCCGTGAGCCGATGTCCAACGACTTCCGGGCGGCCGAGGAGGATCGGGTAGGCGATGCGCTCCTCGATGATCTGGTGGCTCGCTCGAAGCACTTTGTCGTGCTCACCCTCGGAGAAGACGATGCGCTTGGGCGCAGCCTGAGCGCGCTGGCGCACGTTCTGCATGACTTCGTAGGTGCGGCCCAGGCGGCGGGCCAGTTCATCGCGGTAGGTGGCAAGGTTGATTTGGACCTGCGCCACACCCGTGCGCATGGCGGCTTCTGCCACGGCGGCCGACACCCAAATCAACGCGCGCGGGTCGAAGGGTTTGGGGTTGATGTATTCCGGCCCGAATTGCAGCCGCGCCAGACCGTAGGCCCGCAACACCGAATCCGGCACATCCTCTTTGGCCAAGGCGGACAGCGCGTGCGTGGCAGCCACCTTCATTTCTTCGTTGATCGCCCGCGCCCGCACATCCAGCGCCCCGCGAAAGATTCCGGGGAAACCTAGAACATTGTTTACCTGATTGGGAAAGTCGGAGCGCCCCGTGGCCACAATAGCGTCGGGCCGGGCGGCCTTGGCCTTTTCGTAACCAATCTCGGGGTTGGGATTTGCCAGGGCAAAGATAATCGGCCGGTCCGCCATGGGTTGGAGCATTTCGGGGGTCACGCAATTGCCCACGGAAAGTCCCACGAACACGTCCGCGCCTTCCAGCACTTCGGCCAGGCGGCGCTTGGAGGTCTTGACGGCGAAGCGCGAGTTGTATGGATTCATGCCCTCGGCGCGGCCCTCGTAAATCACGCCGAAGATGTCGCACATGGTGATGTTTTCCTTGCGCACCCCCAGGCGCACGTAGTGCAGGGCGGAGGCCAGACCCGCCGCGCCCGCGCCATTAAAGACCACGCGGACCTCGTCGATTTTCTTGCCTACCAGCTCCAACGCATTCAATAGCGCCGCGCCGGAAATGATTGCCGTCCCGTGCTGGTCGTCATGAAACGCCGGGATCGACAATGTCTTCCGCAGCACTTCCTCAATGTAAAAGCATTCCGGGGCTTTGATGTCTTCCAGGTTGATGCCGCCGCAGGTGGGTTCCAGGAGTTGACAGAATTTGATGACATCGTCGGGGTTCTCGGAGCCCACTTCCAAATCGAAGACATCGATATCGGCAAACCGCTTGAAAAGCACGGCCTTGCCTTCCATCACCGGCTTGGAAGCGTGCGCGCCAATATTGCCGAGGCCGAGCACGGCCGTGCCGTTCGAAACCACGGCCACCAGGTTGCCGCGCGCGGTGTATTCAAAGGACAGGTCATGATCCTTGTGAATCTCCTTGCACGGCTCGGCCACGCCAGGCGTATAGGCCAGGCTCAAATCCCATTGTGTCCGGCAAGGTTTGGTGGGCGTCAGTTCGATCTTGCCCTTGCGGCCCTCCCGGTGATAATCCAAAGCATCTTTGCGGCGAATCTCCATCGGTTGTTCCTTAACCCTCTCGTTGTAGGGTTTTCACCCATGCTCGGAACGGCGGCCCTCCCGATAACACTAGTAAAATTGTCCATACGAATAGAGAAAACTGGATGTTTCGGGACAACTCGTCACTCCGATCTCCTTTCAACGAGCAGTTGCAGGGCCAGCCAGCCATGGAGTTGGCCATCGGACCATCGGGTCATTTGTGATTGGCGATTGGTGATTTGTGATTGCGGCATCGGCTCATTGGGCCATCGGGTCATCGAAAACCTTCTGAAGTAGCAAATCGTATGCAGAAGTCATGATTTAGCCTTCGGAATTCAACATTGCTTGACTCGGTTCCAATAGCTAACTCCTTTTGTTTCAGTAATTCATCACGAAAACACGATAACCCCTTTATTTTCATCAACTCATTGGGAGCACTTTTTTTGCCCCTTTGTTTTCAATCAACCATTGGGAGCAATCTTCATTTTTAACATCTCTTTAATTGGCGCCAATTTAAGTTCTTTATTTTCATCAACTTATTTGGAACACTTTCCCCCTTTGTTTTCAATGAATTAGCCCGAGCACTTTTCATCTTTAGCGTCTCGACACTTTGTACCTAAGCGCACTGCGCGATTCCACGCGAAGATAGTTATCCGTATATTATCCGAGCAATAACCCATCCATAACTACGGAGAATTTGGGCTGAATGCCCGGCGACGTGCGGAATTTTTGGGATTTGGCCCCGATTCTTGCTGCTTGTAGGAAGCAATCTCGCGGAACTCGCCGCGCGCGACCACGCCGTCAGGCAGGGAAGAGTGCGAACCTTGGCGACAGAAAGCATGAAGAAATGAACCATCTGCAGCAAAGACACCACCGGGGCGGTTCACGGCAGGCCCCTATGAAAAGCCGCGGACCTCGAAAACAGGTCCGCGCTACGATTTCCCATGCCGCTGATGGCTTTGCGGCATGATACGTCGGCTGCTGAATTCCCAGCACTCCCACTTGCGGCGGTTCACGGCAGGCCCTTATGAAAAGCCGCGGACCTCCACAACAGGTCTGCGCTACGATTTCTCATGCCGCTGATGGCTTTGCAGCATGATGTGTTGACTGCTGAATTCCCAGCACTCCCGCTTGCGCGTGGACCACGGCTATGGACGCCATGTTGACGATCTCTTCCACGCCGCAGCCGCGCGCCAATACGTGCACGGGCTTAGCCATACCCATGAGGATTGGACCCAGGGCCTCCGCGCCGCCCATCTGGAGCATCAACTTGTAAGCGATGTTGCCCGCCTCCAGAGAGGGGAAAATCAGAACATTGGCGTCGCCTTTGACCCGCGAGAAGGGATAATCCTCGGCCGTCAACTCCGGGACGACGGCGGTGTCAAGCATCATTTCACCATCCACGACCAGCCCCTCGGCCTTTAGCTTGACCAGCTCGGTGGCCCGGCGAACTTTGTCGGAGAGAGGGTGGCGGGTGCTGCCAAAATTCGAAAACGAGAGCATAGCCACTCGCGGCTCCACGTTGAACCAGCGTGCCACTTCCGCGGAAAGAATGGCGGTCTCGGCCAGATGCTCGGCGGTCGACTCAATATTGACGGTAGTGTCCGCGAAAAAGTAGACGTTCTTGTTCGTCGCCATCACATAGAGGCCGGAAACACGCTCCACGCCCGGGCGGGTACGGATGATTTGCAACGCCGGACGAATCGTCTCGGGATAATGCTGGCTGACGCCGGCAATGAAGCCGTCGGCATCGCCCATGCGGACCATCATGGCGCCGAAGTAATTGCTGTTCAGCATCCACTCGTGAGCTTCCGTGCGAGTGATGCCATAGCGATGACGCAGCCGGAAGAATTCATCCACGTAGGGGGCGAGGCGCGTGGAACCGGCAGGATCGACAATGTCCGCTTTCACCTTGCCCAAGCCCAATTCTTGGAATTTGCTTTCGATTACCGCCGGCCGCCCCAGCAAAATGGGGTGAGCAATGTTTTCTTCCACCAGACGGACGCTGGCGCGGATTATCTTTTCATTCTCGCCCTCGGAAAAGACGATGCGTTTGGGTGCCGCCTTGGCTCGAGACTGAATGTTCTGCATCACGGCATAGGTACGGCCCAGGCGCCTTTGCAGTTGTTCGCGATACTCATCGAGGTCCACGGTGACTTGCGCCACGCCGCTTTGCATGGCGGCTTCCGCCACCGCCGCGGATTCCCAAATCAGCACGCGCGGATCAAAAGGTTTAGGGATGATGTACTCCGGCCCAAATTGCAGCCGGGTGATGCCGTAGGCCCGAAGCACGGAATCGGGCACGTCCTCTTTGGTGAGCGCCGCAAGTGCCCGTGTGGCCGCAAGCTTCATGGCCTCATTGATGGCGCGCGCCCGCACGTCCAGCGCGCCGCGGAAGATGAAGGGGAATCCCAAAACGTTGTTGACCTGGTTCGGGTAGTCGGAGCGGCCGGTGGCGATGATGACGTCAGACCGAGCCCCCTTGGCTTCGTTGTAACTGATTTCGGGCACCGGATTGGCCAGCGCGAAAACAATGGGGTGGCTGGCCATGGAGCGCAGCATTTCCGCCGTAACGCACTTGGCGGCCGAGAGGCCGGCGAAAACGTCCGCATCTTTCAGGGCCTCGGCCAGCGTACGCCGCTCGGTCTTGGCGGCAAAGCGCGCCTTGTAGGGGTTCATGTTCTCTTCGCGACCCTCATAGACCACTCCCTTGGTGTCGCAAAGGATGATGTTCTCGCGCCGCACGCCGAGTCGAACGTAGTGTTCCGCGCAGGCAATGCCGGAGGCGCCGGCGCCGTTGAAAACGACGCGGACTTGGCTGATGTCCTTGCCCACCACCTCCAGGGCGTTCAGCAGCGCCGCGCCGGAAATGATGGCCGTCCCGTGCTGATCGTCGTGAAACACCGGAATCGACATGGTCTGGCGAAGGGTTTGCTCAATCTGAAAGCACTCCGGCGCTTTGATGTCCTCGAGATTGATGCCGCCGAAGGTCGGCTCCAGAAGCTGGCAAAGGCGGATGACCTCTTCGGGGTTCTCGGAATTCACTTCCAGGTCGAAAACGTCGATGTCCGCGAAGCGCTTGAATAACACGCCCTTCCCTTCCATAACCGGCTTGCCGGCCAGGGGTCCAATGTTGCCGAGCCCCAGCACCGCTGTACCGTTGGAAATCACCGCCACTAGGTTTCCGCGCGCGGTGTATTCGAATGCGAGCTCGGGTTTTTCGTGAATTTCCAGGCACGGCTCTGCCACGCCTGGGGTATAGGCCAAACTCAAATCCCACTGAGTTCGGCAAGGCTTGGAGGGAACAACCTCGATCTTGCCCTTCCGCCCGGAGCGGTGGTAGTCAAGCGCGTCTTGTTTGCGAATATCCATGGCATAGCCCCCATTTGACGATCCGTTCAATGTACTGGTGCTCTTTGTACACCTTCGCATGTCAGGTTGCAACCTGGAGATGTAGGGCCGAGCGGCGGTCGGCCAATCCCTCAGCCGACGGATTGATCTTTCGCGGGGCACGAGTTCGGGTGTGCGACACAAAAGTGAAAAGCGGACGTAGCGCGGGCGTCTCGCCCGCTGTCGCGGGAGCGTCCCGTTCCCGCCAAGAAGGCGCGGGCAGGATGCCCACGCCCCAGCGGGCGAGACGCCCGCGCTACATCCAGGGGAGACTCCGTTTTCATATTTATGTCGAATACCCCTCGCGATCCAGCATCTTGCGGCTGGCTGGCCCGCGGTGATAACTTGGGATTACATGATGATTCGTGGTCGTGCAGGCGCAAGGGAGGCAAGGGCATGCGTTGGTCCTGGAGAATCGGCAGAGTGGCGGGAATCGGCATCTATGTTCATGCTACCTTCTTGCTTTTGATTCTCTTTATCCTTTTCGTGAACTGGCGGGAGGGGAAGTCGCTCGAGACGGCCGCGGAGGGTGTTCTTTTTATTTTGGCCATTTTTGGGTGCATCGTGCTCCACGAACTGGGCCATGCGCTCGCGGCACGGCACTATGGAATCCGCACGCGTGACATCACCCTCTTGCCCATCGGCGGCTTGGCGCGCCTGGAGCGCATGCCCGACATTCCCATTCAGGAACTGTGGGTGGCGCTGGCAGGGCCCGCCGTAAATGCCGTCATCGCGGCGGGGCTATTCGGCTTTGGCTTTCTGGTTGGGACTCGCCCCGAGCTTGCAGCTTTTCGCTGGGCGGGTGGCGGCTTCCTGAATAAGTTGATGGTGGTGAACTTCTGGCTGCTGGCGTTTAACCTGATTCCGGCTTTTCCCATGGATGGCGGCCGCGTGCTGCGCGCCCTGCTGGCAACGCGCCTGGAATACGCGCGGGCAACGCTGGTGGCGGCGCGCGTGGCGCAAGGCTTGGCGTTTGTGTTTGGCCTTGCCGGATTGTTTACCGACCCGTTCCTGGTTTTCATTGCGCTGTTCGTTTGGATGGGCGCCGAGCAGGAATCGGCCATGGTCCAAATGCACAACTCGCTCGGAGGAATCCCTGTACAGCAAGCTATGCTCACCAACTTCCGCACCGTCCAGCCTGATGATCCCCTGTCCCAAGCCGTCGATCACGTTCTGGATGGGTGGCAGCAGGATTTCCCGGTGGTCTTTGGCGATCGTGTCATGGGAATGCTGACACGCGGGGACCTGATGCGGGCGCTCACGCAAGGCGGACCAGAAACCCGCGTTCGTGACGTGATGAATCGCGAATTTGTCATCGCCGACTCGCACGAGATGCTGGAGAAAGCCCTTGGCACGATGCGCGCGGCGAAATGCCGTTCCGCGCCCGTCCTTCATGACGGCGCGCTGGTGGGTTTGCTCACCCTGGACCACGTTGGCGAGTTGTTGATGATTCAAACGGCGCTCCGGCAGGCGCAACGAAGCGCCAAACTTGCATCGCAAAACTGAAAGATGTAGCGGCGACTTTACGCCGCCATTGGGCGAAATAAACTCCTCGCTACAATGCCATTGGGCGAGTTGTACTCGTCGCTACAGAATCAAACTGACCCACCGCCCCTGTCACGATTCCTTCTCCGCGACAGTCCATCTGGTGGTACCATCGATACCCAACACAAAATCTCGAGGGGGACAACAACCATGAAAAGGATCATCTTAGCTTGCGGATATGTACTTCTGCTTGCGAGTCTGGCCTTTGGCAACAGCGCGGCGACGGCCAAGGCCGACCTTACCGACAGCAAGGGAGCGAGTGTCGGAACGGCTAAACTCAATGAGACTCCCAAGGGAGTGAGCCTGGCTCTCGATGTCTCGAACCTTCCCCCGGGTGTGCATGGCTTCCACATCCACGCGGTGGGCAAGTGCGAAGCGCCGGACTTCAAGAGCGCGGGCGGCCACTTCAATCCCGAAGGCAAAAAGCATGGATGGGAGAACCCGGAAGGACACCACGCGGGCGACCTGCAAAACCTGACCGTGGACGCCGAGGGCAAGGCGAAGGTCAAGGTGGTAGTCACAGGCGTCACGCTGGGTGATGGACCGAACTCGCTCTTTCAGCCGGAAGGTACGGCCCTCGTCATCCATGCCAACCCCGACGACAATAAAACCGACCCTGCCGGTAATGCCGGACCGCGTATCGCCTGCGGTGTGATTACTAAGTAGATTATGGGGCGGATTCGTGTCCGCGGTGATCGGCGCTCCGAATTCCCTTGCCGCCGATTTTACTGCGCTTTGGCCGTGGTGAAGGCCAGTGCGAGCAAGGTTTTCTGCTGCACCTCGTGCCCCTTGCCGGAGCCGGTGGCGGGGCTGGGACTGTCCGAGAGCTTCACTGAGAGCACTGACCGCGGCTTCGCGAGGCGCCGCAGCCTCGGCATAACGAAAAACAGTGCGCCCATGTTGGCGGGCTCTTCCTGCACCCACACCACTTCTCGCACGGCGCGATACGGTTTGAGCGCCGCAAGCAATTCCTGATCCGGAAAAGGATAAAGCTGTTCGAGCGCGAAGATGGCGGTTTGTTTGTCACCGAGCTTCTTGCGCTCCGCCCGCAGCGCATGGACGATCCTACCTGTGGCCAACAGGACGCGCGTGGGGTCCACGGCCTCGCGATCAGGAATGACCGGCAGGAAGCTCCCGCTTGTGAACTCCGCCAAAGGCGAGGCAGCGGCGGGATGACGCAGCATTCCTTTGGGAGTGAAAACCACCAGCGGTTTGCGCCATCGTCGCAGAGCCTGCCGGCGCAACATGTGGAAGTATTGTGCCGCCGTTGTGGGCTGGCATATCTGCATGTTATCGCGTGCGCAAAGCTGCAAGAAGCGCTCCAGGCGCGCGCTCGAGTGCTCCGGCCCCTGCCCTTCGTACCCGTGCGGCAGCAGCAGGACCACCCCTGAGAGCAATCCCCACTTGTCTTCGCCCGCGGCGATGAACTGATCGATGTAAACCTGCGCGCCATTGGCGAAGTCTCCGAACTGCGCTTCCCACAGCACCAGCGTCTCGGGATAGTCGCGGCTGTATCCGTACTCAAAACCCAGCACACCGGCCTCCGAGAGTGGTGAGTCGTAAACTTCAAACGCCGGCTGCTGGAGGGCGATATTCGCGAGCGGCGTGTACGCAGCCTCCGTCTCGGTGTCAAACAGCGTCGCGTGGCGTTGATTGAAAGTACCGCGGCGGGTGTCCTGGCCGCTCAAGCGCACCGGCGTTTTTTGCCGCAGAAGTGTGCCATAAGCCAACAGCTCCGCCGTGCCAAAGTCAATCGCCTGGCGGCCCAGCGTCATCTGCACCCGCTGGTCCAGCAACTTCTTCACCTTGGGATGAATGGAGAATCCCGCGGGGACGCGCACCATTAATTCGCCGACAGCGCGCAACTCTTCCGCACTCACCGCCGTCGGAACTTCCAGCGCCGGATCGTACCGACCACCCTGGAACGCGTCCCAATAGGAGGGAAGCTGGCGGAGTGAGGGACTCTTGCGGCTGGTGCGCGCGCGCACGAGCGCCGCCTCCAGATCGCCTCGGATTTCCGCCACGCGCGGCGCAGCGTCCGTCTGGTGGCGGCGCGCGTAGGATTCCCACACCGGCGGCAGCGCGGCGATGCGGCGATAACGCACGGGCTGAGTAGTGGTGGGGTCGTCGATCTCACTGTGGCCGTGGCGGCGGTACCCAATCAGGTCCACCACCACGTCGCTGTGGAACTTGTAACGGTACTCCACCGCCCAGCGCGCGACGCGCACGGCGGCGTCAGGATCCTCGGCATTTACGTGGAAGATGGGAATGGGTAGGCGCTTGGCCACGTCGGAAGCGAATCGCGAGGAAGAGGTGTCTTCAGGATTGGCCGTGAATCCAATCAAGTTGTTGACGACCACGTGCACCGTCCCCCCCACCGTGTATCCGTCCAGGCCTGCCAGGTTGAGCGTCTCCGCGGCCGTGCCCTGGCCGGCAAGAGCCGCGTCGCCGTGCAGCAGCAAGGGCAGAACACACGTTGTGCCGCGTCCGCACAGGCGCGCCTGCTTGGCCCGCGCGCGTCCCACCGCCACAGGGTCCACCGCTTCCAGGTGGGAGGGATTCGAAACCATGTGAATCTCCACATTGTTCCGGTTTGCCGTCATGTAATCGCCGGTGGCTCCCAGGTGATACTTCACGTCGCCCCCGCCGAGAAAACTGCGCGGGTCAACATCCTCAAAGCGCGCGAAGACATCCTCGGCCGACTTGCCCACGATGTGGACCATCACATTCAACCGCCCGCGATGGCTCATGGCCAGCACCAACTGCTCGGCGCCCAGGTCCGCGGCGCATTCCAGCACTTCATCCACCACCGGGATTAAAGTGACGATGCCTTCGAGCGAGAAGCGCTTGGTTCCGGGGTAGCGGGATTGCAACACCTGCTCGAAGAGGCCGGCGCGGATCAGGCGATCGAGGACGCGCGCGGAATCCACCGGCGGCGGGTCGGCTTCCATGCGCTCGGCGATCCACTGGCGGCGCTCGCCATCGGGAATGTGCATGAATTCCGCGCCGATCGAGCCGCAATAGCAACGGCGCGCTCGCGTCGCGACGTCGCCCTCAAGCGCGAGTTCCGGAGGCGCAAGAGGCTGCAAGTAACCCACAGGATCAAGGTCCGCAGCAAGGTACCCCCAGCGGCGAAATGCGTCGAACACGGCTTCATCGGTAGAAGGGAGCATAGTCTTCCAGTATAATCGCACTCGGGATTTTGGGGAGAGGGGTGTGCTGAGTGCTGGGCGTTAGGTGCTAGGGATGGAATTCGGACACGGGGCTGAGGGCCGCATCCGGAGATTGCAAATCAATCGCAAATCACAAATCACTCAAATACTCGGCCTGGTGGAGTCAATATGCCTCTTCGCGGTTCATTTCGCGTTCTCATCATGTGCGATGTGGCGGACAGCATTCTGCTCGACCGCCTGCATACCATCTTAGGTGCCCCGGCCGAGCGCAGCCCCAGTTTTGCCCATCCCACCCCGGAATACGTGCGCTTCGAACAGCCTCCCGTGGTGGAGGCCATTGCCGCGATTGAAATCGAGCCGCACCGCCGCATCGAAGGCAAGGTGAAATACTACGATTACGGCGTCGTGAGCGTCGAACTCGAGCTCCAGTTCGAGTTGGAGTGGCCCTCCCTGGTCGATCAATCCAGCCGGTGGATCGCCGGGCCCGGAACCGAGGACCGCGCCATGAAGATCATCCACGAGCGGCTAAAACTCGTAGCGCCGGCGCTGGTCAAACCCTACCCGAACCAACTCACCGAGGATTACTATATCGTGCACCTGCGCGAGGCATCCGGCACGGGCGGCGGACCGGCAACTGCTGCCGAATTATTGGCTCTCCACGGCGGCGAGATCGCCCAGATCGTTCGCGGAGAGACCACTGTGTTGTCCGAGGCAGAGCGCCAGGAAGTCCTGCAATCGAGTATCTCTTATTATCCCACCGATCTGCTCGTCCCCGGCTGGACGGCCGCCGTGATTTACGACACGGAGGAAGGCGCGGCGCCCACCATTCAACTGCTGGAGTACGCCAACACTCAGCTTCTGGAATTCCGCCATTACGACGCGGTGCTCACTCAGGTGCTAAAAGGGGTCTACCGGTCCTTGGACAAGGGAGGCGGATTCCTCTCACGTTGGAAGCTCGCGCGGGAGGCAGAACGCCTGAACGCCTTCCGCCTCGAGGTTACGGAATTGACCGAGCGCATCGACAACGCGATCAAGTTCTTGAGCGACATGTTCTACGCTCGCCTCTACCGCCTGGCGGCGACCAAGGTCGGTGTGCCTGACTACCGAAACCTCGTCGACGAGAAACTCCGCACGGCGGGTGAGCTTTACCAGTTCATGGTGGGAAAGTTCCATCAGGCCCGGGGGTTCGTGCTGGAATTGGGGGTGGTGATTATTCTGATCATCGAGTTGATCTTCCTGTTTAAAGGTAAGGCGACGTGAATACTTACGGAAACAGCGCCAGCTAAGAGCTTATCCGTAAATAACTATTGAAACGTCGGAGGGATTAAGGCAAGATAGTTGCCCAAGATGCCACAGATAAAATCTTGGGAAGTTTCCGACGAGTTTTGGGCGAAGGTTGAGCCC
>JBEKLF010000153.1:0-20400 GCA_050010335.1 Terriglobia bacterium
CCCACGGAAGTCATGAAGCCGGTCAAGACTTGGCACGAGGTCAGCCCTATAGTGACGGAATAAAATTGTAACCCCATATAAAAAAAGTATTTCGCTCAGCGGAGTGGCGAAGTTCGGTTAGGATCGCGCTCGACCCTGCTCCGGACGGCAAGACGAGCACGCGGATACGCTATCTCTACACCGGACTTTCCCCGGCGGGGAACGCTGTACTCGATCGTTACACAACGGAGTGGTTCCAGAGCAAGATGCAGAGCTGGGAAACTGCCATAAATTACTTTCTGCGCAACGGCAGCCTGATTCCGGCGGCGGCGCGGGAGTAACCTCGAGAAGGACCGAGAGGGTTTCCCCATCAAAGTGGGAGAGAGCAGGCGGCAAGCAGAAGGCAGGCAGCAGGCAGCAACAAGGGTTGGCTCGGTCGAAATCACTTCCGACCCTTTTTGCTTTGGTAGCTTTGGTAGCGCGGAGTCGTTCTTGAATTCCGTGGCTTGTATACTTGGAAATTGTCCGAGTGCCGCAGGATGTCAGCAACAATTTGCATTTCGAGCTTCGGAGCGAGGGAGGCCCGTGTGAAAGCTCGGCATATCATCCTGGTTCTGGAAGGGTGCCTGCTTGTATTTCCTGGCACCGCGCTCGCATCGCAGGCCACAAGCGGGCAGCCGCAGCAGAAAACTTCAGCCGATGTTCCGCGGCGCGTTCGTGTCGGGGGACAAGTGATGGGATCGAAGCTGATCCGCAGGATCGACCCGGAATATCCCGAAATGGCCAAGAAAAACCACATTAGAGGCACGGTTCACCTGCAGATTGTGATTGATCGGGACGGCAAAGTAATCGAGACGAAAGTGCTGGGTGGGGACCCATTGTTGGCCCAGGCGGCGATCGAAGCTTTACGGCAATGGGTCTACCGGCCCACCACGATCAATCGGGAACCTGTTCAGGTGCAGACCGATGTTGACATCGATTTCAAGCCCCATCGATGAGGAGTAAAGCCACGTCGCCTACGGCGCCCAGGTGGCCCGCAATTAGACTGGTGCCGCACGCATTAAGCAGAAGGCAGTAGGCAGCACCAGAATTGGCTCGGTCGCACTTGCGCTTGGGCCTTTTTTTGCTTTCAGGGCAGGCACAGTTTAAGATACTTCGATACAAGGGAGGATTTGAGACATGCCAAAATATGTCATCGAACGGGAGATTCCCGGCGCGGGAAAGTTGACGCACGAAGAGCTGAAGGCGATCTCGCAGAAGTCCTGCGCAGTGCTGCGTCAGATGGGGCCGCAAGTCCAGTGGGTTGAGAGCTTCGTGACCGACGACAAGATATATTGCGTCTACCTGGCTCCGAGCGTGGAGGCCGTCCGGGAGCACGCGCAGCGGGGCGGCTTCCCAGCCAATCGGATCTCAGAGGTAAAGCATGTGATTGACCCCAGCACCGCCGAGTGAACCTGACATTCGTCCACGCCGCTCATCGGCCTACGGGATATCGTGGATGATTCTGTGGGTCCTGCGGTGGTTGTGACGGCCTCGCTGAGGAGTGGCTGTGGCCTATCCCAAATCTTTCAATTCTATGCGGGTCATGGATGAAATTATCGCGCACGGTTTCCCGCGCGACCGCGGACGCCTGATCCATGCCTTGGTGGGGGGCTCGCAGCTTCATGGCGTGAAGCTGGAAGGCACTGACGACCGCGACCTCTACGGAATCTACATCGAGACGCCGGAATGTTGCTTCTGGCAGGCGCTCGATCACTACGTCACGTCCACGGCGCCGGACAGCGTGCGCAATCAGGCGGGCGATGTCGATGTAATCTGCTACTCGCTGCGAAGATTCGCCCGACTGGCGGCTGCCGGAAACCCCACGATCCTGCACATGCTCTTCACGCCTGCCGATAGCAATGAAGTGTTTTGGAGCGCGGTGATCGCATCGCGAAACTTGTTCCTGGCCAAAGCCCATGCGCGCAAATACCAAGGCTATGCAGATGCCCAGCTTCGCCGGATGACGGGCGACCGCGGCCGTGGAAAACACGGCCAGCGGCCGGAGCTGGAAACGCAATATGGCTACGACGTGAAAGCCGCGATGCACGTCCTCCGTCTTCTGCACGAAGGCATCGAGTTTGTAAGCCGGGGTTGGGTAACGCTACCCCGTCCCGAACCCGAACGGAGCAAACTCCTCGCGATCAGACGCGGGGAATGGTCCCAGGACCGAGTCATAGCAGAGGCCAATCATCTGTTCGCAGAGCTCGATGCTGCCGTCGAACGCTCACCCCTGCCCGAGCACGTGGATCTCGACGCCATCGGCAAGCTCGTGGCACAAATCTGTCTTGATGCTTGGGAGCAATGGGGATGGAGCCGGAAGCGCTCCACCGACTCCCGTATCGGTGATGTCTGACCCAAAGACTACAAGTTGGGGGTGTTCCTAAGGTACGGAACATTCGATTACGCGGATCCGCGTTTTCGCCGATGCCTCTCGCTGAAGTGATCCTGTTTTCCGAGTGCAATTCCCGTCCCAAAATAATGCTTGACAAAGGGATAACCAAAGAGTATACTTTTGGTTAGAGGGCTAGGCCCAAGTTCATGCGAGGCGGACAGACAGATCCTCTCTCGGGAGGGGGCAATGGATGGGGATGAAAATGACGGTGGCTGGACGCAAATCAGGCCATGGGGGCTACGGCTTTGGCGACAAAACGACGTTTATCTTGGCGCGGGTCGCCAAAGGGCGATGAATGGAAGCACGTTATCAAAAATGAAGATTGCTCCCCAGATGTTATTGAAAACAAAGGACCTCTGAACGACAAAAAGTCACCAGCCCTGAGATGTTGTTGTAAACAAGCCTGTTACTAGAAACCCTGCGATTTTATTGGAAATAAGCTAGATAAAGTCAATCATCCACGCCAAAAATGCCAGGCACCCTGCACTTTCCCACGCAAGTTGCTATCTTCCAGAAAGATAATGAGTTAGGCGCGTCAAATCCATGAACCCCAGGATGTTCATGAAAAGCAATGGGTTAGGGAGCGCCCGGTTTCTCGCGCTTGGGCTCATTGAGTCCGAGGGCCGGACACCGCCTTGCGATGTGACCCGACTTGCGCCCGATGCAAGATTCGAACTCAAGCCAGCTTGCGCATGACGCGGGGGGGCAGCCACCACATCAGGCGGCCCGGTGATTTCGGGGGAAAAATGGTGAAGGTGATCAAGCAGCAGCCGCCTTTCTTAAAAGGCATGTTGGCATTGCGCCCGGCGCCGATCAGCCGCGCGGCCAGTTGACTTAAATCGGGCTCATGTCCCACCACCAGCACGCGCCGGCGGTTGGAGCGTTTGGCAAGATAGGTCACCAGCGCTTCCGGGTCGCCGCCGGGACGAAGAGCCTCGCAGAGATCCAGGGGAGGCTTGGACTCCTGCGCGTCCGCTACTAATTCCGCCGTCTCTACGGCGCGCACCAGCGGGCTGGAGACAATCCAATCCGCTTCCAATCCCGCGCGAACCAGCCCGGAGGCGATCTCGCGCATCTTCTGCTTGCCCTCTGGGGTCAGCGGTCGCTTGGCATCGTCCATCACGGTGGTGACATTGCGTACGACGGCAAGGCCGTGCCGCATGATGTAAAGCTCGTAGTCCGCCTGGAGCCCTGCCCGATCCTCATTATTTTCCTTCATTGTCATAGCTCGCTTCCCGAACCGGAATTACGGTAGTGGGCCAATATGATGTCGCGGCGGTGAGTTTATCTCGAGATCTGGTGGCGTAAAGCCGCCTGTACATCATATTGACCCAATACCGGAATTACGATTCATCCTGGCCCGCCCCCGTCCACAAGGCTTCAAACTCCTGCGTGTAGGCCTCGACGGGGAGCAAGTCCCGAAGGATGAGGAGATTCTCGTGGTTCTCGTCTTCTGATTCGTGCGTCCAGTTATAACTTCCGGTGAGCACCCTGCTGATCCAGAATGACGAACTTGTGGTGCATCTTGGAACCGCGTCCCTGCCGCCCGAAGGCGAGGCGAAAGGGAATGATGGCGCCGGTCAAAAGTTCCTGCGTTGTGCGGCTTTCCTTGTACTTGTTCCCATCCACCAGCAGACGAACGCGCACCCCGCGCTCGGCCGCCTCTTCCAGCGCCCGCGCGAGGCCGGGATGATTGAAGCGATAAAGCGCCCCGTCGATGGAGTTCGACGCCTCATGCATCAAACCCATGATAACGTCGGCGACGGATTCACTGCGTGCGAATTTTATTTCCATCATCACCCTTCAAGCCGAAGTAGACATTTCTATTTGATCTTAATTAACTCGACGTCGAACGTCAGCGTGGAGTTAGGCGGAATGGCACCCGGGTATCCACGCTCGCCGTAAGCGAGAGCGGGAGGGATAATCAGCTTGCGTTTGCCGCCCACGTGCATGGTTGAAAGGCCCTCATCCCATCCCTTGATGACTTCGCCGTGGCCCAAGTGGAGCTCAAAGGGAGATCTGCCCGGTGCGAGAGAGCTGTCAAAAACCTTGCCGTCGGGAAATCGCCCCGTGTAGTTGACCAGCACGTCGTCGCCGGGCTTCGGCTGCGGCCCCTTGCCCACGACCACGTCCTGATATTTCAGGCCGGAACCCGTGGTGATCCACTGCGCGGCTGTGGAAGTCTTGGCAACGGCGGGCTTGGACCCCGTCACAGAAGGCGTCTTGGTGGTAGCGACATGGGTAGTCGCCGTCTTCGAGACCGCCGGGGAATTGGTCTTGCCAGTTGGCGGGTTGGAAGCGGCAGGTTTGGCCGTGGTCGAGGAAGTGGTTTTGGGCGTACCCGTCTTTGCTGTGGTTGTAGAGGTCTTGGTGCCGGCGGTGGTCTTCGCCGTCCCGGTCTTGGCAGTGCCGGTCTTGGCGGTGGTTGAGGAAGTCTTCTGGGTTGTTGAGGGTTTCGTGGGAGTCTGCGGCGAATCCTGCGCCAGCAGGATCGCGGCCGAAACAAAGCTGCAAACCAGAATTATGATTGAACGTTTCATAGTCCATCCTTTCGATGATATTGAAGGGGTAAGGTATCAAGTCCGTAGAGGTAATTCAAGACACGCGTTCTAAACCCGCTTTGAAAATGGACCAGATCCCCGCCTTGCACCGGTGACTCACAAGGTGACCCGGTGTTGTAGTCGAAGTATTCTTCGTTTCCAGCCCGACGAGTTTCGTGGGGCTCGGCGTCATGAGCAGCGCCGGCCGCGGCCCTGCCCCTCGTCGCCCGGCTGAAAGCAATCGCCGCCGCTTCCGTCCGTGATGCAACGCCCGCCGAACTCGCAGCACGAGAAAAGAGCGCGCGGGAAGCTTCGAACAACGGCGGCTTGACCGAACAGTCAATGGTGGAAAAGCTCCAGGCGCGCGCGCGCGAACTGGGCAGCGCCGCGTCGTTCGCCAACCAGTTGCAGGCAAGGCAGGAAATGACCGACCGCCTGCGCGACAAGCTCCTCTGCGACCCTTCTTCCGAACGCGTGACGGAAGCGCAGCTCAAGCTGCTGCTCTACACCGATCCTCACCTCATCCCCCGAAAGGGGGGGCTCCAGCGCTAATGAACAAGCCGCTTCCGCCCTTGACGGGCCTTGAGATAATCGCGATAGTGGGCAGGGTCGAGCAAGCGTGGCCCGGACCGATCTTGCAGAGATGGCGAGCGAGCCCTCCGCTACCAGTATCGAGGATTTACGATGCAAAAATTTCTCACCACCCAGGTATTGAGCGGCGCGCTCGCACGTGTCGCCGCCAAAATGGAATCATGCTCGGATGAGTTGAATGCGCTGGATGCGCAACTAGGGGACGGCGACTTGGGGGTCACCATGGTGCGCGGCGCCCGAGCCGTGGCGTCCGAACTTCCCAACCTCCCCCACGACGTGGGCATGGCGCTGCTGAAGTGTGCGCAAGCCTTCACCAAGGTTTCGGGCTCGACGTACGGCACTCTGCTGGCCACGGGGTTGATGAGCGCGGCAAAAGCTACGAAGGGGCGGAAAGAGGTTCCCTGGTCCGAAGTTTCGTCGCTACTCGCGAATGCCTTGGGGGCGATGGCGCAACGTAGCGGGGGAAAATTGGGAGAGAAAACCGTGCTCGATGCGCTCGAGGCGGTGCGCGCTGCCACCGAAGGGATTGGCGATCCCGCCGCGCTGGTTGCGGCGGCCGACCAGGCTATGGACCACTGCCTCGACCGCCTCCGCAATCAACCCGCGCGTCAAGGGCGCGCGCGCATTTTTGGCGAGAAGACTGTTGGCAGGGACGACCCGGGAATGGTGGCCTTCCAACGGATCATCGAAGGCTTGAGATGATGCCGCTCCTCTCACAAGGGCTTATTGCTGCTGGCCACGGGGGGCGGGCTGTTGGGGACCGGCGTGCGAGTCGCTTTACTGACTGCCACCACCAACACGTTGGCCTCTGCCGGAGTGGCCACCTTTCCGTCGAGGATATTTTCCTTGTTGGCGGTGGGGCCGTAGAAGGCTTGATTGCCGCTATCATCCGCCTGCACGACGGCGCCGCTCAGGCTGATCCCGGCAAAAGCTCCCCGGCTGCGCGAATAGGTGAGAATCTCAGCGTGCAGCGCAATATCCGTGCCCGCCGCCGCGCTCCTTCCCACCGGGCCTGCCGCCGCGGACACGTCGCCGCCGATTTTAAATTTGTTGCCCAAAAGCTTTTGTAACCCCCTGCGCCCACGGAATACCAGGATGTAATCCGTCGAGGAGCCGCCAATCTGGAAACCGAGACTCCCGCCGCCCACCGTTATGAACAGCGGCGAACTCCAGCCTTTGGCTGAGCGGCAAGTCACCAGGCCCTTGCCGTAGTTCCCCCCGACGAAAAAGGCAAACTTCAACTCGGCAGGAATGACGGCGATGCACTCTGCCGATTCCAGCAGCTCCTGGGGGATGGCCTTATCTGGTGCTCCCAGAATTTCCTCGAAGATCTGGGCGGAATCCTCAACGCGGTGGATGTCGTCTTCGCGCGTTGAACTAGCTCGCGCGGAGAGGGTTATCGCCAGGGTCATCATGAGGTACAGCGTGGTATGTTTGCGCATGTTTCAAGTCTCCAATCGAGTCCTCAAGCGTTTTGGATCTAAAGGTATGATGCAATCTTTCTTCCAAAGGTCAGGGGCTTGGCCCGTAAGCACTCATTGCCCATATACGAAGTCAGGCAAAGGGTAAATTCCATGCGAAGGGTTATTGTAATATGAAAAAAGTGTTGAAATCAGGAAAACGCGTGGGACGCGCGTCCCGACCGAGAGCAGCCACGCGGGCGCCCCCGCCGCACTTCAAAGTGACGCTCGAGGCGTTTTTCCAGTAAACTGCTCCGGTCCGATGGAAGTGCAGGGAAATTCATCCCGGCGCTACGTTATCTTCGAAAGGATTCTATGGAACATCACTCACCGATAGACGCTGGGGCGAAAGCCTCACCCGCGCCAGGTTCTGCTCCCGGCCGCGCAACCGTGGTGCTCACCGCCGTGGTTGCTGCCCTGGGAGGGTTGCTGTTTGGGTATGACACCAGCGTGATTTCCGGCGCGATGCTTTTCCTCCAAACGGATTTCCACCTTTCCGACGTCCAACTGGAATTCGCCGTGGGGATCGCGCTGGCGGGTGCGCTGGTGGGATCGGCCTTGGCGGGCTACTGTACGGATCGCTGGGGGCGCCGCTGGATGCTCCTGGTGACGGCGTTAGGATTCGGCCTGTTTTCAATCCTGAGTGGGCTGGCCGCGGGACTGGTGTCGTTCTCGGTGGCGCGCTTCTTTGTGGGCGCGTGCATTGGAATAGCGTCGCTCGCGGTGCCGCTCTACATTGCGGAGATGGCGCCGGCGCGGATTCGCGGCGCGCTCGTTTCGCTCAATCAATTGGCCATTACCGTGGGCATCGGCGTGGCTTATTTCGTGGATTACGCCTTTGCGACTTCCGAGAGTTGGCGGTGGATGTTCGCCAGTGCGGTGTTTCCCGCCATCGTCTTGTTGGTCGGCATGATCTTTCTGCCGGAAAGTCCACGATGGCTCGCGCGCAAAGGATTTCGCGATCGGGCGCTCGAGAATTTCCGCCGTCTTGGCCGAGGGGACGAGGCGGAAGCAGAGTTGGCGGAGGTGGAAAGCGCCTTGCAAGAGGAGCAGGAGGGGTTCGGCATTCTCTTCCAGCCGGGATTCCGGGTGGCCGTGTTAGTAGGAGTAGGGCTTGCCATCTTTCAACAAATCACCGGCATTAATACGATCATCTATTATTCGCCCGCCATCTTGCGGATGTCGGGTTATTCCTCGGCGAAGGCTGCCATCCTGGCCGCGGCGATCATTGGCGTGGCCAACATCCTCATTACGGTGGTTTCCATAGCGCTTGTCGATCGACTCGGCCGGCGATTTTTGCTCCTGCTGAGCACGGCCGGAATGGGTGCGTCCCTGGCGTTGATAGGCGCCGCGTTTTATCAGAAGGCGGGGAGTATGGTGGTGTTTTCCGAGGTCGTCGCTTACATTGCTTTCTTCGGCATCGGCCTGGGCCCGGTCATGTGGCTGCTGATTTCGGAGATTTACCCCACCAAAATTCGCGGCAAAGCCATGTCGCTCGCGGCGCTCTCGGTTTGGGGATCAAACTGGATCGTGGCGGGAACATTCCTATCGCTCCTCAACCACGCAGGGCCGGCGAAGACATTCTGGTTGTATGCTTGCCTGTGTGTAGTGGCCTTCATTTTTTGTTACATCTTTGTTCCTGAGACCAAGGGCCGCACCCTGGAAGCGATTGAACACCATTGGCGCCACTTTGGAGAGAAGCTGCTTTAGGACAGCAAGGGGGACAACATTATGGTGGATCGCCGCCGCTTTCTGAGCACCGTTGGAAAAGTTGCCGCGGGAGGCGCTTTGGGCCCCGGCGCATGGGCGAGCACCGGCCCTTCACCCGCTGTGCCGCAGGCCACGCCAAGCAGCCCAGGCGCCAAGCCTCACGGTTCGGGGTATTTTGGCGATTGGATTGAAGACGAGTTCGGCTTGCCGGCATACCATTACACCTGCGACCAAATCTCGGATCCCAAAGCCATCAGCCCGGTGAACAAGGCGTGGCGCTCCCCGACGGATCACACCCACCAAGTCGGCAATGACCGTTTGGTGGCGGCCGTGTCGAATTACGGCTACGTCCAGGTGCGGCAGGATGAAGGGTCACCGAAGTTCCTTAACGATTACGCGCCCGAGCGGGGCCAGTATGGAGGCGGAATCGGCTACCTCTCGGGCGGCGAGGCCGCGTTCAACACCTTCTATCCAGGTAACGCGAAGACATTCGACCGCGTCTTCGGCGCTGGGTATTTTCGCAAGAAAGTCGCTCAGGGTGATTACGCCGTTGACCAAGTGATCTTCGCGCCGTTCGGCGACGATCCCTTGCTGATTTCGCAGGTCACGATAACGAACCAGAGTAAGTCGAGAGCTCACCTCAGGTGGGTGGAATACTGGGGATGCCAGATCTACCAGTTTTCGTTTCGATCGTTTATGCAAGGAACTATACAGGGGAATGCAAGTAAAACGGCGGAACTCCGCCGCAAGTTTGGCGACCGTTTTGGCCACAAGTTCGAGACCCTTGAAGGTAATGCCGGACTCATGGAACGTAAGCACTTTCTGGGGCGGAAAGAGGAGGATGGGAAAGCCTGGGCTTATGTGCAAGCGGCGCTCAAGGTAAAGCCCACCACGTTCTTCGGGCCACCCGTCGAGGAGCCGGGAAACGGCGCCACGATGGAAGACTTCAATCCCCCGCCGACCTTCCTGGTTTCATTGGATTCCGCCACCGATGGGTTCAGCACGAACGGCAAGACTTTCTTCGGCGAAGGTGGCGTACAGCACCCATCTGGCTTGATGAACAAACTCGATGGCGACCTTTCCGCGTCGGGCCCGGAGAGCGCTCTGCTGCTGGAGCGTCATGTGGATCTCGAACCGGGGGAGAGCCGCACGCTTTACTTTGCCTATGGCTACCTCCCGGAGGGAGTGCAACTGAATGCCCTGCTCGAAAAGTATCGCCAGGATCTGCCCGGCCTCTGGCAGCGTTCGAGTCGCGCGTGGAAGAAAGACGGGATGCGCCTGGCGGTCGAATCCGAACCTTGGGTGGAAAGAGAGCTCACCTGGCACAACTATTATTTGCGCAGTAATGCCACATTTGATGATTTCTTCCACGAGCATATCCTCTCGCAGGGACACGTTTATCAATATATTTTGGGATTTCAAGGCGCCGCCCGCGACCCTTTACAGCATGCCTTGCCCTTCGTGTTCAGCTACCCGCAGATGGTCAAACAGATCTTGCGTTACACCCTGAAAGAGGTGCAACCCGATGGCACCATCCCCTACGCCATCGTAGGGCATGGAATGCCTATGCCGGCTCTTTTGCACCCGAGCGACCAGGAGATGTGGCTCCTGTGGCTGGCGTCGGAGTACATTCTGGCAACGCGGGACCGTGACTTCTTAGATGAGGTGATCCCCACCTATCCCCCTGCCGGCTCGACTGCCGGCAAGGAGAGCATTCGCAATCTTCTGGCGCGGTGTTACCGCCACTTGACGGAAGAGGTGGGAACGGGCAAGCACGGCCTGATGCGCCTGGTAATGGGGGACTGGAACGACAATATGGTTTGGGGCTATATCAAAGCCGAGCAATACGAGGAAGTGCGCCGCGGCGGGGAGAGCGTCCTGAACGCCGCGATGGCCTGCTACGTTTTGGACTATTACGCAAGAATGCTGCGGTATGTGGGGGAAACCGGTCCGGCCTCAGACGCCCACGAAAAGGCGGAGGCGCAACGTCAGGCGGTGCGTGCCCAGTGGGCCGGAAAGTGGTTCCGCCGGTCCTGGCTCACCGCGGAACTGGGCTGGGTTGGGGAGGATCAGCTTTGGCTCGAACCGCAACCCTGGGCGATCATAGGCGGCGCCGCCACTTCCGAGCAGACCAGGGACTTGGTTCAATCATTGGACGAGAAGGTCCGGCGTCCCTCCCCCATCGGCGCCATGCTGCAAAGTTCAGGGTTGAAGATGCAAACCTCCCAAGTGGGAGTCCTAACCAACGCAGGCATCTGGCCTTCCATAAACGGCACCTTGATCTGGGCCTTGGCCTTGGCCGACGGGAAGATGGCTTGGGACGAGTGGGCGAAGAACACCCTGGCGCGCCATGCGGAGGTGTATCCGGAAATCTGGTACGGCACCTGGAGCGGACCGGACTCTTACAACTCGGTGTTGTCCAAATACCCCGGCCAGACGTTTTTCACCGACCCTCAAGGGGAAAAACTTTCCGAGGACCTCGGCACCAATTGGACGGATTATCCCGTGATGAATATGCATCCCCATGCTTGGCCTCTGTACAGTGTGGTGAAACTTCTGGGAGTCGGGTTCAATGAAAAGGGCGTCGAACTGGCTCCCACCCTGCCGCTCGACGCTTATGAATTCACTTCACCGCTAATCGGACTGAAGAAATCCTCACGAGGATACGAAGGCTGGTACGCACCCACCGTCCGAGGGACCTGGTTGATCACGCTACGGCTTCCGGCGGCCGATGCCGCTCGAATGGCACGCGTGGAAATCAACGGTCGCGAGAAACCCGTGGTGCGCTCGGGCGTTGGGGTCATTGCAATCGAGGGTGCGAGCACTCCCGGCGAGCCACTTCGCTGGTCGGCACGTGCGTAGGCCGCGACGGATAGAAGGCAGTAGGCAGTGGGCAGTAGGCAGTAAGCGAGAGGTTTCCGTAGACGCGCTCCTCAAGGTGGAGGATCGCTATCTCCTGGCATTCGGTGCGGAGCTTTGGAGTGCGGCAGCTTGCTGCCGCTTTATCCCCAGCCAGCTTGCTGGCGGCGAGCTGTGCGCCGATCCGAAATCCACGCGAGCGAGCTCGCGCGGAAGAAAGCGGCAGCAAGCTGCCGCACTCTAAAGCTTCGCACCGCCTTCACAGCCTCTAAAACCGGCGGCCACCCACGGTTGGCCCCTGCCGGGGCCTTATGCTTTCCGCCTACTGCCCACTCCCCACTGCCCACTGCACTCGGACCGCCGTCCGGGCCTCCGGGTTCTTGCGGGAAGGGACTTTGACCGTCTCGAGCATGAAGCGGGGAAGCTTCAGGGCGGGAATCTCAAAGTAGTTCTCCAGCGCCACCCGGCCTGAGCCTAAGAGACTGGCTTCGCTCCCCAGGCTGCCAAATCGCACCGTTAAACCTTTGGCCGAGTGGTACAGCGCCTTTCGGCGGATGACCCGCAGGAGCTGATCCAGCAAGCCCGGCCCAGCCAGGCTGAGGCGTTTATCGACGACGATCACGGCGGGGTTGAAGAGGTTCACAAGATTGGCCAGCCCAACGCCCAGGTAATCGGCTGCTTGCTCCACAATCGCTGCACAAATCTTATCCCCCTGGCCGGCCGCCTCGAGGACCGTCCAACCAGTGATCTTGTCAGGGTTGCCCTCCACCAGAGCCAGGGCAGACGAAGTCCCTCCTTCGGCGACCGCTTTGCGCAGGCGCGATTGCAGCGCCGAGGCTCCCGCAATGGCTTCCAGGCAGCCAAAGCTACCGCACTTGCAGGCAGGGCCGTCTTCGACCATATGCGTGTGCCCAAACTCGCCCGCCACATAACCTGCTCCGTAGAAAAGCTTGCCGTCAATGACGATTCCGGCTCCGATGCCCGTCCGCCCGTATTCGACATAGATCATATCCAGTGCCAATTCACCCGTGCCCATCCCTCGCTCCGCCACGGTCTTAGCTCGCGTGATGTTTTCGACCGCCGTGGGAATGCCAAACTCCTTTTCAAAAATCTCCTGAAGGTGGAAGTCCTGGCAGAACTCCATGGTTGAAGACATCACCATGACCCCGTCGCGGCTATTGACCAGGCCCGATCCGGCCACCCCGGCGCCCACCAGCGATTTGGGATCAACCCCCGCCTTCGCCAGGGCCTGGTGAGCGAGAGCGAGAAGTTGGCGAGCCAGGCCTTCCTTTCCATGGTCCAGCACGGCGGGCTCACGCACGCTGGAACGCATCAGCAGATGAAGATCCAGAATGGCCGCCAAGGCGTACTCATCGTCGAACCCCACCGCCAGAACGAAGCGGCGATCTTCGTTCAGCCGAAGCAAGACTTGCTTTCGCCCCATGGGATTGTTCGCGCGCCCTGCCGAGACGAGGCGGCCCTCGGCGATCAGTTCGCGGACCAGCCGGGAAATCTCACTGCGTTGCACATGGGTCAATTCGTGGATTTCAGACCGCGAGAGCTGGCCATATTTAAAAATCAGTGCTTCGATCATCATCCGATCGCGTTTGTTCTTGGTGGCGACATGTTTCATGACGCGCCTTTCCTAATGCCGGTTATGGCGGCAAGAGTAGGTCAGCATTGCCTGAAACCGCAGTTGAAGGGTTAATGGTAACAAATGAGGCTGCAACTCCTGTACGTTCGCCCCTATTTATACCAAGTTTTGGGAAGACGCGCCGCAATAAAGTCGCGGGGGGCGCGGGGCTTTGGCATTTGCGGGAAAACGCCACCCTGCGGGGATACAATGCGGCAGCCCGTCAGATGATGATTCTCCACCCCCCGGGGCTACGTTTTGAACTGCTCGTCAATTTCCACTTGATAGCCGCTGGCCAGGCGGTTGGTTTCGTTGGCCATTCCCACCACGGCCATAAGCTCTGCAAACATGGAATCGGTCATGCCGGCTGTGCGGGCGGCCGCGGTGTGCGAGGCGACGCAGTACCCGCACTGATTGCTGGCGCTCACGGCCACGTAGATCATTTCCTTGGTGAGCGGGTCCAAAACGCCCGAGCCCATGATCTGCTTCACGCTTTCCCAGGTGCGGCGCAGCGTGGCGGGGTCGCGGGCAATCGCCTTCCAGAAATTGTTGATGCGGTCCGTTTTCCGCGTCGCCATGATGTCATCGTAAACGGCGCGAACTTCCGCGCTGGCGTTCGCGTACTCGATCAGTCCTAAGGTTGCCATTACAACTTCCTCCCCACGAAAAGAAAATGGTCCGACTGGCCGATTCCTTCCGGTGTTTGCCCGGTCTCTTCCACGAGGTCCAACCACAGTTCCCGCTCTGCCGCGGGGAGAGCACCGAAAGTCTTCTGCCACGGCGCGGTAAACGACTCGACGCCCAGGAACGCCGTCGTTTCGAACTGGTCCTCGAACAGCGCCCGGAAATCTCGGGCGGTGGTCAAGTGTGCGTAGCCAATGGGCGGCGCGTGCTCGGGGTCCAAATTCCCATCTCGCAGGTACTGCTGGTGGAAAGCCACGCGCTCGGAGGCGGGTCCGAAACTCAGCCGCAGCAAATCGCGCAGATAAGCAAGGCGATTGATGCCCGCGGCGAAAATCGTGCCGCCTCGCTTGAGAATTCGAGTGGACTCCCGCACGCTGCGCTGGCGTTCGGCGAGCGATTGCAAGTGATAGAGCGGCCCCATCAGGAGAACCACGTCAGCGCTTGCGGAGGGCATTCCTTCCAAGTTGGTGGCGGATAGGTCATAGCGGCCGAAAATGCGGCCTTCCAAGCCGGCTCGATGGAGCTTTTTTTCGACTGCGTCCAACAGGCGCGCAGAAACGTCCACGAGGTGCAGACGGCAATCCACCTTTGCCAGGAACTCCGTGTAATGGCCGCCCCCTACGCCGATCTCCACGACCACGTCCCCTGCCTTCGCCATGCGCCCCAGCCATCGGAGCGTCACCCCCAACTCCACGGGGCAATCTTCCGGCAACCGCACCTGCTCTGCGTCGAATGCTTTCTCGCTGTAATGCTTCGCGACGTTTGATTCTTCTTCGCTAAACGGAGCCATAATCACGAGATTCCTGACTTCAGTGCGTCTTCGACTCTCGCGCTGAAAGTGTCAACTTCTTGGTCTGCATAGATTTTCGCCGATTCGGAAGGTCGCCTCACTTCAAACTAGAAATCATCCGTTTCCTTCACCGTTCCGGCGTGGACCTCTTTGTCAATTTGCAAAGGGATGCGGGCCGCCTGCAAGGAATTGCCATTCAAGTGGATATTCCGGCTCTTTGCGCCCTTAACCTCGAGGAAAATCTTCGTTCCCGGCGGGGTCGTCGAGTCGACGATGGTGGCGCCGTCCACTTGATCCAAAACCACCGCAGGATGATCGGACTCCGCCTTGGCCGGCGCGCCCGAGAACCCTTCCAGCTTCAGTCCCCGGATATCTTGGAAGTACAGAGCACTTTGCCATTTCGCCGATTCGGGCTTTTCCCACTGCACCTGAACATCTTTCACCCTCAGGTTTTTGGCGTATTGGAAATACAGGGCGTGAACCGACCGGTCGTATGCCGCGGAGGGGTCCGTCGCCATGTAGAGCTTGATGTTTTCGAGACTCACATCGTCGAGCCAACTGTCCGGATGTCCCAGAATCAGGCAGGAGCCCTGGCCGTGAGCAATAATATTGCGAACGATCACGTGGCGAATCGCGCCGGCTGGTGGCTCGTCGGGTTTCAGCGGCAAGCCCAGGCTTTCGCTGCGTCTTTGCACCGTGAAGTAGATGGGGTCGCCATTCCCCCACCAGAACCAGTCGAAGCGATTGGTGTTGATCACGATATTTGAGATCACCACGTTTTCCACCACCCCGCCGTCGTAAACCATGAAGGCGATGCCCCGATTGGAGTGGGTGATGACGCAGTTGTCGATGGTGACGTTGCGGACGGCGACGGAATTGCCGTCACAAAATTTGATGGCGCTGGAGGAGGAGGAGAGGCGGCAGTTGGTGATGGCAATGTTTTCGCAAGCCTTGGGCGGCCCGCCGGAAGCGCTGGAGGAATAAAACACGATGGCGTCGTCGCCGGTCTCAATGGTGCTGTTGGCGATGAACACATCCCGGCAACTGTCCGGATCGATTCCATCCGCCCACACCCCGTACTTTTGGCTGGTGTGAATATAGATGCCGTCGATTCTCAGCCGCTCGCAGTCGTAGGGGTACACCGTCCAACTCGGCGAGTCGATGATGGAAATTCCCGCGATGCGGACGTCTTTGCAGCGCAGCAGCTTGATCATGTGGGGGTAGATCTTGCGTTGGCCCATCTCTTTGGGGAAGGACCGCATCAGCGGGACGCCCGCTGCCTCCGCCGCTCGCTGATTGTCACGGATATACCCGTCATCGATGACGTTCATCCGCCAATCGTATTCGGCTTGCCCGTTGATGGCGCCGCGCCCTTCGATGGAAATATTTTCGAGATCTTCTCCGAGCAGCAGGGCGTCCGTCGAGAAATCGGATTCCGACTTCGATCCGAAGAGGGTGGCCCCCGCTTCCAGGTACAGCCGGACGTGGCTGCGCAGGTGCAGAGTTCCTGACGTGTAGTCGCCGGAAGGCAGGTAAACTTCTCCCCCACCGGATTTGGCGCAAGCGTCGATGGCCTTCTGAATGGCCTCGGTGGCGATCTCGGCCTTGCTGCCCGTGGCCCCGTAATTCCTCACATTGAAAATGTCGCTGCGTGCTTGCGCGCGGAGAAATGATGCCGAAACCAAAACCTGCAATGCCAGACACACCCAAACTGGTCTCAAGTGAAATCGCGCCCCCATCTTCATCCCTCTGCCAGCGTGATTCGGGAGTCCTCTAAAGGCTCCGGGGACTCTATCACCACGGTCTTGGGTGGGCAAGATGAGTCTGCGGATGAGTCTGCGCTTTGGGGAGTGGTGCGGGACGTAGCGCGGGCGTCTCGCCCGCTGTGGCAGGGGCGTCCCGCCCGTGCAAGAGCGGGCAGGATGCCCGCGCTCCCAGGGCATTTTCACTTCGATGTCGCGCACACGCGTGACCCCTCCTTCCCTTGGGTCCGTCATTTTGGTTTGACTCAGGGTTGTGGGGGCGGTCTCGTCACCAGAGGTTGAGTCGTCAAGTACCCGTGCCGAAAACCTACGAGAGGGGAGCCCAAGATGAATATCTTCGGGAAGAGTTTATCTGATTACGTGCGATTCGAAAGAGGATTCCTGATTCTGGTCCTGGTTGTGGGCGTGGCGAGGCTCGCCTTGTCTCTACTCGGCGTGCCCAACTCGACGGCGAAGTTTCTCAGTTTAACCGTCATGTTTCTCCTGGGGATGGCCTACTACTCGGTCCGAGTCTACACGAGCGGTTTTGGGAGCTACAAACAACTGCTGCCGGTATTGGCGTTGCCGGTGATAATCGGTAACTGCATTATCGTCGCTGGGATCGTGATCGCGATTCTGACCGCCAAGGATAACATCTTCAGCGCCCCCGAGTATTCGCCTGGCAAAGCCGATGGCAAAACCTGGGGTCATGCCGCCGCCCATGTCGTCGCTATGATCATCCTGCCTCTCATCCTTTGGGCGGTCGGATCCTTGATCATGTTCGTGACCAAGAAGCTAACCGGTGGCCGAAAGCAAAGCGGCGGCGCGGCCGGCGCCTAGTGTACCGTCTCTAATGCCGGAGCAGACAGCGGGCTCTTTCCGCATCCCTTTAGCGGCGGTCCAGATTCAACTTCCCTTGGCCGTTCATCTGGCTTGAGCGGTTTGATCGAGCGGGGGGGCCGATTCCCCTTGATCAGCTTTCAAGGTCAGACTCGCTATCGACGCGCGCCTTTCTTCTGGCCGATCGAGAGCGGCCTCGGCGCGAGTTTTCTCCCAGATTTCCTCCGGGATCGAAAGGAACACGTCGACAACCGCCGGGTCGAATTGCTTTCCCGCCTCACGCTGGATTTCGGCGCGCGCCGCCGAATAAGGCCGCCCGCGGCGGTAAGGGCGGTCGGACATTATGGCATCGAGCGTGTCAGCGACGGCGAAGATTCTTGCTCCCATGGGGATTTCTTCGCCGATCAGTCCTTGCGGATACCCCGTGCCGTCGAAATACTCCTGGTGGGTCCGAACAATGAGCGCGGCAACAGAGAGGAAGGCGACACGGCTCATCCATTGATACCCGATCCGCACGTGGGACTGCATGACGGCGGTCTCCTCCGGCGTCAACTTCCCCGGTTTGAGGAGGATCGAATCGCGGATGCCAATCTTGCCGATATCATGCAGGTATGCGCCCCTTTCCAATTGTTTGAGCTCGGTGGGGGAGAAATTGAGCCTGCGGGCCATTTCCAGGGAGTAAAGAGTGACTCGCCGGGAGTGTCCTGCGGTCTCGTTGTCGCGAAGGTCCACGGCCGCAGCCAAAGCTTCCAGTGTTTCATCATAGGTCAGTTCAATTCTCTTCGTCGCGGCCATGAGCTGATTAGTCCGCTGCTCGACCATGTTTTCCAAATTCTGACGGTATTCGGCGAGTTCCGCTTCCATTCGTTTCATTTCCAAAGCCCGCCGGAGACTGACCACTACGGCTTCCATTTGGAAGGGTTTAAGGATGTAATCTGCCGCACCTTGCTTCATCGCAGTGATACCCACCTCGATCTGACCCTCGCCCGTCGCCATCAGGAAAGCCGTGTGGGGGGCAAGGCGGCGTGCAGACTCGAGCAGTTCCAAGCCTGACATCCCGGGCATGTTCAAATCAGAGATGATCGCGTCAAACCCTTCCATCGAAAGGAGCTTGAGAGCCGCTTCACCATTGGTACAGGATTGGGAGGCAAAGCCGGAGAGATTTAACTTAGTTGTTAGAAGGTGACAAATTCTTGGGTCGTCATCAACCACTAAGACCCGGAATTGGTGGGTCGATTTCATTGCCAGCACGCCTTCCAGCCACTGTCCTTCCGCAATCCGTTGACTTCTTAAGTGTCTGTGAGGTTTAGCAAGACTAGCAAAATCCTTGAAGCAAAGCAAATAGTTGACACATTGTCGACGGTTAGTTTGTAAAGACTGTGTGGGCCTGCACCCTGACATCGCTCGTCAGGTCCACCCAGAGCACCGTGCCGGTGGGGTCGATCAGGAATTCGGCTGGCCGTGCAATGTCCCCAATAACCCCGGTAGAAAATCGACACCACCCCGCCGGACTTATTGTCTCCTGACCGCGGCTTTAGCCGACCTTCCAGTGAGGCCAGCGTGTTGCCCAATTGCGCCCATTTGTGGGCTGTAGCCCTTTATCCACAATTGAGCCCTCACCCAGCTTCGCCGGAACGCGAAAACGCCTTCAGGCCTTTGGGTCAATCATAATAGCCGAATGTCGAGGGTTGAAAGTCAGATGTAAGGATGTCATGCCTTGGACTTTCGACGGATCCCACTCGATTCCCCCCGGCATAGCGATTTGAGCGCACGCGTGGCATAATGCCTACAGCCTTCATCTTCCGAGATCCCAGCAAGGAGGTTTTGTATGAAGCGCTGGGCGGTCTTAGTAGTTTTTCTCTATCTCCTCGTTCTCGTTGCCCTGACTTCGCCGCTCATTCTCGTTGGCTTTTATCCGGGAATGACGGTGCGTGACGCGCTTTCGACCTTTTCAGAATGGATGTACTGGGCCGGATTGGGAGTGATGATTGTGGGGCAGGCGGTCATGTTGCTGGCCCCGGTTGACCTGGCCTTGCAACGACCCACGAGCCGGCGGTCTGTGCTCTGGCCGACCCTCGCATCGGGGCTGATGGTGGGCCTGCTCGTCGTCGGGGTGGTGATTTCGGTCGACGAATACATCAGAAAAGATAAAGCCACAGGTAGTTTGACGATTCTGTTGCCGGTGATCATCGTGGTGTGGGCGATCTGGACCCTTGTCTTCTACCGGACCAGCCGCGATGCTGCGCCGATGGACGTCATTACCCGGCAGTGTCGCTTTCTCTTGAAAGGAAGCATCCTGGAGTTGCTCGTCGCGGTACCGACCCACATCGTGGCCCGAGCGCGGGATTACTGCTGCGCAGGCTTTTGGACCTTTCTGGGGATCGCCTTCGGCGTGAGCGTGATGCTCTTTTCCTTCGGCCCAGGAGTCTTCTTTCTATTCGCGGCGCGCTGGAAACGGCTCCATCCTCAGCCCATGCACACAGCCGACTGATCCGGCCGCGACCAGCCTGCGCCCTAGTCACCGGAGCAGACTGCCGAATTGACACGCATGCCCGCGCAGGGTTAGCATCCAATTACCATGTCGCGACGACAACATGAAGCAAGAAAGCTCGAAGTGGTCTGCCCGTGTTGTGGCGCCACACTGACGGTGGACGCGGAGCTCGGCAAGGTCCTCTTCCATCAAGCGCCTCCCAAGCAAGACAAGGGTCCCGATTTGGACTTCGCCGCCCAACTTCTGAAGAAGGAAGCGGACCGCCGCGAAGCGATGTTCCGTCAAAGCGCCGACGACGAAAAAATCAAATCGGAGTTGCTTGACCGCAAATTCAAGGAGGCCTTCGAGAAGACCAAGGATCAGCCCACCGGGCCGCCGATCCGGGATTTCGATTTGGACTAAGACTTCTTATCCCTTTTTATCCCTTACTCCATCCTCAGCCGACCACCCAATTCCAAACTATCCCTTTTATCCTCAGCCACTTTCATCGAACCAAACTACTTCTGAAGTCCGGTGGACGCGCCTTCCCAAGAATCGCGATTGGTACGAGCGGGAGACCGCAGAAAAGGCGTTCACCCTCACGGGATGTGTGTTATAGAGATTTTGCGAAGAAATCTAGACCCACACCCGGAGGGTGAACGATGGAA
>JBEKLF010000154.1:0-20346 GCA_050010335.1 Terriglobia bacterium
CCCTCCTCAACGGCCTTCAGAGATGTTTCAGCAACGTCATTCTGAAACAGCCATTGCAGGAGGGCAACTGTCGCTTTCCCGCCATAATTCAAAAAACTGTTTTGGACACGAGTGAAAGGATGACGCCCGCTACGCGGGCTTTCAGGTCCCCCTGAATTATAGGGCGCGACACCCTCCGGAATAAATTGACAATCGCCGGAACTGGCATTATCAAGTGTGGACTGGGACATCGTGCGGGCTCTCCCGATAAACGGAAGTTCAACCATGCAAAACCCTGGAGGTCAAAGTGCGGCAAGCAGAAAAGGCAAAGGTGGGAGTATTCGGAATTGGCTTGGCGGCTTACTGGCCGCAGTTTCACGGGCTTAAAGAGCGACTGGAGGGTTATCAGCGCAAGGTGGAAGCGCGGATCGGCGAATGGGCGTCCGTCGAGAGCGCCGGTTTGGTGGACGATGCGCACAAGGCCCACGCGGCCGGCCAGGCCTTTCGCCAAGCGGGCGTCGATTTGGTCTTCTGCTACGTGGGGACATATGCCACCTCCACTCAGGTTCTGCCGGTCATCCAAGGGGCCAAGGCCCCCGTGGTGGTTCTGAATCTCCAACCGCGCGCGGCACTGGATTATGCCCACACCGATACGGGCGAATGGCTGGCCAACTGCTGCGCCTGCTGCGTTCCGGAAATTGCCGGAGCGTTTGCGCGTGCGGCGATTCCCTTCCGGCAGGTCACCGGCATGCTGGATGCGGAACCGGATGTGCGCGAATCGAGCGAGTCTGCGTGGGCGGAAATCGCTGAGTGGTGCGCCGCCGCCAAGGTGGTTCACAATCTGCGCCAAGCTCGAATTGGATACCTTGGGCACCCCTATCCGGGGATGCTGGATATGTATAGCGACTTCACCCAGCACCAGGCGCAACTAGGGACTCACATCGAGGTCCTGGAAATGTGCGATCTGGAGGCGTGCGTGAGCGCCGCGACGGAGGCCGAACTCGCACGCAAGGCGGAGGAAACCAACAGCATCTTTGATATCAGCGAAGACAGCCCGTCGGACCCGCTGGCGAAAAAACCGGCTCCGGACCAAATGGATTGGGCCTGCCGGGTGGCGGTGGGGCTCGATCACCTGGTGCGAGACTTTGACCTCGATGGCTTGACCTACTACTACCGCGGAGTGGGTGGCAACATCTACGAGCGGCTCGGCGCCGGTCTGATTCTGGGCTGCTCGCTACTGACGGCGCGCGGGATTCCGTGCTCGGGGGAAGCGGATCTGAAGAACTGCCAAGCCATGAAGATTATGGACCTGCTGGGCGCGGGAGGCAGCTACACCGAGCTTTACGCCATGGACTTTCGCGAGCGTTTCATCCTGATGGGGCACGACGGCCCCTTCCATTTGGGAATCGCCGAAGGCAGGCCGATTCTGCGCGGGCTCGGCCTCTATCACGGCAAATCCGGATTCGGCGTCAGCGTGGAAGCCAGCGTCCGCAAAGGACCAATCACCATTCTCGGCCTCACCCAAACGCACGACGGCCGGCTGAAACTCCTCGCTGCGGAGGGTGAATGCCTAACCGGGGAGCGGCTCAAAATCGGCAATACCAACAGCCGGCTGCGATTTGCGCTGGAACCGGCGGCCTTCGTCAACGCCCTCTGTAGCGAGGGTCCGACTCACCATTGCGCGCTCGGCGTCGGTCACGTGATAGGAAAGATTGCGAAAGTCTCATGGCTCATGGGCCTCGAACTGAAAGTCATCGGTGGCGGGGTCGGACACGCACCCGTCATCTAATCTGCCCATCCTTGGCCGCCGAGGGGAGACATAAAGTCAAGGCCGTCTAAGTTTGGGGAATTCGTTGCAGGGGTCCAAACGATCATGCCAGAGGCCGGAAAAGTGACATTTTGCCCGCGCATCATACTCTTACGGGTGCCATCGTACGGCAAGCCAACCTGTTGCCCCAATTTGCCGGGAGTTAGGACATAATTCTGGAACTGGCCGAATCCGCGGCCGAGCGCCGCTCGGCCCTACAGCTCAGGACGTTAATTCCACATCACCCCTGGGAGTCGTGATGTGCGCGAGCATCCGGGGTTTAACCGCCGGCTCCACCTGAACTTCCACGAATAGGGTTTGGAAGATGCGCTTCAATTCCGCCGCGTCGGGTGACTGTAGGTGGAAGCTCTCGAGATGGCATCCTGCCGGCGCGTCTTGGGCAGGGTGAACCGATTCGCCCCAATCGAGAATAATCGGAAGCAACCCACCGCGGTCGTCCCAGCTACGAATCAATTTCCAACTCAAAATTCCACCCCCCGGACGCGAGCGCGCGCCATCATGAGGTCCGTCGATTGGGATGCCAGCCGACACCGCGGCTTGCACGAGCGCGGGAAGATCGGAAGTGTGCACCGCCCAGCCGATAATTCTCGGCACAGGAAGAGTGAGCACCTGGGTGAACCACGCGGGGGAGGACTGCTCGGGATCGGGCGCCATGATTTCCAAATAGGCGCTTGGGCCGAGCGCCAGCAGCGCGTTTCTTGTGCCGCGGCCGGGATGAACGCCACCGAAAAGCGCGCGCACACCCGTGAGCCGTTCTACCCGGGCAATGCCCTGGTCAAGGTCGTTGATTCCGAGAATGATGTGGTCAAGACATGTCAGCATCGGGTCACTCTGTCAGAAGGTGCGTGCCGGACCTGTGGCACGTGCGTCCCGCCCGTGAGGAGTCACGGCCAAGATGGCCGGACCACCGCATCAGCGGGCATCCCTCAAGCCGCGAACTTATAACCTTGCCCATGCACGGTGATGATGTATTTAGGCTGTTTGGGATTGCTTTCAAGCTTCTGCCGGAGCCAGGCTACGTGGACGTCCACCGTGCGTGTGGAAGGCGCGGAGTTGTAACCCCACACGTCCTTCAAGAGTTCCTCACGGCTCAAGGTCCTGCCTCGATGTTCGATGAGATAACGAAGCAGTTGGAATTCCTTGGTCGAAAGCGGGGCGAGTGAGCCATCGCGCAACACCTCGGTGCGCCGCATATCGATATGAAGCGGTCCAAAATCGTAAAAGTCCGGGCCGTCGCTGCCCGCCCCTTTTCCCCGCCGGAGCAAGGCCTCAACGCGCGCCAGGAGTTCCGGCATTTCAAAGGGCTTGGTCAGGTAGTCGTCGGCTCCGATCTTAAGCCCCTTCACTTTGTCGACCATCTGGGTGCGCGCGGTGAGCATCAGGATGGGCGTGGTAAAACCGCGTTGTCGCAGCTCCTGGCACACCTCAAAGCCCCCTTTGCCCGGCAGCATAACATCCAAAATGATCAGTCCAAAGTGAGTGCGTGTGGCTCGTTCGACAACTTCGGTTCCCTCATAAAGCGCGTCCACCAAGTAGCCCTCGCTGCGCAAACGATCGCTAAGCGTGAGCACCAACCCTGGTTCATCTTCGACTAAGAGAATGTGAGAGTTCATGGGAATCGCCGTTTCTCCTTGGGCGCTTGGGGCCGCAGCAAACCTCTGCCGATTCCTCACCGCACCAGGCCGCCATCACCCTTCACTTTGCCGCGGGGAAATGCAGGGTAAATGCACTCCCTTCGCCCGGCTGGCTCGTCACCGTCAGTTTTCCGCCCATGGCTTCCGCTGCTTCTTTCGCTAGACTCAAACCCAATCCGGTACCATGAGTCTGGGAAGCCCGAGCGGCATTTCCGCGGTAAAAAGGCTCGAAGATATGGGGAATCTCGACGGGGTCGATTCCCTGCCCTCGATCTTGCACAGTTATCAAAATCTCTCCCGCTTCCGGCCCTGAGCCGGGATGGGCGCGGACGGCCATCCAATGTCCGCCTGCACCATACTTCAAGGCGTTGGTCATGAGGTTTTGCAAGCAGCGGCCAAGAGCCTTGGGATCGGCCAGGACCGGGGGAAGCCCGGGAGCCACTTCCTTCTCCACCGTGAAGCCATTGGCGGCGGTGAGATGGGCCAAATCCGCCAGGGCAGAATCAATCGTCTCTGCCACGGGAACGGGAAGCGGCTGGTATTGCTTGTTGTTATTGCGCGTGGCAGCAAAGAGCAGAACCTGCTCAATCATCGCGGCAAGGCGCTGGGCCTCGTTGCGGATGAGGGCGCCATACTGCTTCACCTGAGGCTTTGCCTCCACCACGCCATCAGCAAGATTCTCCGCCGCCGAGGAGATGACGCTCACGGGAGTGCGCAGCTCGTGCGACACCCCGGCGACAAAATCCATCTGCATCCTCGCCAAACGCCGGATTCTTTGCGTCCAGACCAAAACCAAGGCCATGCTGGCGGCGAGCACCAACAACACCCCGAAGCCCAGCAACAAGTCCCGGGTCCAAGTCATCGCCACCGCTTCCGCGAGCGATCCTCCCGGGTGACGGACGACCAGGCGCCATCCCGAGGCGGAAGCGTCCGCGAGGATCGGCGTGGCCAAAAAGCCCCGCCCGCGGGCAGGGGGCTCGCGCCAGGCTCCTCCCCCCGGGTAAGGGAATTGAGGAGGCAGCCGCCCGCGCCTCTCCGCGCCGCCCGGCTCACGGGAACTTCCCTGCCGGAGCTCCGCCCGCGCTCGGAACGAGCTGAACAGATGCACCGTCTCATCCGGCGAAGTCACCAGTTCTGGAGGGTGGCGCGCTTCCGACGAGTAAATGAATTGGGGAGGATTCGCGGCGTCGATGATCGCCACATCATAGAGGAGGCCGTTCGGCCCGGCGAAATACCTCTGAGCAAGCTCAGGTAGGAATCGCTTCAGGAGCACCTCGCGGTTCAGTTCGACAATCATGAATCCCGCGGGCGAGCAGTCGGGGGGGCAACCAGTTCGATTCCCGCGATTACGCCAGCCCGGTTGGGGTATGGGGCGCAACATCGCCAGCAACTCACCTTGAAGGCGCCAGCGTAACCCCATAGGTCCGAAATCCCTGCCCCGCGAGGTCAGCGTGGCGTCGAGGGTGGAAGTGTCACACAGAGTCCCCAGACGCGCCGGGCAAGCCGCCGCTTGAAAAGTATCGTCCAGGGGATTAAATTGGAGGAAAGAATAGTCTGCCCCTTTTTTTTGTTCCCAAAGATAATAGTTGGCCACGAGTTCCCGGTGGTCGGAAGATCGCGCCCAATCTCTGCAATCCTGGGCGTAGAGATCCTCAATCGCCGGGGCCTGGTCCAGCGGGCGGTAGGTAATGCTGGTGCAGATTCCGGCCAGTTCGCGACGGAGATCCTCGCGAAACCCGTTCATTCCCGCCTCGAGCGCGGCCTCTTTCTTTTGCATTTCCGCCGTCCGGATCTGATTGCTCCACCGGAATTGCAAAACCGCCAACGCCACCAACAACGCGCTGAGGCCAGCGATAATCCCGTACGCGCCGAGCGACTGTTCAAGTTTGGTGGCCATAGACTTATATACGTTTCAGATGCGCATTGCGCTACAGACGTCGCCCGGCGGGGTGGGCAACCGCGGTTCCCGGTGACGGCTAATGTTAACGCGGCGGTTCACAAACTTCTATTGTGCTGATATAATTCTCGAGGTATCGTTCTCGACGCGCGAATCTGCGCGAGTTAAGATCATTGTGCGTGTGTGCATGCTTCGGGTTCAGGTAAAAAGCAAGAAGCGGTGGCGGAAAATGTAAAGAGGCTGTAAAAAATTTTCGCCCTCCTTCAAACCCCATCGCGGTAAATGTGCATCTCAGCGTTCGGTGGTTCAATAGCGCACGCCTTTCCGGGGACGTTAGCGAGTTGGAAGTATCTCGTGGTTGCCGGAAGAGGGTCTGGGGCGCTAGGGTATGTTCGGCTCCAGAACGCTTCGATGATGCCGTGCGGCCGGGGGAAAAGATAACGGCCGCTCCGACGCGGTAGGGCCGAAACAAAGCCTTCTGCCCCTCGGATTGAGACACTGCTCAAGGGGACCCGAACGATCAGGTAGCCGCCCGTAGCCCCCTGCGCTACGTTGCATTGTTCGGCGTCGAATCGGGGATGAGAAATACGATCCGATTTCATCAAGCTCTGTTTCATTAAGGTTGCAACCGAGAGCAAGTCGAGCCCACCGGCCGAGATTCGGAGTGGGAAAGGCGCAGAGCCGAAGGCGCTCAACGTCGAGGTCGCCGCCCACCCCCGATTCAGGATTTCGCCTGGGGAAGAAATATGCTTGGGAAGGGGATATGTGAAGTGAGGCCAATTTACGCGTTCCTGCTCCTTGCCTTTTTGCTGGCACAATCCGGGATGGCACAATCCACTCCCGGCCAAAAGACTGCCCCGCCGGCTCAAACTGCTACCGCAAGTGCGAATCCCGAGGATACTGGGCCCACCGCCTTTGTGCAGGCCGAGGGTAATAACTTCAACATGGGCACGATCGTGACTTGGGACTTCGACCTCGGATACAAGTTCAATCAGCACACGTCCGTCGATATCGGTGTACCGCTCTATTCCACTCGCACCTTTTTCCCCATCGTCGCCGCTGACTATCGATACCAGACGGCCATTGGGGCTCCCTACATCGACGTCCGCTACGACACCAGGCGCAACAGGACCAACATCACCTCCATTTTGACGGGCTCGATGGGGCCTAATATGGTCAAGACCTACTCCAATGGGCGCATGGTCGTGGAATTGTTCAACCACTTGGATCGTAATTACCAGATTCTCAACTACGATGCCAAATTCTCCCCCTTTCTGAATTTTGGCTTCGGTACGGGGACCGTCGACCGGCAGGTCTTTCCCCGGCCTTATGAGCTCGCGCGACCGTATGAAACTCTGGGCTTAATCGGAAATGGGGAAGTTGGCGGGGCATTTACGATCAAGAAATTCTACCGCTTGGAAGGCTCCGCCTACGGCCTCTCCCCGGTGGGGCCACAGAAAGTCTATAGCCGGATCGTGGCACCGGACAGTCTACTCGGCTGGACCGGGCCGAAGACAAACGAAAACCACAACCGTTTTTGGGATCAATACTTCGAGACGGGCGGGGAGTATGTCAACACGTATGGTTCGGGGCCGTCGAGGATTTCCCGCGACAATGGCTTCGGCGCTTATCTTACGATCAACAACAAAAGATTCAAAAATTTCAGCGTCATGCTGGGGTATACGAGGAGTGTCCACTACAATTATGATTCCGCTTTCATCATGCTGCGTTATAACTTCACGGGAATTTTGCGGAACTTAACGACTGGCGAGTAGCTCAACCATCGCCTGGGGACGCTTAGGATTAAATGACTTCGTCGGTCGCCCGTCGCAAAACCGCTACCCAACCAACCGAGCGGCCCCGAAGTAATGACAAGAGGACCTTTGAAAACTGAGAGTCGGTTTAGATCATCCCTCCTTTATTTGGTGGTTGGAATTTGCCTCGCGCATTCTAGCCGCGGGTGGGCTGGCGCTCCTGCCTCGCCCGATGAGACTTTGACTCCGTCCGCGATCCGTTCCTACGTGCTGCCGCTGAGTTTCGAGGCCAACCAAGGGCAGGTCGATCAGCAGGTTAAATACTTAGCCCGGGGACAGGGCTACACGTTGTTCCTGACCCCCGGCGGTGCGGTCCTCAGCCTCCGAAGCTCGGGTGCCGGAAATCCCACCGAATGGCTACGTCTTGTCCTGCAAGGGGCCGCACGCGCGCCAGCCATCCATGGTGAAGAGGTGCTTCCCGGCAGAAGCAATTATTTTGTCGGCAGCGATCCGGCAAGGTGGCGGACGAACATCCCCAATTTTTCCCGCATCCGCTATCAGCAAGTGTATCCGGGAGTGGACTTGATTTATTACGGCCGGCAAGGGCAACTGGAAAATGATTTCGAGCTAACAGCCGGGATTGACCCCAAAGTGATTTCCTGGCGACTGGAAGGGGCGGACCGAATCCGCGTGGACTCGACCGGGGACTTGGTCCTGGCCGTTGGCAGAAGTGAAGTGCGCTTACAACAGCCACGGGCGTATCAACTGGAGGGCGAGCAACAAAGGGAAATTCCCATCCAATATCGGGTTCATGGTCGGAAAGTCAGCTTCGCGCTGGGGAAGTACGATCGCCATCAGAAATTGGTCATCGACCCTGTCTTGACCTACTCGACGTACCTGGGGGGGACCGGTGGGGATGCGGCTTTCGGCGTAGCCGTCGACTCCGAGGGTGACGCCTACGTGACGGGCGTCACGGCTTCCACCAATTTCCCCACCACCTCGTCGGCATACCAGCCGATATACCAGGGTGGTTCCGGGACCGTTTTTGTCACTGAATTCAACCCCTCCGGCTCTGGACTCATCTTCTCGACATACCTTGGAGGCACAGGGATCGACACTCCCGCGCAGATTCTTCTAGACGCCACCGACGACATCTTCATCGTTGGGAGCACGACCTCGAACAACTTCCCCACCACCTCCGGGGTACTTCAGCCGTTGTTCGGCGGCGTTCAAGACGCTTTCTTAACCAAAATGAAGGCGGATGGCTCCGCATTACTTTACTCAACTTACATCGGTGGGACGGCCATTGATTTCGGAACGGCCGTGACACTCGATTCGTCCGGGGATGCATTTGTGACTGGATCCACCCAGTCAACGGACTTCCCCACCCTGAATCCTATTCAGCTTGGCAATGCCGGCCTTTACGATGCGTTCGTGGCGGAGGTCAACCCTAACGGGGGATTGTTATATTCCACCTACCTTGGCGGATCGCTCTCCGATTATGGCACCGGCATCGCGGTGGACAGCTCCGGGAATGTGTACATCAGCGGCTACACCTACTCCACCAATTTCCCCACCCAGAACGCGTATCAAAGCTCGCTGAGCGGCGGCTCCGATCTCTTTATTACGAAGTTCACGCCGGGCTCCAGCGCCTTGCTGTTTTCCACCTATTTGGGCGGATCATCCCTCGACAAATCGACGGCGATGGTCGTGGACTCCAACGGGAATATCTACCTCACCGGCAGCACCCAATCCGCAAATTTCCCTGTGACTGCCACCGCCTATCAATCCGCACTTCAGGGTACCTCCAATGCCTTCATTACCAAGGTCGCTCCCGATGCCTCCGTCTTGGTTTTTTCCACGCTTTTCGGGGGCAGTTCGACTGACCAGGCAAACGGGTTGGCCTTGGATTCCGCGGGAAACATTTACATCACGGGCTTTACGCAGTCGGCAGATTTTCCACTGCTGAATCCTTTCCAGAACGTCCTGGGTTTGTATGGCGCCGAAACCTGCGGATCAACAAACCTTGTCAATCAGCCGACGGTCCCGTGCGCGGACGCCTTCGTGGCTAAATTCGCACCCACGGGCATTCCTGTATTCTCTTCGTTCCTTGGGGGAAACGGCACGGATTCCGGCGAAGGGATTGCGGTTGACTCCTCGGGGGCGGCCTACGTGGCGGGCAACACCTTCTCTTCGAACTTCCCCGCCACCTACCAGGCCTTCCAGTGGCTTTTCCAGGGGTCGCTCACCGACAGCAATGCCTTCCTCACCAAGGTCAGCTCCCAGGATGCTCCTTCCGTGTCACTGAATCCGCAAAAGGTCAACTTTGGGAATGAGCCGCTCCAAATTGCCAGCACTCCGATATTCGTTACCCTGACCAATGAGGGCAGCGCCGCGTTGAGTATCTCCAGCATCACCTCCAGTGGTGACTTCCGGCAGACCAATACCTGTGGAACATCCGTGCCTGGCGGTGGAGGCACCTGCACCATCCAGATTATCTTTACCCCCACGTCAGTGGGTCTCGAAACCGATCAAATCACAATTAATGACAACGCCGGTGGTGGGTCGACGCAGACTATCACGCTCACGGGACACGGGGTCCTGACCGGAGGTTCGCTGACCCTCACTCCGACAAAGATGACGTTTGCGGCGCAAACCGTCAACGTCACGAGCCCGAGCCAAACCGCTCTTCTCGTTAATACCGGCAATCAAGCGGTCACAATTACCAATATCGCCGCCACCGGCGCTTTCGGAGAAACCAACACCTGTGGGACGAACTTCCCCACCGTCCCCGCATCGTTAAACGTGGGCCAAAGTTGCACCGTGTCCGTGAACTTTACTCCCACCACCACGGGGTCTCAAACCGGCAGCGTCACGGTGACGTCGAACGCGGTGAACGGGACTACGTCAGTTGCTTTGACGGGCACGGGGAGCCCGACCTATTCGCTTTCCTCCAACCAGCGATCGAGTGTTGTTCTCATTGGCACCACGAGTGCAACTTTTACCATCGCCGCGGCGGGCCCCAGCACGTTCCTGGGATCCATCGCCTTGGCTTGCGGCTCAGGCGCGACGTGTACCTTTAGTCCGCCTTCGATTTCAGTCGGAGGATCAAGCAATCTTACCGTCACAGGCCTTACCTCAAGCACCGCAAGTCCTATGAACTTCACGGTCAATGGGACGAGTACCGGGCAGACCGCATCCATCTCGCTAGCGATCTTTATTGCCGACTACTCACTGTCAGCGACGCCCTCCGGTACCACCGTGACGGCCGGGGCCAATGCCACTTACACGATCACCGCCACGCCCACGAATGGATTCAGCCAGACTGTGCTCCTAAGTTGTAGCGGGATCCCTCCGGGCACAACGTGTTATTGGAATCCCCCTGCCTTGACACCGTCGGGAGCGACGAACGTGACGGCCTCAGGCACGCTGACGATTACGACGGAGGCCGAGTCGGCGCGCGTTCCCCCGCTGCGGCCTCCCGGCATTCCGCCCGGATCTGCGCGCCGGATTCTTCTTGTAGGCTTGCTGACTTTAATGGGGGCGATGGTCGCAGGCTTTAGCAGGATCGCGCGGCGGATGCGCCATCGATGGAGTTTGGTGATTCTGTTCGCGGCCATGGTTCTGCTAGCCCTGGGCGTGAGCTGCGAAAACTACGTGAACCCGATCAATATCACTCCCTTCGTAAATGGGACACCCTCTGGCACCTCGACCATTACGATTAAGGGAACCCTGGGGAACGGCTCCGGAGTAACGCGAACAACCACGGTGAACCTATCGGTTCTACCAAATGCCTAGCGCCAACGCGCGATGGGCTTCGTCACGCCAGGGTAGCGCGTTCGATGAGTTGATGAAGCAGGAACGGAATTCCAGAATCTTGATCATTTCCGAGGAGGACTGTCGTGATTGGAAGGAGCGGCACTGCCATCTGCGCCCAAGGCGCAAACCCAGGCGCGATTAAGAGAGGTCGACGCCTCCCGTATTGCCTGCTATTGATTGCACTCTTGCTCGGCGCGGCCATTCTGCAAAGGGACGGGGGTGCAGGATTCCCCACCGCCAAAACTCGCTCTACTGCCCAATGGGCACACCTCTATGGGGCGTTGCCGCTTAGTTTCGAGGCGAATCGTGGGCAAACCGATCCGAGCGTGAATTTCCTCTCGCGCGGGCAGGGATATACTTTGTTCCTGACGGGCGGCGAGGCCGTCCTCACGCTGAGGAAGTCGTCAGTTGTCAGTGGTCAGTCGTCAGTTGCCGACAGTGGTCCTTCCTCCGTCGGCCGTGGACGGTTGCCTGTGATAAAAGAGGCGGGGCAACGGACAACGGACAACCCACCACGGACCCATGACGCCGTTCTTCGCATGCAACTAGTGGGTGCAGACGCCACCGCCAAAGTGACGGGCACGGAGGAGTTGCCGGGCAAAGTCAACTACTTCATTGGCAACGTCCCCAGCAAATGGCGTAAGAATATTCCCACCTTCGCAAGGGTCAAATACGATGGCGTTTATCCCGGCGTCGACCTGGTCTATTACGGTACCCAGGGGGGAGAACTGGAGTATGACTTTGTCGTAGCGCCCGGCGCTGACCCCCGGTCCATCGCATTGGGAATTGAGACAGAAGGGCATGCCGTGCTACGGATCAACTCGCAGGGTGACCTTGTGGTTGCGCTTCCGAGCGGCGATGTGCAATTGCACAAACCCATTGTTTACCAAACCGAACCCGCTAGAGGGCAACCGGCCAAGAACTACGGTCGACGCACACCCATCGAGGGCCATTATGCCCTGGACGCGCAAAACCATGTTCGCTTCGAGCTTGGCCCCTATGACCACAGCCAGCCAGTGGTCATCGACCCGGTTCTCGTTTACGCCACCTACATCGGCGGCCTTGGAGGCGACGTCGCTTACGCCATTGCGGTTGACTCCACGCTGGATGCTTACATTGCGGGCGGCACGAACTCGACCAACTTCCCCACAGCTGGAACACCCTACCAGGGTTCCAGCAGGGGAAACGGCGACTGCTTCGTGACGAAAATCAATTCCGGTGGCACCCAGCTTATTTTTTCCACCTATTTGGGCGGTAGCGGCACCGACACGGCCACGGCCCTTGCCCTGTTCAATGATAGCCCCTTTGTTACCGGTTACACCACCTCAGCGGACTTCCCCACCAAATCGCCGATCACCGGCACGAATCCCTTCCAATTGACTTATGGCGGCAATACCGACGCTTTCGTCGCCGAGCTTAATACGACGGGCACTACCCTGGAATACTCCACCTATTTGGGCGGCAACGGTGCCGACTACGGCCAGGGAGTCGCTGTCGATTCCTCCGGCGATGCCTACGTGACCGGCTCGACCCAGTCGGCGAACTTTCCCGTCGTCGCAGGGGGGTACCAATCCAGTCTCAACGGTTCTCAGAATGCCTTCGTCACCAAGGTCAATTTCACCGGCACGGCGCTTGTCTACTCTACTTTTCTGGGAGGCTCGGCAGCCGATACTGCCCAGGCCATTCAGGTCGATAGCTCTGGAGATGCCTATCTCGCCGGCTACACCTTCTCGACGGACTTTCCGACAGTCGCCGCCTACCAAAGCAATAACAAGGGCGGGGCAGATGCTTTTGTTGCCGAGCTGAACCCCACCGGCGCAGCCCTAACGTTCTCGACCTACCTGGGCGGCTCGGGCAATGATTACGCCTATGGGCTCGCCTTGGACAGTGCCCAGACCCCCAACATTTACGTCACGGGGGGAACGAGTTCGACAGATTTTCCCGCCACCAACGGCGCCTATCAGACCGTGCTGAATGGCCCTTCCGATGCCTTCGTCACCAAATTGAATTCTTCCGGATCCTCCCTGGCTTACTCGACGTATCTGGGAGGCAGCGGCGTTGACCAAGCCAACGCCATCGCCGTGATTCCCACTGGGTCAACCAACGCCGGAGATGCCTTCGTTACGGGCTTCACGGAATCCACTGACTTCCCCACCGCGAATCCGATTCAAGCAGTTTTGGGACTTAGTTCCAATGCCCTCTATTGCGGGAATGCTCCATGCCCCGACGCTTTCGTCGCGCATCTCAATGCCGGGGGAGACGCCTTGACGTTCTCCACTTACCTGGGTGGTAATGGCACGGACTTCGGGCAGGCCATCGCGCTGGACAATGGCGGCGACCCCTACATTACCGGCAGCACCACTTCCACGAATTTTCCGGCCGTTTCCCCGCCCCAATTCGCTACCGTCTATGTTCCCCCCTACAAGTCCTCCCTGGTCGGGACGGCCGGCAACGCGTTTATCGCCAAAATGGACCCAGGCAGTAACCCCAACATCTCCTTCAGCCCTGGCACCTTGAATTTCGGAGGCCAAACGATAAGCGTCGCCAGCCCCGTGCTGCCGGTCACCATCGTCAACACGAGTTCGGTGCCCTTGGTGATTACACAGATTCAAATCAACCCCGTCGCCAACTCCACCACGATCTATACGGAAACGGACAACTGCGTGGGCACTATTCCCGCCGGTGGCGCTTACTGTACGATCTACGTCACCTTTACACCCAACGCTCCCGGCAACATCCCCACGTATATAACGATTACTGACAATGCCGGAGGGGAGGCGGGCACTCAGCAACAAATTAACCTGACGGGAAGTGGAATAACGGCGGCCACGGCGGTCACAGTCCAACCCACCAGCCTTTCTTTCACCAGCACCAGTGTCGGGGCCGTGAGCGCACCCCAAAGCGTCACCATTACCAATACGGGTACGCAACCGTTAACGATATCGAAATTCTCGGTGGGCACCAGCCTCGACTTTACTGTGACCAATCCCGCGACCGGTGTTCCGGGCAACACTTGCAACGCATTGAACAACACGCTCGCCGTGTCTCAAAGTTGCGTGGTCGACGTGTGGTTCACCCCCACGGCCAGTAACACCCGAAGCGCCACATTGAGCATCAGTGACAACGCTGCCGGCAGTCCCCAGACCGTGGCGCTTACAGGAATAGGCGCCGCTGCCTTCACGCTCTCCTCCCCCAGCGCCGTAAACCCCACGATCATCGGCAGCGACCAGACAACTTTCGTCATCGTCGCCAATGGGCCCACCAGTTTCACCGGAGCCATTACTCTCTCCTGCTCCTCCGGCAGCCAGTGCACGTTCAGCCAAAACCCCATTTTTGTTGGCGGAGCCAGCAGCACCTTGACGATCACCAACCTAACGACCCAGATGCCCAATCCCTATCTCTTTACCGTGACGGGGACCAGCGGCTCGCAGTCGTTTCCGTTGCAACTGAGTCTTGGGTTCACGGATTATTCCCTATCGGCTGCTCCGTCGTCAGCCGTCGTCACGGCGGGCCACCAGGCAGTCTACACAATATTCGTCAACCCGCTGAACGGATTTAACTCGAACGTCACGCTGCTTTGCCCACCGCAACTGCAGATGCCGCCCGCCGCCACCTGCGTTTGGTCCTCGACCAACACGACTCCCAATGGCGGCCCCAGCTCGGTCACGTTGACCGTCACCACGCAGGTCTATGTCACTCCCCCCAGCTACACGCGTGCTCCGCCGCGATTCCCGGGGGGCAAGCTTCCGCCCATAATATTCGGGCTTCTCTGCCTTGCCGGGCTGGCTTCCCTGGCCTTGGGCAACCGACGTAGAGCCCGCCAGGGATGGCTCGGGTCAGGCTGGATGGCGGTACGCATGGGAACGCTCAGCCTGATCTTCGCACTGAACCTGGCGCTGGCAGCTTCTTGCCGTTCCGGAATCCTGGTGCAGTCCGGGACGACCACCGGGGGCTACACCATCACCCTTACCGGCGAGTTGACTTCCAACACCACGGTCCTGCGATATGTCACGATCGCCTTGGCCGTGACTGCGTCGAACCCGGCCTAGACCCCGCATGACGGGCGTTTGGGTCCTTGAAATCTGAATCACTCCACCACCGCAGCCGGGCCTTGGGCCCGGCTGCTTCGTTTTGTGGTACTATCGAAGTGATTCAAGTCAACAATGAACTGCGTGCAAAAAACAACCATGAAAGCCGTCTACCTTACCGGTTTGAGACAAATGGAGGTGGGTCAGGCGCCGGCGCCCCGCATAAGCGGGCCGCACGACGTTCTGCTTCGGGTTGACACCCTGGGCGTGTGCGGTTCGGACATCCATTATTACACGCAGGGGAGGATTGGGCCCCAGGCGGCGCCATTTCCACTCATCCTCGGCCATGAGCTTGCCGCAACGGTCATGGAACTCGGCGCGGAGGTAAAGAACCTCCATTCCGGCCAGCGGGTGGCGGTTGACCCGCTGATTCCCTGCGGCCAATGTGACCAATGCCGTGCCGGCCGCCAACACACCTGCCGCAAGCAGAAATTTCTGGGCAATCCCGGACAGGCCCCCGGCGCGCTGGCGGAGTACTTGGTGATGCCCGCCGCCTGTTGCAGTCCCGTTCCCGACTCGCTCTCGGACGATGAGGCCGCGGTGGTCGAGCCGCTCTCTATCGGAGTATATGCCGCGCAGATGGCCCAACTCGCGCCCGGCGCGCGCGTGGGGATTGTGGGCTCAGGCCCCATCGGTTTGTGCACGCTCCTGGCGATTCGCGCGCGGACGCAGGCCACCGTTTACGCGACCGACCTGGTGGACGAGCGCTTGGCCATGGCGCGAGCCTGCGGGGCTGCCTGGACCGGCAATCCGCGGCGTGAAAACGTAGTCGCCGCCATCCAACACCTCGAGCCGCTAGGTTTGGACGCCGTGTTTGAATGCGCGGGTGAGCAGGACGCGCTCGACCAGGGCGTCGAACTCCTCAAGCCCGGCGGCGCCCTGCTGGTGATCGGCATTCCCGAGGTTGATCGCATCAGCTTCAACCACAGCCTGATGCGCCGGAACGAGTTGCGCATCCTTAACGTGCGCCGCCAAAACGCCTGCGTGGAGCCCGCGATTGAACTTATTGCCAGCGGGCGTGCGGACGTCCGGCCACTGATCACGCACCACTTTCAAATGGAGGAAGCCGCCCGCGCCTTTGAACTCGTCAGCGCGCGGACCAACGGCGTGGTGAAAGCCATCATCCGCATCTCATGAAGAATTCCGGGATTGAACGTTTTGTGGAGTTCCCCAACGCCAAGGGGAAAACGTTGCGCGGCATGTTGCACTTGCCCGCCGCCGCGGGGAAGGACCCCATTCCGGGCGTGGCGTTTTTTCATGGATTCACTGGCGATCGCATGGAATCGCATTGGATGTTCGTAAAGTGCTCGCGAGCCTTAGCGCGCGCGGGATTAGCCTCCTTGCGATTCGATTTCTATGGGTCGGGGGAGTCAGCCGGGGAATTCCGCGAGATGTCCCTTACCGGGGAGATCGCTGACGGGCGCGCCGCCGTGGCATTTCTGCGCGGTCAGGAGGGCATCGATCCGCAGCGCGTAGGCCTGCTGGGATTGTCCCTGGGTGGACTGGTGGCGGCAACCCTCGCGCCCAGCGTCACCGCTAAGGCGTTGGTGCTGTGGAGCGCTGTCGCACACACCGCTCGACTCCGCGACATGGTTAAGAAATCGGCCAAAAGAATCCCGGGCAAACCCGGCGCCCATGAATTTGACACCCGCGAAATTTCCCCCCGCCTCGTCGAGGACGTGAGCAAATTCGAACCCATTCGCCATCTCGCCCGCTTTAAAGGGCCGACGCTGATCGTCCATCCGGAAAACGACGAAGTGATTTCAGTCTCCCATGCCCGCGACTTCTTCTGGGCCGCCGGCGCCGATGCCAAGGAGCTCGCGATCATCCCCGGAGCTGACCACGTCTATTCTTCCATCGCCTGGGAACAGGAAGTCATCCTCCGCACCGTACAGTGGTTCGGGCGATACCTGTAACGTTTTATACTGCTGGACACGTCAAAGTCGTAACACGGCCCATCCGCAAAGCATCATATAGATTAGGCTTGACGCGCAGATACATGAACTGGAGATTATTGGAATAATGATGAATCGTAAATTTTGGCCCCTCGGCGCTGTGCTGGCCATCCTACTCGTCTGTACGTTGGGGGGTTCTTTTCAACTGCTAGCACAACAGGCGGAGCAGGCTCCCTCTCCCGCTAGGCCACAAACCCAAACGGCTGCCCCCCAAACTCAGTCGGCTACTCCGCAGACTCAGCCGGCTACTTCGCAAACTCAAACTAAACCCGCGAATGACACCGGCCAAAAGCAACCCGCTAAAGCCCCAAAGACTCTAGAAAACGACCGAATTTTCTTTGCTCTGCCCAACTACTTGACCGTGGAAAAGGCGTCGAAGTTACCTCCGCTCACAACCAAGCAAAAATTCAAGGCGGTGGCGGAGGGGTGCTTCGACCCGGTTGAAGTTGTGTTCATCGGCATCCAATCTGGCATCGGCCAGGCTGACAACACGAACCCCACCTACGGCCAAGGGTTTGTCGGTTATTCCAAACGTTTCGGGACGGCATATACCGACGCCATCATCGGGAACTTTGGGACGGGCGCCATCTTCCCCACTTTGCTCCGGCAAGACCCGCGCTACTTCCAGAGGGGAAAGGGAAATTTCTTCTTCCGTTTCGGGTACGCCGCCATGCGGGTTCTCATCACGCGCTCGGACACGTCGGGAAAAACTCAATTCAACTTCTCCGAATTCCTCGGGAACGGCATGGCCGCAGGCATCGCCAATGCGTACCATCCTGAGCCCCATACGCTCGCCAGCAACGTGAACGTTATGACCACCCAAGTTGGGATGGATGCCCTCGGTTACGAATTGAAAGAGTTTTGGCCAGACATCCATCGTCTTCTTAACCACGCCAAGCACAAGACGTAATCCCTGTCGGTAGACAGTAGACGGTAGACGGCATACGGGAACCTTCTTCTGCACCTCCACCACAAGGTGTAATCCCATCCCCAGGGAAAAGCGTGAAAAGACCCGCGAACACCCCGCAAGGCGGGTCCTCGCCTTGACCAAGGCTGTCGCAGATTGTTCGGTTCGGCGCCTACGTCTGCCCCTTTCGTAAAAATAGCCCAATGAACTTCTTGTAGTTAAGAATCGGGGGACGCCAAGAGCCGCGGGCGACCTTACGGCGGGAGGTTCACGCGGCGCAGGAGGTCCTGGAAGCGCGGGTCGGAGCGCAGGAAGTCGAACTCGGGTGCGGCCTTCTCATAGGTGACGAGATCGGTTCGTTCGTGGGAAGCTTGGTTCAACCAATGCAGCACTTTCTCCCTATCCTTGAGGAGCCCGTACTGGAAGGCGACGTACAAAGCGGAATGAGCTTCGTTGGAGGGCGCGCCGCTCTCCTGTTCCTGTCGATGGGCTTCATAGTCTCGCTCCTTGAGTTGCGCGGCCTTGAGCTGCGCACCGGGCAGGCCCGATTTTGCGTAAGCGGCGGCGATCTCCTCCTGGTCGTGGAACAGCGCAGAATCCTGCGCGAGGGTTGCTGCTTCCTTTTTTTCGGCCAGAGCCTCCGGAACTCTGCCCTCGATCCAGTGAATGCGCCCCAGTTGTTCGTGGGGTAATGGCGATTGCGGATTTATGGCCGCCGCCGTCTCCAACTGCTCTGCCGCCCGATCATATTCGTGCAGGCCGATGAGCATGATGCCGCGCAAGTAATTGATGGGTAAGGAGAAGGGGTCCAGTTGCCGCGCCCGGTCGTTCTCGGCCAGCGCCTCGGTCAGACGGCCAAGAATCAGCAGGTATTGGGAATACCAGTGGTGGGCCATCGCATAGTTCGGATTCAACTCCATCGCCCGTTTCAGCTCTTTGTCCCCCTCAGCGAATTTCCTCTGGTACACACAAGCTATTCCGAGCGACGCATGGGCTTCCGCGAGGTCTGGCTCGAGCGCCACCGCCTTGCGGGCGTACGTTTCCGCCAGAGGTTGGTCGAACTTGGCGTACCAGCTCACTGCATAGTAATCAGCCAGTCCCGAGTAGGCGAGCGCAAAGCCGGGATCCTCCCGCAGGGCCTGCTCGAAGTAGACACGGGCCCCCACAGCGGTTTCCGCCGTTCTCTCGTTCCAAAGATAACGACCGTGGAGGTAAGCATCGTAGGCGCGCGGGTTGGCCGTCCGCTTGCTCGCCAGGCGCGCCTCTACGTCGGTCGTCAGCCGCCCGCTGACTTCGTGGGCAATCGCCAGCGCCGTCTGCTCCTCCAGTTGGATGAGTTCTCCGGAGTCCGCCACGTAGGTTTCGGCCCACAGGTGCCTGTCGGTGCGCGCCTCAACCAACTGCGCAGTAATTCGTGCCCGGTTGCCGGAGCGCTGTACCGTGCCTTCCACCACGGCGTCCACGTCTAGCTCCTGGGCGATTTGCGGCAGCAGCTTCTTCGTGCGCTTGTATTGCATCACCGAGGTCCGCGAGATAACACGGAGGGGCGCGACTTGGCCCAGATCGGTAATCAGGGCATCGGTCAGGCCGTCGGCAAAGTATTCTTGCTCGGGGTCGTGGGAGAGGTTTTCGAGCGGCAGAACGGCGATGGATTCGATATGAGGCGCCTGAGCCGGCGCACGAGTGTACGTCCTCACGTAAGCGGCTAGGCGGTCGCGCAGGCCCGCCACGTTCAGCCCGATGAGCGTCGCGAGCAGCGTCACGAGCGCGCCGGCCATCGCGGCTACGAGCCAGCGCTTTTGTCGGGGCGTCCCTGGGGGGTGCACTTGCTCCGGGAGCACAAGCGGTACTCCCGCCTCCGGGGGCGAACCCTTCACCTCCATGATCTCAACCGGAGCGATAAGACGATACCCATGCCGTGGCAGCGTCTCGATGAACCGTGGGTTCTCAGGGTCATCCCCCAACGCCTCGCGCAGTTTTTTCACGGCGGTGTTAATGCTGTGTTCAAAATCAACGAAGGTATTGGCGGGCCAGAGTTTTTGCTGGAGCTCGTCCCTTGTCACCACTTCGCCGGGTCCCTGGAGGAGCAAGGCGAGAATCTGGAAGGGCCGCTCCTGGAGCTTGATCTTCTCGCCATTTCGGCGTAGTTCCCCTCCTCGAAGATCAACTTCGAACTCTCCGACCCGGACGCGCCCAGATCCCGTGACGGGTACTTCCATGGCAGGGTCACTACCGGCTAGTGAGCTTTCACGGCGGTCTCAGCCGCCGTCCACAACCATCAGAAAGTGAATGAGTTGCTCATCTAACCTCGGGAGAGTCTCTGTTTACGCCCTTTAATGGGCGATGTCAATGCGAAAGGTGTGAAGAACTGCGATTCAGACAGTGGGGGAGGGCGCGAGGCTGGCGGGAGGCAGGAGCGGCGAGACGAGGGGAATTGGGCGCAGGAATGGGGGCGTGTTGAGACGGGTGGCGGCTGTGTCGTAGG
>JBEKLF010000155.1:0-20296 GCA_050010335.1 Terriglobia bacterium
CTTGGCGAGGTCCTCTTCCAGTCGGCTTGGCCGGGGTCAAAGGCCCAACATCCGACTCAATGAGACCAAGGCCGGCAAAGGGTAAAGACTTGGAAACCTTATCTCCGACGGGCTCCTAGGGACGGATCTGACCTACGAGGATCTGCTCGAAGACTACCCGCTCTGGCAGCGACAGAATGTCCTGCGGGAAGAGCGTTACGGGGAGCGCACCTGCGTGGTCTTGCGCAGCGAACCCGGCCCCGGCGGTAAGTCTCATTACGCCTCCGTCATCTCGTGGCTCGATCGAGAGATTTATTATCCGGTCAAGGTCGAGAAGGTTGTGAAGACCTCGGGTGCGGTGAAGGAGTTCATCTACTATGGTCTGCGCCAGGTTAGAGGCGTGTGGTCGTCCAGCCAGATTGAGTGCAAAGTCGCCGGCAAGTCCGGATCGTCCGTCCTGATTATCAACCGCGGCGCCGAAAAGCCGCACCTCGACCGCTCGGCCTTCGACACCGCCCTGTTGACCAAGGCGTGATTCCGCCCGGACCGCGGCACGGGCGTCCCGCCCCTGTAAAGACGCGGCCAAGATGGCTATGCACCCATTCCCCGACCTTGACGCTTCTCCACCCTTACTCTTAGAATCGCTTCTGAAGCTCATGAATGAAGTCATCCTCTACACCAAGCCCGGGTGTTGCCTGTGTGACACGGTTAAAGCGCAGCTCGCGAAATTGCGCGCCACGCAACCCTTCGAATTACGCGAAGTCAATATTCTCGAAGACGGTGCCGCGTTCGCGAAGTTTCAAGAGGAGATTCCGGTAGTGTTCATCAACGGGCGGAAGGCGTTCAAGTACCACCTGGACGAGAAAGTATTCTTGCGGCGGCTCAAATCGCCGTCGGCACAAGGAGAAAGGGTCGAACATGGAAGTTGATATCCTGACCATTGCGGCGCACCCAGACGACGTGGAGATCACCTGCGGGGGCACGGTCATTAAGATGACGGAAGCGGGTTATCGCGTGGGCATTCTCGACCTCACTGCGGGGGAAAGCGGCACGCGCGGCAGCGCGGCGTTGCGCGAAAAGGAAGCGCGGCGCGCCGCGGCGGTGCTGGGGGTCGTTCACCGGGAGAACCTCAACATTCCCGATGCCGGAGTCGAAAACAATCGCGAGAATAGGCTGAAGGTGGCACAGAAGATTCGCGAGTTGAAGCCCCACACGGTGATTCTGCCCTATTGGAAAGGCCGCCACCCCGACCATTACACCACCGGACACCTGGGTTACGAGGCCTGTTTCCTGGCGGGGCTCGCCAAGCTGCCGCTAGCGGGAAAGCCTCACCGGCCCTTTAAGATCATTTACGCATCACAGTACGTGCCCACCGTCCGGCCATCCTTCGTCGTGGATATCACCGCGCAGTTCGAGAAGAAGCTCAAAGCCATCTTCTGTTTTTCCTCACAGTTTTCGCCGCCCAAGGAATTGCAAAACCTCTTCCCTTCCCGCGCCGACATCAACGCGCGCATGGGCTCGGAAGCCCGCCATTTCGGTCACATGATCGGCACGCGTTACGGTGAGCCCTTCATCATGCGCGAGATGGCGGAAGTCGACGATATCGTCAAGCTTCCGGTGAAATCAATATGAACCGGTAACTGCGTTGTGGCTGCCGGCGGACGTCGATGGGGAGTAAAGCAAGAATAAGTTAGCGCTCGAGAATATCCTTGAAGGCATTGAGCGCAACTTCCTTGGGCTGGCGATCCAGAATAAGATCGACCTTACGCGTGGAATTTCCGACAACTTCCACCTGAGCCAGCCGGGCCATGCCTTTGCCAAAATCGGCGAAGACCGGAACGAACATGGCGAACTGGTCGTCCACTTCGCTCTGCGTGATTTCCGCGCGCACTTTGATCCTCCCTCCCCCGGCGGGAAGTATTTCATATTTGAACTGATAGCGCGGCACCTGGGTGCCATAGACCCATTCGTTGAAGAACCAATCGAGGCGGCCGTTCTTTTGCAGGTCAAGCATCTTGGGCAGGTGTTTTTCGACGATGGACTTGAACGACTCGGTGGACGCGGGCAAGTCGCGGTGACTCTCCATGAAGTCGTGCATCATGTCGATGAAAGCCTGATCGCGATCGCCGGAGCCTTGATCGGCGTACATCAACGACCGCAGCATGAGCAGGACGTATGCACCCTTGGAGTACGTGACGCCCTGATACGCGAGTTCGGAATGCGGAGAGATGAGCCGCAGTCCCAGGCAAAGGGGTCCGGCGTCGTTCGGCGATATCCCCCAACTATTCTTTTCGAGGATGCGGAGGCGCTGGCGTTCCCAGAATTCGAGGTAGTCCTTCTGCCATTTCGCCCCCACGGCTTGTTGCAGAAATAGTCCCGCGGCAAATTCCGCAAAGCCTTCCGAGAGCCACTGGTCGTGATAGGAGGCCCAACCGACGCCGTGGCCGAACCACTGATGGGCGACCTCGTGCGGCGTGACTTCCTGGACAAAGCCGTTAAACTTCGTGTCAATGTGGCCGAACAGCAACCATCGCTGGGTCGAGTCGATGTACGCCGAAATCGGCAAGTACACCAGATTGGGCCACGATTGGCCGAAGTTGAAATTGGGCTGTTCGGTGATGGCCACGTTGTCGTAAGGAGCCCTGCCAAAATAGATCGTACACAATTGCATCTGGGCGCGAGTCTGGTCAAGGGCGTACTTGGTCATTGCGGCGGGCGCCATGCCTCCCAGCGCCCCGTTTTGAAACGGTCTCAGACTGCCGGGCAATTCCTTCAGATAGTATCCGGAAATGTTGTAGTGAGTAATCGTGTCGGGGTAGTCGATCTTTGCGTATTGACCGTAGTTAAAGCCCGCGACAGCCACCGGCACCGGCGTCACCCAATGGGACACGGCAAAATCGGATTCGGTGGATTCTCCTGCGAGCTTGCCGACGCTGATCACGACGTTGGAACGCGGAACTTTGAACGTGAGGTCGTAGAGCGCCTTTTCCCCAAACCCGTTCAAGTTCGGATACCAGGATTCGCGTGCCCGGACGTAGTAGTTTCCATTTCCCGCGTCGGTCAGAACTTTGTCCCCGACGTACTCGACGGCGATCGAATGTTCCTGCCCCATCGCCGGAGCTTCGTCGAGGATGGCGTAGAACGAGCCGTCTTCCTTTCTGCTTTCCTGAATGAAATGCAGGTCCTGGCCGTTCTGGCCGGTGACGCGCGTGACGCGCAGAGTAGGGAGGAGTCCGAATTTCATCACGCGTTCGCCGGGAACGAGCGGCTCAAACGTCAGGGTGGCACGGCTGTAGAGGTGGTTGTTCTTCCCGATGACGGTTTCGATGTTATAGCGGTGCGTGGCAAATAGCCGCCTGTCCTCGCGCGAATTCGCGGTGTGGGCTTTGAGCTCCGAACCCAGGTGCTGGGAGTACCAGATGCCGTCGTCTATCTCGCCGCCGTTGCAATTGATGAGCGCCACCTCCTCGGGAGAGTCCAATTGGGGAATTGCGCCCACACGCGAGCGCAGGAAAAAACGCAGGTCCTTGTGCCGAGTGCCGTGCATGTAGGCGTTGAAAAACGGAGGATGTTGGGGATTGTAAATGGCCGCGAGCACGTCGGCGTCCACGTTGTCGATCGTTTCGGCTTCCAAAATTGCCTGGGTAAAACCTTCGGGAATTTCGTGGCGGCGGCGGAGTTTATCTCTCCAATGCTTAAATACGGCAGCCGCTTCGGGGGGTGTGTCGGTTTTGGTTCCCAGAGTCCCAGCGAATTCCGCATACTCGCCGGGGGTGAACCGAAAGACCACTTCGGTGAAATCTTCCTCGGCGGTCGGGTTGCCGGTGCGCCGGGTCATCTCGCTCGTCTCGATCCCGCCGGCGGGCTTGAGCGTAAAGTGTCCCGCGCCGACGAAAATGGCCCCGGTTATGAACCTGTTGACGGGGGCCAGAAGAGTGATCGTCCCGGACTTCAACACGAAGGTTCCGACGTCCAGAGACATGGTGAAATTCTCGCAACGGTATGTGCTGCCCAAGCCGACGTCGCGGAGCTGGCGGTAAACGGGGTCCGAATTCGCGAATGCCGCGCTTCTTCCGGTGACGTTGATGCTGGTCTGCTGCGCGGCGATCGTCAGGGTAAGCGACAGGTCGGCGGCGCCGTGCAGGTCCACCGTGGTGACGAGGTCGTCGAAACCGTCCTTGGCGACGCGAACCGAGTATTTTCCTGCGTTCAGATTGGGCGCGGTGAACTTGCCGGATTCGTCGGAGGTGAGGATGATCGCCTGGGGCAGGTTGCCGCCGGTGATTTCGATGCGCGCTCCGGCTACGACTGCGCCGGAGGGGTCTTTGAGCGTACCAGAAATCGTGTCCGCGCGAAGCGGAGGGGCGAGCGCCAGACAAATGAGGGCCAAGGCTGATCCAGATTGAAACAGAAACCGCCCTGGGCGGAGCAATGTTCTCGCGGCGGCGGATAACTTGGTTTTACGTTTCGGAGATTGCTTTCTGGCAGGCTGGCTCATGGATCCCCTTTGGCTCCCGGTCTCCCCGCTCTTTAGCGTTCCGGAGCCTGTGAGTATAGACCCATTTGTCCCCAAGGGAGCCCTCGCAGATCTCTGGCATGCTCCCCAGTCGGTCGCCAGAAGCTCGCCCGATGCAATCCTATCGTGCCGTGATATTATTTGCGCATGATCTACTTTATTAACTTTTGAAGGACAAAGTCATGATCGGCTCTCTCGCGGGCAAAACGCTCTTCATCACTGGCGGCAGCCGTGGCATCGGCAAGGCCATTGCCTTGCGCGCTGCGCGTGACGGCGCCCACATCGTTATCGCCGCGAAAACCGACCAGCCCCATCCCAAGCTTCCGGGCACCATTCATACGGCGGCGCAGGAGATTGAGGCTGCGGGGGGCAAGGCGCTCGCTGTGGCGTGCGATATCCGCTTCGAGGATCAGGTGCTGAGGGCGGTCGAGCGGGCGGTTGGGGCTTTTGGCGGCATCGACGTTCTGGTCAACAATGCGAGCGCCATCAGCCTGACCGGAACATTGGCGACGCCGGTCAAGCGCTTCGATCTCATGATGGACATCAACGTGCGCGGCACATGGCTTTGCAGCCAGGCCTGCCTGCCGCATCTGAAAAAGGCGGAAAACCCGCATATCCTGGTGCTTTCTCCGCCCCTCGATTTACGCCCCCAGTGGTTTGGGCCGCACCTTGCCTACACGATGTCGAAATACGGCATGTCGATGTGCGTGGTCGGGCTGGCAGAAGAATTTCGCGCCGATGGTATCGCTGTCAACGCTCTCTGGCCGCGGACAGTGATCGCCACGGAAGCTCTCAAGCTCATCCCTGGCATCGACCCCGCGTGCTGCCGCCGTCCGGAGATCGTGGCCGATGCCGCGCATGCCATTCTGACGCGACTGAGCCGCAGCACCACCGGACGCTTTTTCAGTGACGAGGAAGCTCTGGCCGAAGCGGGTATAACCGATTTCACGCCTTATGCCGACGACCCGGCCAATGCCGGCCAGCTTTATCCCGATCTATTTTATTAGTTGACCCTTCCCCAAATTCAATCCACCTGGCCGAAAGCGCGCTTACCGGACACTGGACCGAGGGTGCGTGGACAACAAGCGCGTCTGTGTGGGCGAACTGGTAAGCACACTATGCCTGGTGGAGCGCCCCGAGAAATGTGAACCGTCACTGGGGCTTGGGCTGGCCGACGGTGGAAGTGGCGGCTACGTGGTACTTCTTGTAGCCGGAGTAGCGGGTGACGACGTTGGCGCGGACGCCTTTCACGAGCAGGACTCGTGCGCTGACTTGAATTTCCTCGAGTGTGGGCAGCCAGACTTCGTTGTTGACGTACTCCTGCTCGAAAACAAACCGGGTTCCTTCTTGCACGCTGGCGAGCATGCCGCCCGCGATTTTTGCGTCCCCGACGAAATAGCCTTCGAGGCGGACCACGTCGCGAGCTTCTTCGTCGACCCAGATTGAGCCCGCCAGCTTCTGCACGATGCGTTCGGTGAGATTGCGCGGCTTGTACTCGGGGTTGGCCTCGAAATCGAAGGCGAGCAAGTCCTGGCCGCGGAAGCGTTCGCGCCGCGGGTTGACGAACTGGCAGGCGCGAAGGAATTTTTCGATGCCGACGTCGCTGTCGTCCTTCGGCGGCTTGCCTTCCTCCTGAGCCTTTTCTTCTTTCGCGTCTTTCTTGGCCACGCGCTTCTGTATTTCCTCGACGCGCTTTTGCGACTTTTCGGTTTCCTTTTTCAACTCGGCATCACTGAGTGGCTTGCCGTCGCGTTTCGTGACGGTGGAGATTTCTTCGCCGTCGAAATAGAAGAATGTTGATTCGGTTACGGTGTGCTTTTTCGTTGTGCCGTTCGATTCGTATTCGGTTTCGTCCTCGACGCGAGTGCCCGCGTAGTCTTCCTTAATTTTGTCGATGGCTTTTTGATGTTCGTCCAGTTCCTTGAAGAGCGCCTTGAGGTCGGGGAGTTTGACCTGCGCGCTGAGGGGGAGATCGAAGACCCGTTCGCCGATGGGCTGGTTGATTGTGGCGCGGGTGATTTCGATGGAGTAGGCGTCGCGCGGATCGGGACCGCGGTGCAGTTCGACTTTGCGCGCAATTTGCACGCCGCTTTCAGGGCGATAATCGCTGTAGAAGATCTGCTCGGGAATGCCTCCCACGCTGCCGGATTCTTCGACGATCAGATGCGATAGCGCGTCGAAGAAGAATTCGCGTTTGATGCCCGCGGCGGTGGTGAGATCGACGTGCAGCGCGTCCCTGCCTCCCACTTGGGCGTGGCCGACGAAGGCCGCGGTAAGCTTGCTCTTCTTCAGGTCGAGCAGGCGCGTGTTGGCTATTTGTGCTTCGCCCTGCATCTCGGTGGAAGCGGGGCTGACCCTTGCGGCGGGAGCACTGGAGGCGTCCTCGTGCCAGGCCGACTTGCCGTTGTAGGCGTCGATGAAACGCTTGCCGCCAATAAGGAGCTCTGAGTAGTAGCGGTTCGGGAGCTTGGTGTCGAGCGTATAAGTACCTGAGGCAGGCTCGGTTTGAGTTGCGGGTGCGGCTTCGCCTCTGCTGGGAGCTTCGGCGGAACGAACCGCGGTGCCTTCGAGCGAGAGGGTTTGAATGCGCGATAGGGCGCGAGCGCCGCCTGCGGCTTTCACATACTGGCTGATGATCTTGGCGGCATCCGTCCTGGCAGCTTGAAGTGTTGCATTGGATGGCTTTGGGTCGGCGGCCATGGCGGCATCTTGGGCGAGCGCGGCCGCGTAGATCCCCAGCAGGAACGCGCATAGGAGGGGGGACTGAAATTGGCGTCGGATCGTCATAGAGGCCCTACTCTTCGCGCAGTGCCTTCAGCGGATCGATCTGAGCCGATCTGCGAGCCGGCACGTAACAGGCGAGCATCGCCACAGCCGCCAGTAGCAAGGGTGCGCCGACCAGCAAGCGCGGATCATTCGTACCGACCCTCAGCGCCTCGACAAAAATGCTCGTCAGCGCCGAAAGTATCTTTGCCAGCGCGATCGCGCCCAGAAATCCGAGAATCGCTCCCACGCTCACCAGCGCTATGCCTTCGCGCAGTACCAGGCGCAGCACCTGCGCCCTGCTTGCGCCCAACGCCGTGCGGATTCCGATCTCCTTGCGCCTTTGCACCACGGCGTAGGCCGTGACCCCGGCGAGTCCGATGGCGGCCAACACCAAGGCGAAAACTCCAATGCCGCCGTAGGTTTGAACAGCGAACCGCGTGGAGGACCGCCTGCGATCCAAGTAATCGCTGAGCGTGTGCACATTGAAGATGGTTAGATTCGGGTCGAGCGAAGCGATCTCGCTCCGAATGCGGCTCAGCGCCTCCGTTCCCGCGTCCGACCGCACCAGAATGGTGATGTCGCCGGCCGGCGGCCGCGCAAAATCATGTGGCGTCAGTGGCAAATAGATTACGGATTGGCTCATACCGATTCCATTCTTCAAGTCGCGGACTACGCCGACCACGTCATAGGACCGCTTGTCGTCTCGAACGCGCTTCCCGATGGCACTCTCATTTCCGAAAAGCCTGCGTTCCGCCGTCTCATTCAGCACGACAGGCAAGGAAGAAGTCTTCGATCCATCTGCCGGGCTGCCTTGATCGCGCTCCTCAAACTCCCGGTCGACAAGCATCGGCTCGTTGAACGTGGCAAAGTAGCCCGCGCCCACCGTTTCCTCGACCACGGACTGCACCACCCCTGGGGAGTTCCCTGGGCCTTCCGCCGTCAGTGGAGTGGTGTCATCATCGAGGGTAAAGGGCGGCTGCGCCGCCAGGGCGATGCTGCGCACCGGGCCGGCAGCCTTGAGCCGTTCGAGAAGTCTCTCGAACAACGCTTGTGCCTTTTCGGGCGCGTAGCCGTCATGCACCGGATCGATGGACAAGAGATACATCGCGTGCGGATCGAAGCGGGTTTCCATGCGGCTGGCCTTGTTGATTCCGATGACGAGGAATCCTGTGATCAGCAACAGCATGAGCGATCCCGCAACTTGCGCCACCATCAACAAGTTGCGCAGACCCAAGCGCCGATAGCCCGGCAACCGCAGCCTCGAGCCCTCTTTGAGCGCCGGGCTCACGTCGGCTTTCGCCGCTTGCAGGGCGGGGGCCAAGCTGAACCCGATGCCGCACACGATCGCGACGCCAAAGGCGAAAACGGCGGCGCGCCAATCCAAGCTGAAATCGGAGTCGGCCGGCACCCCCAGGCGCGGGATGAATTGCGCGCTCAACACCGAGAGACCTTGCGCGAGTACGAATCCTGCCACGCCGCCCAGCAGTGAGAGCAAAATGCCTTCGGCCAGCATCTGCCGGATCAGCCGAAAACGGCTTGCCCCGACCGCCAGGCGAATCGCCAACTCCTTGCGGCGGTTGGCGCCGCGTGCGATCAGCATGTTGGCCAAGTTCATGCATGCCAGGGTAATAATCAGACCCATGAGCGCGCCGAGGAAACCGGCCAACACGGGCCTCAATTCCCGCGGAATCGGAAGCCGGGCACCGGCCGGAAGCAACGTTACCCGTCTGCCTTTGTCGACTCGCGCCGGCGACGAAGGATCCTGCTCGTCGAGGCGGCGTGTGATCGCGTCGAGGCCTGCTTCCGCGGATTCGATCGTGACGCCGGGCGCGAGGCACATCATCGCCAGGAACTCCTTGGCATGGCGTTGATGCAAAACGTCGTTCGCGAGCTCCGGCGCGAGCGCGGCCGGCGCTGTGATCGGGACGAACAGCTCAGTCGGATTCTCCTCAGGGTCGTCGAGGGCGCCGTTGAAATTCTTCGGTGTGATTCCCACGACGGTCGCTGGTTGGCCATTCAGTCGAAGCGTTTGCCCCACCGCGTCGAGAGAGGAGTTGAGGCGATGGCGCCAGAAACGATCGCTAATCACCACCACGGCCGCGTCGCCGGGCATGTCAAGTCCGGTGCTGAGAACTCTTCCACGCTGGGGTTGGACGCCAAGCACGGAAAAATAATCGGCGGATACAAGTTGTCCGAAAACGCGGTCGGGTTTCGCATTCGTATTACCCTGGATGGTGACATTGAACGGAATGCCGGTTTCTAGCGCGGCGACCCCGGCGAACAGGCCCTTTTGCTCGCGAAACTGTTCGATGTAGAAGTACGACACAGGAGCCTGAGGCATCACCAACTTTTTGGCATTCGCCGCTGCCGCCAGATCTCGATATATCAGCGCCCATTTCGAGCTGTACACGTTGGTCGTCAGCCCAATTCCGAGACCCATCGAAATGATGCCGACCAGCGCAAATCCGGGCGACTTGAGGAGCGCTCGCCACGCATAGCGCATATCGCGGCGCATTTCGCTCAGGTATTCGAACGGTACGCGAATGGCAATGTCCGCGATGAGGCGGATCAGCCCCGCGACACCATGCCTCCTGGCGATGTCTTCCACTACGTCCCTTCCGAGTTGCGTCACCTCGGCGCCATAAGCCAGTTTGAATTCGTGTGGAAAAGCTTGCGCCAACCGCCGGTAGATCCGCCATGCGAAATTCATTGCGTCACCAAGGCTTGCTTCACTCGAATGGCGCGAACCAATTCCTGCAGTCGCTCACATTCCGCGTCGAGCACACGCCTGCCGAGCGCCGTCAGCCGGTAGTAGCGGCGTCGCGCGTCGTCCAGTTCCGGCGCGGGCCGTTCGTCGGATTCCTCGATCAGGTCTGCCTCGATCAGCCGCTTAATCGATCCATACAGTGTCGCCGGCCACAACCGCACTTTTCCGGTCGAGCGATTCAGGGTTTCCTGCATGATTCCATACCCGTGCTGCTCTCCGCCGGCAAGCGACAGCATGATGTAAAACCAATGGGTCTTCAGGGGAATAAACTTCTGAGGGTCGGGATGAGTCATGCCGATATCTATATCAAATGATATCTATATGTGTCAATAGGTATGGACGCGCCGCCGGAAACTCTTTCTACCCTTGCTCGTTTTTCCGTGAACCATTTTGCCGAAACTCTGCATCTAACCGGGATTGGAGTTGACCTGTTGAGTCTGCAATTCAAATCCCCCTCGCGCCTCGTCGCGGTAGACATTGTTCGTGTATTCGCCATGGTCCTGATGGTCCAGGGCCATACTCTCGATGTTCTTCTCACCCCGGCTTCCCAATATAGTCCCTGGTACAACTTTTGGCTCTTCTGCCGCGGGTTTACCGCTCCCATGTTCATGACCCTGTCGGGCTTTGGATTTGCGCTGGCGACGCTTCGCCATTGGGAAGATCATTTGCACTTCGGCCCTACCGTCGCCAAACGCCTTCGCCGATTCGCCTTCTTCGTAATTCTTGGGTATTCCATGCGAATCCCCATGCGCTCGTTGCGCGACCTTCGCTGGGCCGGTCCTGATGCCTGGCACGGATTTCTGCAAGTCGATGTTCTTCAGACGATCGGTTTCACCTTGATCGCTTTGCAGTTGCTGGTATGGGTTCTGCGCACCCCGCGACGCCTTGCCGCAGTCGCGGGAACGCTTTCTCTTCTTGTCGCGTTCACAGCCCCTCTGGCTTGGCGCAGTCCCTTATTGAATTCCCTCCCGCTGGCGGTAAAGTCCGCATTGATCGGAAGCGCCGGCTCACTTTTCCCAATGATGCCGTGGTCGGGGTACATCTTCCTTGGCGCGACGCTGGGTATAGGGTACGTGGTCGTTGGGCAATCAACCCCCTCCTTGTTACGCAAGGCAATTCCCTTCGGATTGCTGCTGCTCGGCAGTGGAATCGAGCTCGAACGGCTGTCGGCACATATCTATGGTCAGACGAATTTCTGGCCCACCACGCCGCATCTGTTCATCGCCCGCGTCGGATTCGTTGCCGCTGCGCTCGGCCTTGCCACCTACGTTGAGCGCTTTCTTCCCGTGTCGCCGCGAACCATGCAATCCTTGGCGGAAGAGTCTCTCCTCGTCTATTTTGTGCACGTCGTGCTTCTCTATGGCTCAAGCTGGAACCCCGGCATCAAGCAGTACCTCGGCGGCTCGATGGGGTTTGCCCAGGCCTATCTGCTGGTGATTGCGCTTGCCAGCGTCATGCTAATCATGGCTTTGTACTGGAATCGCGCGAAGAAGAATTATCCGCTCCCAAGCCTGCTCGTGCGCTGGGCCGTGGTGGGGGCAGCCGCACTATCTGTCTCCTGATAAGCTCACGAAAAGGGACGTCGAGGCGGCTTTACGCCGCCAGGGTGGGTCGAAATCAAGGGTAAATGGCGGGGTAAACCCGCCGCTACGCCCCGCCGAAAGGTTTCTTCGTCAGCCTGCTCAAGGGCTCCAATCGCCAAACCTCCCTTTTGGAGCGTCGCCAAACTTCAGGTCACAAGAACGGAAACGCGCTGATACGGCCGGACCGGCTGGCAGTTCCCGTCAGAGGCGTTCGGGAGTGGATTTTTAGCCCGTAGAAATTGGATAATGGAAATTCCGGGCGAAAGGCGCGAGGAACGCCAGGACCCGGATTTGATTTTCAATCCTTACTCTCATCTGAAATGACTGCGAATACTCGCCCAACCCTTCGTCAGGTTTTTGCCTTCAGCATGCTGGCATTGATGCTGGGTCTGTCCCTGCTCTTCTATCAGGTTTTAAAGGGCTGGGAGCAGACCATTTTGCAGAGCTCGGAGCGCTATCGCGATTTGGCGAGCCGCGAAGTTGCGTAGCGGGTCACGACCTATCTGAACGAAGCGCCCATGGCCGTTACCCAATTCGAGCAGCAGGTCAAATATGGCCTGATCGACACCGAAAAAACCGACTCGGTTGAGCAAGGATTGCTTTCGCTGTTGCTGGCCAACGAAAATATCTCCGACGAAGACTCCTCGGCGCATTTCGCGGGTGTTCTGCGGGTGGGGTTCTTGAAGGCGAAGATCGACGACGCCGTACGCCTACGTATTACCGGTCAGGCTGAGGGTGATCCGCATCTGATTTTTCTCTGCGATAACCAGGGGCGATTGATCACGGGGTGGGGGAACCGGGATCATGTAACCGTTTCGGGGGACGATTTGCGGATTGCGCCGGGCGACGTGCCTCCTGTGGTAGCAAGAGCGATCCAAGACCCAGCCCTGAAAAATGTTGACGCCAACCGGACTGAACTCGCAACTTCCTTTCGCTTTGGAAACGATATCTATCTCTGCACCTTCCGCTACCTGCCTGCTACACAAGATTGGATTGTTGGGATCGTGGTGCCCCGTAATTTTTATCTCGGCACGCTGCTGCAAATTCGCCGGCAAGTCCTATGGGCGTCGCTTGCACTCATCATCGCCACCATCCTGGCGGGGGGCTTGATCATTCGTAGCGCGGTGAGATCGCATTCGCTGATTCTGAGAGGAATGGCCAGGATGAACGGATTTGAATTCGTGCCAGCCCAAAATTCTTCCTATCTGCGGGACATCGAGGAAGTTCTTATTGGATTGGAGAAGGCGAAAACGGCCATGCGCGCCATGAGTAAGTATGTGCCGATTAATCTGGTGCGACAGCTTTACCAAAAGGGAGAAGAACCGGTGCTGGGCGGCAAGACCTCTGAGCTGTCGGCGCTATTTACGGATATTAAGGACTTCACCGCATTCTCCGAAACCTTGACGCCCGACGAATTGGCTGAGGATCTGGGACGCTATTTGCAGGTGATGGCGGAGATCATTCAGAGTGAGAAAGGAACCATCGACAAGTATATCGGAGATTCGGTGATGACGTTTTGGAATGCGCCGGAAGCCGTCACCGGTCACGAAATTCTGGCGTGCCGTGCCGCGCTTCGTTGCCGCGAAGCGTTGCAAGAGCTATATGATTCGTCGGATTGGGGCCATGCTCCCCGATTTGAAACGCGCTTCGGCCTCCACCGCTGCGTTGCGTCGGTTGGACATTTCGGCGCGCCGGATCGATTGAATTACACCGCCATCGGTGACGGCATTAATCTCGCCTCCCGGCTGGAAGGACTGAATAAGTATTACGGAACGCACATCATCGCGAGTGAAAGCATCCAGACCGCCGCAAAGGGTGTCTTTGAATTTCGGATACTGGATCGCGTGGCGGTCAAAGGCAAGACTGAGGGCATTTTGATTTACGAGCTCTTGGGCGAACGAATCGAGGGGAAGTCTCGCCCTGAATGGGTGGATCGCTACGAACAGGCATTCACTTCTTATCAAACAGGCGATTTTGCAACCGCCTTGGAGCTGTTTGAAGACCAAGTCGAGGATTCCCCGAGCATCGTCCTGGCCAGCCGGTGCCGCGAGTGGATTTCCCATCCTCCCCCAGGCATGTGGAACGGGATACGCGTCTTTGAGTCAAAATAATTGGACGCACGCCCGCATTGAAGTTAGATTCCGCGCAATTCTTCTTCGCTGAGCCCGAAATAGTGTCCCACTTCGTGCAGCAGAGTGGCGCGAATTTGCTGGCGCACGTCCGCGTCGCCTCTCGAAATTGCTTCGATGTTTTTCTGGTACAGAAAAATGTGGTCGGGCGGGGCGGAATAGAAGACACTCTTCTCCGTGCGCGGGATGCCGTGAAAGAGGCCCAGCAGTATTCCTTGGTTCTGTAGTCCTGGGGGTGGCAAGTCCTCGACGATGATGGCCACGTTGGTGAGCCGCTCGCGAAACGGCGCGGGCAGGTCGGTCAAGGCCTGCTCGACAATCGCCTCAAACTTGTCTCGCACCATAGCAGTTGGGATTGTAACCCCTTTTGGGAGGCAACACCGGGGTTATGCCGCGCGCAGGCGGTTTTTCCAGCGGTTGTGAATGAACCACACCGCGCCGAGGACGATCACGACGCCGAGAACGGCGTCGAATCGGTGGAAGTATTCACGCAGGGTCATCCAGCGCTCGCCGAGTTTCATTCCCGCGTAGGCGAGCGCCAGACACCAGGGCATAGATCCGAGGAAAGTGTAGAGGTGGAAACGCGCCACGTTCATCCGCGATACGCCTGCGGGGAAGGCAATGAAGGTGCGAACCACCGGCAGCAGGCGGGCAATGAACACCGCCCAATCGCCATAGCGGGCGAAAAAGCGGTCAGCCAATTCAAGGTCGTGGTGCGTAACCAGCAGCCACCGCCCGTATTTTTCCACCAGGGGCCGCCCTCCCAAAGACCCGATGTAATAGGCCACGAGCGATCCCAAATTGCATCCCGCGGCGCCCGCGAGGCCAACCCAGAGCAGGCGGAATCGGCCGGTAAAAACCAGGTAACCGGAGAAAGGCATGATGACTTCGGAAGGCAACGGGATACAGGCGGATTCGATCGCCATCAGCAAGACAATGCCAAGATAGCCTGTGGAAGAGATCACAGCGATGATGAAGGCGGCAAGGAACTCGAGAAGGGTAGAAACCATAAGGGGATCTAGAAAGCTTCGGCGTCCTGAGTGAAAACAAAACCGGGTAGGGCAACACCTTCGGGGGCTCGCTCGACCTTCACCCGGCGAACATCATCATCCCCTCCCCCCACCTTTCTCAGGACGACATAGGAGGCGAAGACTTCCGAATAAACTTTGGTCACCAGCCAATTATCGCCCGTTGCTTGCAACCGCCAGACTTGGCCTAACAGAATCGAGGAAACGGCCACAGGTAGAAGCTCCTCTTTGGGGAGACGGTGTCGCGTCACGGATAACTGAATCCGAACCTCGGTTGAAGGCCGATTTAGTTAATCTAACTGTCCCCGGAGACGGAGTCAAGAGCGCAATCCACCTTTCCACCTTTGGTGTGCGATGAGGGTGTGAAGGCCGGGCCCTCGGACGTAACGCGTCCGTCTCCCCCGCTGGCACGTGTGCATCCTGCCCGCTGCGGCAAGGGCATCTTGCCCGTAAGTTCCTGCTGTCTACCCCCGGTTTCGTATCGTGCCCCTCAAGGCTGCAAGCATTATTGTTGGGCGGGAGTGCCCAAATCCCGCCACCGAAGCCTTGGACACACTCGGTTGTGGCGGCTGTCTATGACCGGTTGCTTTGAGAATCAACAACTTCGGCGGTCGGAGACCGTCGCTACAAATCAGGCCATTGGTTTCTTCGTAGCGGGCGAGACGCCAGCGCGACCTTTCCTGCGAGTCTTTGTAAACTCGATTTAACCCTTGCCGTCAGAAATGGATGCAACCCCGCTGCCTACATTGTAATCCAACAGACGGGTGAACTCGGGTTGACCCCGGAGGAAAGCCGTAGGTATTCCTGAAATCAGGGGCGGGGCCGGCAAAAGAAGGGTACTGCCAGGTTCGCAATCCGTAAGGGTAGAAATAAAGACACAGCGGTCGATCCCGCCCCAATGGTATAATCGTTGGCAAGGAGTCATGCCATGAAGAAGCCGCGTTTCGTAGCGCTATTACTTGTCGTGATCCTGTGCTGGGCCTCTCTTCCCGGTCGCGCTGACGATAAGAAGGACGACGTCGACGATATCGGTGATCGCAAGGTCGCACATCGCAGCATCATCTCCCAGGAAAAAGAAATCGCCATCGGCAAGCAATATGCCGATCAGATTGACAAACAAGCCAAGATTCTCAAGGACCCGGTTATCAATGAGTATGTGAACCGCGTGGCGCAGAACCTGGCCCGCAATTCGGACCTCAAAATCCCCTTGACGATCAAGGTGATTGACGACCCCGCCATCAACGCTTTTACTTTGCCTGGGGGGTTCATGTATCTCAACACCGGCACCCTGCTGGCGGCTGACGAGGAAGACCAGGTGGCCGGCGTCATTGCGCATGAGATTGGCCACGCCGCGGCTCGCCACTGGGCCAGCACCATGACCAAGGCTACCCTTCTCCAATTTTCCATGCTCCCCATGATGTTCATCCCCATGACTGCGGCGGTCTATATGGGCGTGATGGAAGCTTACATGAACGGCGTGCCGATGATGTTCCTGAAGTTCAGCCGCAAAGACGAGCAAGAAGCCGACTTCCTGGGATTGCAGTACATGTACAAGGCAGGGTACGATCCCAATGCCTTTGTTGGTTTCTTCGGCAAAGTCATGGACGAAGAGCGGCATAGCCCCGGGAGCATGGCCAAGGTTTTCGCTGACCATCCACCCACGGGCGATCGCATCGTCGCGTCGGAGGAAGAGATTCAGAAGATTCTCCCCAAGCGCGACGAGTACCTGGTTTCAACTTCGGAGTTTGATGACATCAAGGCACGCTTGCAAACCCTCATCACCCAGCACAAGCGGCAGCAAAAGGGTGACTCCGGGCCCACTCTGCGGAAGCGCGAATCGCCCGACTCCAGCACCGCGCAAGCCGGTCAGCAGAAAACTGGAACGGATAGCGAAGATTCCCCGCCCGTGCTGAAGCGGCGTGACTAAGTGCTGGCGATTTCACCTCAGAACAAAAGGCGTCCGGCCCCTCGGGCGCCTTTCCCTTTTGGTGCGCACCGCGGCAGGCGCCAAGATGCCCGCGTTCCGGCGCGGGGATAGGTTCAGGGTCATAGCAATGGGAGTCTGGAATCAGGAATGGCTGGGGGCATTGAAAACCACGCCGAGTTTGCGCAGTTCGTCGTTGTAATATTTCCGGTAAAGAATCTCCCACTCGCCGCTGCCTTCAGGGATGGTGCGTTTCTGCGAAGCGATCCGGGCTTTGACGGTTTCGTCCATCTTCTCTTCCTCGTGCATCAGCTCCGTCAGGATTTTGACGGTTTCCTGGCGAATGGTGTTGGGCTCCTCAAAGATTTCCACCTCGTCCAGGGCTTCAATCGCGCCCATAATCCGATGCGAGATTTGGATGATCTTTTCGTGGCTCAATTTCATCGACTTAGATTACCACCCGTTCACAGAATGATTTTACGTTCGCGCACGAGCTGTTTCTTGATCACTTTAAAGGCTTCTTCGAATGTAGCGCCCAGTTCCTTCATCTCGTCGCCGTGCTGTTCCAGGATCTTCCGCACCTCGTCATTGATGCGATCCTCGATACTGAATTCATCGAGCATCACCTCGTACATAACTTCGGTGACGTATTCAGGCTGGTCGAATTGGATGAGGCCGGCCTTGGTAAGGCGTTTCAAAATCTGCTTGGCCATGTAGGCCACGTATTCTCGGGGGAACTGCATAGTTGGGTCTGTGTCTTCCTTGACGATCTGAGAGAGCTAGTGTATATTCCATAGATTGGAACTGTCAAGGTTCGTGTGCCGGGGGTCGAAATACCACAGCCCCTGCTCGAAGGGAAGCCGGGCGGTTAGCTCAGTTGGTTAGAGCGTCTGCCTTACAAGCAGAAGGTCACCCGTTCGAGCCGGGTACCGCCCACCATTTTTTTCAACAGTTTGCCGGAGTTACACCCTTCCCAACAAGTACAGATTCGTACAAGGCATGGACGATTTTGGTCGCTGCCGCCCTTTTTTCATCCGAAACGGCCTGCGTATAGACATTGAGTGTCGTTTGGATGTTGGCGTGCCGTAGCAGTTCCTTTTGCACGGCAGGGGTAGTGCCGAACGCATGGAGCAAGGTTGAATAGGTGTGCCGGAAGGTGTGCCAGCCAACCTTTCCAATTCCTGCCCTAGCCGCTGCGGGCTTGATGTAGTCGGATAGAATGCAATCTTTCCAGCGAGCCTTGCCCGCCTCTCCCGCGAACACAAAATCAGAATCCGCTACAAACTTGGACGCTCTTCTGTGCACCAGAAGGGTTTCAGCTAAGCCGCTATCAAGGGGCAAAGCACTTTCTGAGGCTTCCGTTTTGGTGAGGTTCACCTTGCCCTCGACAACGCCGCGCTGAATCTTGACGGTGAGGTTTTCAAAGTCAATATCACCCCACTGCAAGCCGAGCAATTCCGACACCCTCAAACCCAGACAGGCAATCGTAACCACCATCGACTTGTAGGGCTCCGAGAGTTGACCCACGAGAGCCTTGAATTCAACCGGAGTAAGAACTCGGGGCACTTTGAGCCGCTTCCGAGACTGGCGGACTAAATCGACCGGATTCCGTTCTACCATTTCCCATCGCAGGGCGGCCTGAAAGGTCGTGTGCATGAGGTTTCGAACGTGAGATTTCACCTGCCGCGAGCCGGGGTAGGATTCAAGCCAGTCCTCGACAGCCATCGTTTTGACATTCTGGACAAGTTCCCCGCCCCACCGGGGGCGGATGTGATTCTTGAAGAGGCTACGGTAATTGGTTTGCGTGTTTTCCCGACACCGCTTAGGTGCGTAATCTTGCATGAAGCGGTCAATCAGCCCGCCCACAGTGGCAGTGTGGAATTGCTCTTGCGGATTAGGCGCGTTGATCTTCACGCGAAGATGTTCCACCGCCCTCTCCGCGTCCGCTTGTGCCGGGTACTTGTCAAAGGTTCCGATAAGCACTGACTTCGGCTTTCCGTTTTCCGTCCAGCGGAATTGCCAAACGTCCGGCCCTTTTTTCCGCTTACGGATCGTCAAATTTCCGTACTGATAGCGTGCCTGCATGGTTCCTCCAATCAAAATGAAGTTGCCGTGCGGCACGGTTGGCTGCCTGATTGTAGCCTTGAGTTGATCCATGCGTCCAGCGTTGTTGCGCGATACCGCCAGAACTTTCCAACTTTCAGCGCTGGAACTTCCCCACGCTTCGCCATCCGTTCAAGCACCTTCGGGTGAATCTTTAGGACCTGTGATGCTTCCTTGCTGGTAAGAAGTGTCTCAATTCCATCTGACATAAAGTTCATAACCTCCCAGGGCAGCTACAATTCGTTGTCAGTGCCCAATAGGCCCTTTTGCGGGGCGTCGGCGCGTAAACCTTCTCGTTCGGCTCTACCTTGCTTTTCCCGCAGCCTCATCAAGCTTGCGGGCTATCAGCTCGGGCGACGCGCCATCCGCCAAAACGCTTGCCCCCAAAGCCCGTGGCAAGGACCAATTGCCCGATCATAGGAATAAGGCGAACTTTTTTTTCTGTCAAATGACGGTGACAGGACTCTCCGTCCGACCACGAAGGGCACGTCCAATTGATGCTTTTTGTATATACTAACAGCCACGATGTCTATAACTTAGCGTGTTCCAAAGTCAAAACTTCTGAGGATTTATCTTGGCATGAGGGTGCGTAAGCGAAAAAGGATGTGTGGCGGCGGCATCCCTTGGAATCTGCAAGTGGGGCAGTCCGGCAATTGTAATCGCTGCCACGGATTGCTTTGCGTAGACGGATGGATTCCGGGCCATACTTCAAACCTGCAAATCATTGTAATAACTTATTCACACCCCAGATGAGAAACGATTGGACCAGTGAAAAATATTTGGCACTCATCGTGCTCCCGCAGCCATTCCCCCTCAATGAGCTCCGGGCAGCGCCTCAAACTTGCAAAAGGTCGCAAGAACTAATTCACACCCTATTGAAAAACCAGTGGACCAGCAAAAAATATTTGGTCCTGTTCGTGCCTCGCAGCAACCATTCCGCCCAGGAGAAATAGATGGTCTGCCCCCAACCCTCTGCGGCTAGTGGCTAAGCCGATGATTCTACGGGAGAATGCTCACATCTAGTCGAAATACTTCAAGAAGAACTTCACCCAGTACCGCTTTGGGGATTTGTCGAAGCGCCATCAATCCCCACCCCAAAGGGTCCCAGGAGCAGGACCGGCGCGCTCCGAAAGGCCAAGTGGGGAATTAGTCGGTCATTTGACAGAAAATATTTTTGGCCGCAGCCTCCGCAATATGGCCCCAAGCCTCAGAGGGCGGGGCCGAGGAGGTTGCAAATGAGCGGTTTCTTCCAGCGTCTTTTCCGCAGTACCCGAGACCCCCGGTATAGGGTTATGGGTCGCGCCCCTTTTCCCAGTTTCGATGATTACCCGTTTGCCCTGGAGGCAGCGTATATAGCTCGCGGTCTTTCCGAGCACCCTTGCCTTCCCCAAAATGGCAAGGAATTCGAACAGGCCCGCAAGGATTTCCGAGACCGCTACTACCCCCGGCTGGAATGGCCCGACTGGCTTGCCGCCGTCCTGTTTTTCGGGACCTGTCAGGC
>JBEKLF010000156.1:0-20221 GCA_050010335.1 Terriglobia bacterium
CAATCTCTTCGACGCCCACCAAACTTCTTTCAATCGCCCAACCCACCAAACTACAAGCCCTTGCCCTCCATCGTCCTCCAAGGCCTGCTACCCGCTCTGCTCCCCTATCGACGGATTGGGGCCGGAGTATTCCTCGCCTGCGGGTGACCCCAGGAATGCAAGCGTGTCAAATGCGGAGTATACAAGCACCAGCGCTTCTTCAGCAAAGCACGAATCCAGGCAGACTCTCACTGCTGCCACCCGTTGCTCAAGCCACGCCGAAATAGGGTTTCCCGGTGATGGATGTGCAATTCCAGAACCTAGCATACTCTGCACTGTAGCATCTTCCGCAAGCAAGCGCGGGGCTTGTGCATTTCGGACTCTCCGGTCCTTTGGGCGGCCCCAGAGTCCCTCCCCAGCAAGACGTCAGGGGAAAACAAAAAGGCTCAAGGAGCAAACACTTCCCCGCCACAACGAAACCCGTCGACGAGATTCCCCCGGCCTGGGTCGGCCCTGGCGCGGCCCGATACACGCGCGCCCCTAGGAACCACGCCCCAGGACCCACCACGCAGAACGCGTCCGTCGCCGCTCGTAGGGCCTGCGGGGTTTTGAGACGGGCTGTTCTGGTAATAGTTCTGGTCGTACCAGTCATTCACCAACTCCCATGCATTCCCCAGCGTGTCGTACAAACCGAACCCGTTGGCTCGTTTCTGAGCTACGACATGTACCTGATTACCGCTGTTGCCGTCGTACCACGCAATCTGGTCCAAGTTTCCGTAGCGGGCTCGCGTGCTTCCGCCTCGCGCCGCATATTCCCATTCGGCTTCGCTGGGCAGTCGCCCTCCTGCCCAGACGCAATACGCCTGCGCGTCGTCCCAACTGACACCCAAAATCGGCTTTTGTTCGTTGCTCCAGCCCGGATTGAAGACTGAAGGGAGGGGCATACTCTTTCCTGTGCCTCCTGCAAAGCGCTTGTATGCCCCCACCGTCACTTCTGTTTGCCCAAGCCAAAAACCTTTCGTGATGGTCACCTGATGCGGCGGATTCTCTTCAGGGAAACATTCACTGTCCCCCGGCGAGCAACCCATCATAAACGTCCCCGGTGGAATCCACGCGTACGTTAGCCCGTCCTTTGGATTGACCTTCACCACAACCGGCGTCGACCGGGAGAAATACCAAATCCCGCCCGCGATGACTGCCAGGAGAACCAAGCCAAGCGCGACATACTTTACTCGGCTTGTATTCTCCGTTACGACCGGGCGACACGGTGGTTTCGCCAACGCAGACGGGGGCACGATTTGGGTTGGAGGAAGCGTCACTGGAGCTTGGGCCGTGGGCGGTGGCTGAGCGGCGCTGGTTAGATCGCGTGCGAATTCCAATACGGAGCTATAACGCTGGTCACGGTCTTTGGCGAGTGCTTTCATCACCACGCTTTCGAGTTGAGGCAACGCGGGGAGGTCCGGCTTGACGACGCGGAATGGCGGTGGGTCTTCCTGCATGTGCATGCGTAGGTATCCAACCGGCGTGTCGGATCGAAACGGCGTGCGGCCGGTCAGCATTTCGTACACCACCACGCCCAGCGAGTAAACGTCCGAGCGCGCGTCGAGTTCATCACTTCTCATGCCCGACGCTTGCTCGAATGACATATAAGCGGGTGTCCCGAGCACCATACCGGTCTGCGTGTGGGCTCCGGACTCGCGCAGCTTGGCAATGCCGAAATCGACGATTTTCACCTGAACGTTCGCCGGTGGGGACACCGGCGCTACAGACGCGACGTGATCGTTCGCGGGTGGGGACACCCGCGCTACAGAATCGTCGTCGGGATACGTCAGAAAAATGTTATCGGGCTTGAGGTCGCGATGAATGATGCCGAGCTTGTGCGCGGCGTTCAGCCCCCGCGCCGCTTGCTGGAGAATTTCCGCAACCTCGGGCACGGGAAGTTGACCCCGCCGCGTGAGGGCTTGACGGAGAGATTCGCCTTCCAGAAACTCCATGGCGATGTAGGGCGTGCCGTCATCGGCCTGGCCGGACTCGTAAATGGTGACGACATTCGCGTGATGAATGCGGCCCGTGGAAGCCGCTTCATTCTGAAATCGCAGCAGGAAGCTCGGGTCATCCAACAGCTTTCGGCTCAAGACTTTGAGCGCCACCGGGCGGTTGCCCACCGCGATCTGCTCGGCGAGGAAGACGGCTCCCATGCCGCCCGCTCCCAGTTGGCGGACCAGCCGAAAACGGTGCGCAAGACTCGCGGCGAGATGGGCATCGATCTCAGTCACAGCGGCAGGGCCTCAGCGGGTAACGCAGAGTTGAAGTACAGCTCTGCGGCTCTTCGACTGTTCCCGAGTATACACGTCGCCGATTTCCAGAACAACTCTGCCCTTATAGCCACGCTACCCAATCGACAGGCTCGGCTGCCGGCCCGGTCGAGGCAGCCTGTACATTGCCTTTTTATCTTCAGTTTACCGGCGCGCCCTGACGCGCGAGGGGCTGGCGCAGAGATTCGGAAACTCCATGGCGATGTAGCGGGGTACCGCCTGCGGCCTGGCCGGATTCGTAAATGGCGAGGACGTTCGGATAGTGAATGCGTCCCGTGGAAGCCGCTTCATGAACGTCGAGGCGGCTTTACACCGCCTTGGCGAGGTAAACTCGCCGCTACGTGGCAATATGGCGAAGTAAACTCGCCACTGCGTGGCGATATGGCGAGGTATGGCGCGGCGATCGATCAGACAAAAACGCGCGCGGCGGACCGGAAGGTGCGCCGCGCGCGAGCCATGACGTTCAGCCTACCTATCTTCACGCCAGCCGCGTGCCCAACGGCGTGGCGGGCCCTGAAAACGCCATGGTCGGCTGGGGACCGTCGCGACCGACCCCCACGGGCCTGCCGGTGCCCCCGGAGGAGGAGGCGACGGTCCCAGCCGAAACCCGAATTCCCTTAAACCAGCATGCGGGCGGCCTCATCCTCTTGGGGTGTCTCGGGCGCCAAATAGGCCATCCACGGTTCTTCGTAAACCACCTGATAGCCCCGAACGTGTGCTTCCATATCATGATAGTAATGAACGTGAAGAATGCTGGCAGGCTTCGTCTCCTCCGCCCAGTCATTAAACGCCGCCTCTAATACGAGCCGATTGGATACATCCGGGGTGACGATCGTAGTGGCCTTAAACGACTTATCTCGCATGTAGAATGCTCCTTGACCAGAAGGTTTCCGTGGTGCCCTGGGAGATGCTCCACCCCCTCTTACCCCTCCAATCCCCCCCTGCCGGCGCACTCGGCCTTAATTGTTCATCCCTTCTATCGGCGGATGTGGCGGGAACTTGAGTTAAATGTCTCTCATCCCAAACGGCCAAAATGTCGTTGTGGAAACCCCGGCCAATTGCGAGCACCCAACTTGGCACTTAGAGTGCTGCAAGATGCCTGGGTCTGTTTTCACCTCCAGGGGTGGGGGAGTTCGCCCACCGCCCGATTTCCTGGCTGCGCCTGAATTCCTGAAAACACTGAGGTCCCGTCGGAGTCCTTCCCGTGCCGAAAGTACCATTCCCGCCAACCCGCCGCTCCTTCCTGAGGCAGACCTTCATGCTGGGAAGCAGCCTCGCCGCGTTCAAGGCGGGTGCCAACGGGGCCGCGGGGTTGCCCACCGCCTCGGCGGAAGCGGTGCGTTCCCGCGTCGTCATAGCTCAAGACGCGAAAATTCGCAGTACCGGGACAGGATTCGACGCCACGGCGCTTGCCCGCTTGCTCGACCGCGCCCTCCAGGCTTCCTTTGACTGTGATTCCCCCATCGAAGCATGGAAGAAGGTAATGCGCCCGGGCGAGGTGGCGGGGTTGAAGGTAAATTGTCTGGGGGGCCGGGGCAACGCCACGCACCCGGAGCTGGTGGAGGCGATCACCGAGCGCTTGCGTCAGGCGGGAATTACCGAGGTCGTCATCTGGGACCGGCAGAACTCGGATCTCGAGCACGCCCGCTTCAAGATTGCCGAGCGCGGCTCGGGCGTCCGATGCTTTGGCAACGACGTGTTGGGTTTTGAGAACGACCTAGCCACCTTTGGCCAAGCGGGCAGCCTGCTGTGCCGCACGCTGACGCGCGTCTGCGACGCGGTCATCAACCTGCCGGTGCTCAAGGACCACGGCATCGCCGGCGTCACCCTCGCGCTCAAGAGCATGTTTGGGGCGATTCACAATCCCAACAAGTATCACTCCAATGCCGGTGACCCCTACGTGGCGGACGTTTACGCGCTCGCGCCTATCCGGCAGAAGGTGCGGCTACACATCTGCGACGGCCTCAACGCGCAGTACGAGGGCGGGCCGTCCTTCATGCCGCAATGGATGTGGCCCTTCAACGGGTTGCTGGTGTCTCGCGACCCCGTGGCGCTGGATTACACCGGCTGGAAGATTATCGAGAAAAAACGCGCGGAAGCCGGCATGAAGCCTCTCGCGGATCTGAAACGTGAGCCCGCGTATATCGCGACCGCTGCTGACGCCGAGCATCGATTGGGGACTTGCGATCCCAAGCGCATCGAGCGGGTGGAGATATGATGCGAAAATCGTCCTTGGTCCGTAGTCCGGGGTCCGTCACTCCTTGAGGGAGAGGGGGGATCCGCCTGTTAACGGATGGGTGAGGGAACTGACAATTGGGTGGGATTTATGAATAAGACCTCTCGAACCATTTTGAACACTCCCGACCGCCGCACTTTCTTGCAAGCCACGGCGCTGCCGTGTTTCGCGGCCTGTAGTGGGGCACTCATGGGCATCCTGCTTGCCTTGCCATTGCACGCAACCCCACCTGCGACTGAAGACGACAGCCAGTTCATTCGAGAAGCGAAGTTTTACGAAAAGCTGCCCTACAAGAAGACCAAGTGCAAGCTCTGCCCGCGCGAGTGCGTGATTGACGACCAGGAGCGCGGCTACTGCGGCGCGCGGGAGAATCGCGGGGGCACCTATTACACCCTGGTGCATTCGCGCGTGGCGACGGCGCACATCGACCCCATCGAAAAGAAACCCTTCTTTCACTTCTTGCCCGGGGCCGTGGCCTTCTCTATCGCCACGGCAGGCTGCAACGTGAATTGCAAGATGTGTCAGAACTGGGATATCTCTCAGGTGCGCCCCGAGCAGGTCCGCGCCACCTACGCGCCGCCGGAAAGAATCGCAGCCCTCGCCCAGCAAAATAGCTGCCCGGTAATCGCCTACACATACAGCGAGCCCGTGGTTTTTCTCGAATATGTGCTCGATTGCGCCCAGGCGGGGCGGGCAGCGGGCGTGCGCAGCGCCGTAGTGAGCGGCGGGTACATTCAGGCCGAGCCGCTCAAGAAGCTGTGCGCGCAGGTTGACGCCATCAAGATTGATTTGAAAGCTTATTCCGAAAAGTTCTATAAGGAAGTTGTGAATGGTGAGCTCAAGCCGGTGCTGGAAGCGATCCTAACCATTCGCAAGGCCGGCGTTTGGAATGAAATCGTTTATCTTGTGGTCCCCACGCTCAACGACAGCGACGCGGAGTTCCAGGGACTGGCGCGTTGGGTCAAATCCGAAGTCGGCCCGGACGTGCCCCTGCACTTTTCGCGCTTCCATCCCGAATACTTGCTCAAGAACCTGCCACCCACGCCCATCGAGACGTTGGAGCGGGCCAAGGCCATTGCCGATGCCGAGGGGCTCCACTACGTTTACATCGGCAATGTGCCCGGGCACCCGGCGGAAAGCACCTACTGCCCGCATTGCAAGAAGAAAGTAGTTGACCGCACCGGGTACACTATCGCCGGTGTTTATCTCCACCACGGCAGGTGCCAGTATTGCCACACGGTGATTCCGGGGGTGTGGACGTAGAAGAGCGGTAGACGGTAGACAGTAGACAGCGGCGGAGTGATCGGCAGTGGGCGGTGGCTGATGGGAAGTGCGAAGTCAAAAGTCAAAATGCAAAAGTCAAAAGTCAAAAGTGCAAGAAACACCGCCTTTGCCTTTTGACTTTTGCCTTTTGACTTTCTTTTCTTCTTACTGCCTCATAGGTGATGCCATGAGAAATCTCCGTACCAAGGTTCTGATTATTGTCGCACTCTTCGCGTGGATGATCGCCGTTCCGCGCCCGGCAGCCTACAGCGCCGCGCCGAAAGTTCGCCCAGCCGGGGTGGCGGGGGGGTTCTATCCCTCCGACGCCAAAGAACTCACCCGAATGATGGACGACCTTCTGGCGCACAACGCCGTGCCGCAAGTTCCCGGTCCGCTGGTGGCACTGGTTTGCCCGCATGCCGGGTACATGTTCACGGGCCCCGTGGCGGCAGCGTGCTTTGCCCAACTCAAGGGGCGGAAATACACTCGAGTGGCGGTGATTGCACCTTCGCACTATGAGAATTTCCATTTTTCTTCCATTTACGATGGCGACGCTTATGCGACTCCGTTGGGTAATGTTCCGGTTGACCAAGACTTCCGCGCCAAGCTGGCGAAATTGAGCTCCGACATCAAAATCTCGGATCGCGGTCACGCGCAGGTGGGCGAGCATGCCGAGCACTCGGTGGAAGTGCAACTGCCTTGGCTCCAGCGCACATTGGGCCAGTTCAAGGTGGTGCCCATCATCATGGGCGATCAGAACTACGGCTTGGAGCGCTCGCTAGGGCGGGCGCTCGCCAAGGCGCTCATGGCGGAGGCGCCCGAGGAGCGCGCCCAGACGCTCATCCTGGTAAGTTCCGACCTCTCGCACTACCACCCTTACGACTACGCAAACAACGTCGACCATCAGACGCTTCAGGCCATCGCGGATTGGGACTATCTCAGCCTGTCGCGCAACTTTGCCATGTGGGAGCGCGGTATTCAGACTTGGGAAGCGTGCGGTGGAGGCCCCATCGTGGCGGCCATGATCGCCGCCGAGGGCTTGGGGGCAACGCACGCGCAAATCCTGAAATACGCCAACTCCGGCGACGCCACCGGCGACAAGACTCGCGTAGTGGGCTATGGCGCGGTGGCGATCACGAGGGAAAGTTCTACGGATGCCAAGAAGAGCGCAGAGTTCTCATTGACCAGCCATGAGAAGGATGCCTTGATGAAGATCGCGCGGGCTTCGGTAGAGACCGCGGTGCGCGATCGAAAGATGTACCTGGTGGGTTCGACCGGCTCCCCGCGCCTGGAGGAAGCTCGCGGCGCGTTCGTCACGCTCAAGGAGCATGGCGAGCTGCGCGGGTGCATTGGCTACATCACGCCGATGAAATCGCTGGCGGAAACGGTGCGTGACGTGGCAGCCTATGCGGCGCTGGAAGATTCGCGCTTCAAGCCCGTCACCGTCCAGGAACTGCCGCTCCTCGAATATGAGATTTCCGTTATGTCGCCGCTCCGCCGCGTTTTGGATACAAAAGAAATCAAGGTGGGCAAACACGGATTGATTATGAAGCAGGGAGAAATCGAGGGGATTTTGCTGCCGCAAGTCCCGATGGAGGAACATTGGGGCCGCGACACTTTCCTGGAAGAGACCTGCCTCAAAGCCGGCCTGCCGCGCCAAGCCTGGAAAGACGATAACACCGACATCTTTATGTTTACCGCCCTGGTTTTTGACGAGCACTTACCCGCTGAGACCGCCCTCCCTGCCCCCCCAACCATTCCAAGCCGAAGGTAGTGGCTCCGTTTGGAGCAGTGGCAATAGTTGAATCCCGTGCGCAGGCGAGTACAATGGCAGGGGTCTTGAGGTCTGCGCTTGAAGAAAAGTGTCTTGCCACAGCCGTTGAAGGTGATCCGCATTCTCTTTGTGCTGGGGATCGTCGGTGGGATCACGGTTTTCTACTACCGCATCGTCAGCGTCAACAACGTCACGGTGGCCCTTTCATTCCTCCTGGCGGTGATGGCGATTGCCACGCGTTGGGGGCTGATTGAAGCGCTGGCCGCTTCGGTGGCCAGCATGCTTTGCTTCAATTTCTTTTTTCTCCCTCCCATCGGAACGTTCACCATCGCGGATCCACAGAACTGGGTGGCTTTTTCCGCCTTCGTGGTGACAGCGGTGATCACCAGCCATCTTTCCGCGAGTGCAAAAAAGCAGGCGATGGAATCAACGCACCGCCAGCGTGAGGTGGAACGGCTCTACACCTTAAGCCGGAATCTGCTGCTTCTGGAAGTTCACGGGCCCCTGGCTCAGGAGATTACTAATTCCATTGCGCAGGTGTTTGAATTGCCGGGGCTGGCCTTTTATGACCGCACCAGCGACCGGATTCACCGGTCCGGTCCCCGCGACATTCCCGTGGACGCCGGCAAACTTCGGGACACTGCACTGCAAGGTACGGTTTTTCACGATGCCATAACGAAAACCACCATTATTCCGATCAGCTTAGGCGGTCAGCCAATGGGCAGCTTGGGGATTCAGGGCTCGCAGGTTTCGGAAACGGCATTGCACGCCATCGCCAACCTGGCGGCCATTACCTTGGAGCGCGCCCATGCTCAGGATGTCGCCACCCGGGCCGAAGCCGCGCGGCAGAGCGAGGAGTTGAAGTCGACAATGCTCGATGCTTTGGCCCACGAATTCAAAACCCCCCTCACGCCAATCAAGGCAGCGGTGACGTCGATGTTGTCCGACAGCGACTTGAATCCGACCCACCAGGAACTGCTGCGCATCGTCGATGAGGAAGCGGACCGATTAAACTCCATGCTCACCGAGGCCACCCAAATGTCGCGGATCGAAGCCGGGCAACTCCAGTTACACAGGAGCCCGCAGTCCCTGGGCAAGATTCTCCAAGCACAATTGGAGAAGCTGGGAGAAAGCCTGGAAGGCCGCAAGGTGACCCTGGAGGTTCCCGAAAAGTTGCCCCGGATGAGTGTCGACCCGGAATTCATCGGGACCGTTATCTGGCAGTTGATATCCAATGCTTTGAGGTACACTCCGCCCGGCAGCCCGCTGACCCTCCGCGCCAGCGCCGGAGAGACGGAAGTTATCGTTAGCGTTGAGGATTGCGGGCCGGGGATTTCCGAACAAGAACAACGGAAAGTATTTGAAAAGTTTTACCGCGGCAAAGAGCAGCGAGAGAGGATACCGGGGACGGGCATGGGGCTCACCATCGCAAGAGAGATTGTGCGCGCCCACCATGGCCGGATCTGGGTGGAGAGCGAACCCGGGAAAGGGGCCAGATTCTCATTCTCGGTCCCCCGCGCTCTCAGGGAGCCTTTACTGTGACTAGCGCCAGGATTTTAGTTGTCGATGATGAACCGCAGATTCGCCGCGTGATGCGCACGACACTGGTGGCGCGCGGGTACATGGTAAGCACCGCGCGCAGCGGCGAGGAAGCGCTGGAGAAAGTTCGCGAAGAACGCTTCGACCTGGTGCTCCTCGACATGAATATGCCGGGAATCGGCGGCATGGAAGCCTGCCGCATCATTCGCTCGCAGAGTGACATTCCCATTGTGATTCTTTCCATTCGCAATGCGGAAAAGGAAAAAGTCGACGCACTGGATGCCGGGGCGGATGATTATGTGACCAAACCCTTCAGCATGCCGGAACTCTTGGCCCGCATCCGCGCCGCCCTCCGCCGGGCGCCCCTGTTGAGTGCCGGCACACCCGATGTGCTGAATCTGGGCCCAACCGAAATCAATTTCGTCGCGCGCCGAGTTACCGTGAAGGATACGGAGGTGCGCCTGACGCCCAAGGAGTTTGATCTTCTCCGCTACCTCGCCAGCAATCCCGACGAAGTCATCCCCCACGCCAAGCTTCTTCAGGCGGTGTGGGGGCCGGATTATGGCGAGGAGGTGGAGTACCTCCGCGTGTTCATCAACCAGCTTCGCAAAAAGATCGAGCCGGATCCCTCCCACCCTGCGTACCTCCTGACAGAACCCTGGGTTGGCTACCGATTTAGTCCTCCCAAAAAGGCCTAACGAAATTTTGACCAAGTCTTTATGATTTCTTTATGGGCCTGGGACGACAATCAATTCGGTACTTCCCATGGGGACCAATTCAGGGGACAACTACGGCCTGCCATCCCAGGCTCAATCTCGCGAATTCGATTGCCACCGCCTGTTTGATCGGCATGATGAGCAGAGGCTGGAAGTTTTCGTGATCTATACCGATTCACCGGGAACGCTGGCGGCCTTGCAAATGGCTGATAAGCTTGCGCGTAGGCTGGAGGCGCATATTGGGCTGCTCATGCCTTACGAAGTGCCTTATACTTTACCTTTGACCAAGCCTGCGGCACCGGTGGAATTCCTGGAGGGCCAACTCCGCAATTTGGCGTGCAGCACCGGTCTGGAGATCGCGGTACATATTTATTTATGCCGCGACAAGAGGCGGACATTGGGCCTGATCTTGAGGCAACATTCCCTGACCGTCGTGGGGGGCAAGAAACGCTGGTGGCCGACCTCTGCGCAAAAGCTTGCGCAGGATCTGCAAAAGGCTGGGCACCACGTGATATTCGCGGAGCTGAGGTGATATCGCCGTGCTGGACTTTGCCTACATTCTAATCGCCGTGTTGTTCTTTGTCGGTTGCTGGATTTTCACACGCATCTGTGAACGTCTCTAGGGAGGGCTGACCCATGGATTTCATCATTGCCGGCATCGCCGCATTATTTTTGTTTTGCTATCTGGTTTACGCCCTTTTGCGTCCGGAGCAGTTCTGAGGAGGCTTCCATGACCATGTCTGGCTTTGTGTACATTCTTGTGTTCTTTCTGGTGCTGTGGGCGCTGACGAAGCCGCTGGGCCTCTACATGGCTCGCGTTTTTGAGGGCGAGCGCACATTTCTCCATCCACTGTTGCGGCCCTTAGAACGGCTCATTTACAAGTTATGCGGCATCCGGGAAACCTCCGAACAGCGCTGGACGCAATATTCCGCATCGGTCATTGCGTTTACCATGGTCGGCTTCCTGTTTGTTTACGCCATTCAGCGTCTGCAAGGTTTTCTGCCCATTAACCCGATGGGATTCAGCACCGCCCATGCTCCCAGTTACGCCACGCCCATGACGCCGGACCTGGCGTTCAATACCGCCGTGAGCTTCATAACCAACACCAACTGGCAGGCTTACGGCGGCGAGCAGACGCTCAGCTATCTCGTCCAAATGGCAGCGTTAACGGTCCAGAATTTCTGCTCCGCTGCGGCGGGCATTTCCGTGGCGATCGCGCTCATTCGCGGTTTTGCCCGCAAGCAGACGAACACCATCGGCAATTTCTGGGTTGATGCGACACGCGCCATGGTTTACGTGCTGCTGCCCCTCGCGTTGGTGTTTGCCTTATTTCTCTGCTTTCGAGGGGTGCCGCAAACTTTGAAGTCTTACCAGACAGCCACGACGGTGGAAGGAGCGACGCAAACCATCGCGGTTGGCCCGGTGGCCGATCAGGAAGCCATCAAGATGCTGGGCACCAATGGCGGCGGCTTTTTCAACGTCAATTCGTCCCATCCCTTTGAAAACCCGACTCCTCTCACGAATTTCACTCAGGTCCTGGCCCTTCTCATCATCTCCTCGGGCTTGACCTATACGTTCGGGAAGATGGTGGGTGATACGCGCCAAGGCTGGGCGCTGTTCGCCGCCATGGCGTTCCTCTTCTTTGCGGGCGTATTTATCTGCTACCCCTCCGAGCACGCCGGGAATCCGAACATTGCCCGATTAGGGGTGGAGACGGCAGCCACTCCGACCCAATCCGGCGGCAATATGGAGGGTAAGGAGGTCCGCTTTGGTATGGCCGGTTCCACCTTGTTTGCGACCGCGACAACCGACGCCAGTTGCGGGGCCGTGAACAGCATGCACGATAGCTACACGCCCCTCGGCGGCTTCATCCCCTTGTTTAACTTACAGACTGACGAGGTCATTTTCGGCGGAGTCGGGTCAGGTTTATACGGCATGCTGTTGTACGCCATCGTCGGGGTTTTTATTGCCGGACTCATGGTGGGCAGAACGCCGGAGTATCTCGGGAAGAAAATCGAGCAAAAGGAAGTCAAGATGGCCATGGTGGCCATCATTGCCACGGCTTTCTCCATCCTTGCGTTCGCGGCGATTTGCGCGGTCATTCCCTTCGCGAAGAACGGCTACTGGAATGCCCCAGGGGCGGCCATCGCTAATCTAACAAACTCCGGCCCGCATGGTTTCAGCGAGCTCCTTTACACGTTTTCGAGCGCTTCGGAAAACAATGGCAGCGCCTTTGCAGGCCTAAACCCCAACACTCCCTGGTATAATCTCACGACCGCATTGTCCATGCTGATTGGGCGTTTTGGCTTCATTCTTCCGAGCCTGGCTATTGCCGGCAGCCTTGCCACCAAAAAGAAAGTGCCCACAACCAGTGGCACGTTCCCCACTCATGGCCCGCTCTTCATCGGCCTCTTGGTGGGTACCGTGGTGGTGATTGGCGCCTTGACTTTCTTCCCGGCGCTTTCGCTGGGCCCACTGGTGGAGCACTTTTTCATGCGCGAAGGAAAACTTGTGTCCTCGCTGATGTTGACGACCTGGAGCTGATTCATGCCAACGACGACTGTAACACCTCCTGTAATTGACGATTCAACGGCCCTCGTACCCAGGAAAATGGTGCGGGCACGTCCCCTGTTCGATCGGCAACTCATGGGGCGCTCCCTGAAGGCGTCGTTTGTAAAGCTGAATCCGGTCACGCTTTTCAAGAACCCCGTGATTTTCGTGGTGGAAGTGGGCGCAACGCTAACCTCGGTTTTTCTGATTCGAGACATTTTCATCGGGGCGTCCGGCATCGGCTTTTCGCTGCAAATTTCTCTCTGGCTGTGGTTCACGGTGCTCTTTGCCAACTTTGCGGAGGCCATGGCGGAGGCGCGCGGCAAGGCGCAGGCCGACACCCTGCGTAAGGCCAAAACCGACTCCATGGCTCGGCGGATTATTTCGCCCGGCAACACGGAAATCGTTCCGGCCTCCAAGCTGCGCGCCCAGGACGTGGTCATCTGCGAGGTCGGCGACGTCCTCCCCGGCGACGGCGAAGTCATCGAGGGTATTGCCACCGTGGATGAGTCGGTCATCACCGGTGAGAGCGCGCCCGTGATCCGGGAATCGGGTGGAGACCGCAGCGCCGTGACGGGCGGGACGAAGGTCCTCTCGGATCAGATCAAAGTTCGGATCACCTCCAATCCCGGTGACACTTTCCTCGACCGCATGATCGCACTGGTGGAAGGGGCCGAGCGCCAGAAGACGCCCAATGAGATCGCGCTAAACATCCTGATCGCTGGGTTGACTCTCATCTTTTTGCTGGCCGTTGTCACTTTGCAGCCGTTTGCCGTGTATTCCGTCAACTCCGCCCGGGCAGGAACGGTTCCCAGCGTGGCCGTGCTGGTTTCCCTCCTCGTCTGCCTGATTCCCACCACCATTGGCGGCTTGCTCTCCGCCATCGGCATCGCCGGCATGGACCGCGTCATGCAGCACAACGTACTGGCCATGAGCGGAAAGGCCGTTGAGGCTTCCGGAGACGTCAATACGCTTCTACTCGACAAGACCGGGACCATTACGCTCGGCAACAGGCAGGCGGTGGAATTCCTTCCGGTCGAAGGGGTCACCGGCGCCGAGTTGGCAGACGCCGCGCAACTCGCCAGCCTGGCGGATGAAACCCCTGAGGGCCGCTCGATTGTGGTGCTCGCCAAACAAGCATACAGCTTACGGGGGCGCGAGGTTGCTGAGCACGAGGCCCACTTCCTCCCCTTTTCCGCCTATACCCGAATGAGCGGTGTCGATATCGACAGTCGCCGCCTGCGTAAGGGCGCCACCGATGCCATTGTGCAATTCGTGATTGGACAAAGCGGCGAGATACCCGCGAATTTCACCGAAATGTCGGATCGCATTTCCCGCACGGGGGGAACGCCCCTCGCCGTGGCCGATGGAGATCGCCTGCTTGGCATCGTTCACCTGAAAGATATCGTCAAGGGGGGCATGCGCGAGCGCCTGCAACAATTGCGGGCGATGGGAATTCGTTCCGTTATGATCACGGGGGACAACCCGTTGACGGCGGCGGCGATTGCCAACGAGGCCGGTGTGGATGACTTTCTCGCGCAAGCGACGCCCAAAGACAAGATGGATTACATCAAGAAAGAACAGGCGCAAGGCCGGCTTGTCGCCATGACCGGTGATGGCACCAACGATGCGCCCGCCCTCGCCCAAGCCGATGTGGGTGTGGCCATGAATACGGGTACGATGGCCGCCAAGGAAGCCGGAAACATGGTTGATCTGGATAGCAATCCCACCAAGCTGCTCGAGATTGTGGCCATTGGCAAGCAGTTGCTCATCACGCGCGGCTCGTTAACAACCTTTTCAATATTGAACGATGTGTCCAAATACTTCGCCATCATCCCGGCGATGTTCGCGGCCACCTATCCAGAGCTTGACAAGCTCAACATCATGCGCCTTCACAGTCCGCAGAGCGCCGTCCTGGCCGCGGTGATCTTCAATGCGCTGATCATTATTGCTCTTGTCCCCTTGGCTTTGCGCGGGGTGAGATACAAGCCGCAAAGCGCCGCTGCGATGTTGCGCCGCAACCTTTGGATTTACGGATTGGGCGGGTTCGTTGCGCCATTCCCTTGCATCTGGCTGATTGACCGGCTACTCGGTGTGTTGCACCTGGCTTAAGGAGCTTTGCATGCGCTACCAATTTTCCCAAGCATTTCGCTTCACTTTGTTGATGACCGTACTGACCGGGCTGATCTACCCCGGCGTGGTCACGGGCCTTTGCCAGCTCCTGTTCTCCCGGCCCGCGAACGGAAGCATGATGGAAGTCAATGGGAAGATCGTGGGTTCCACTTTGCTTGGCCAAAACTTCAGCAAGCCGGAATACTTCCACCCTCGGCCGTCGGCCGCCGGGAATGATGGATACGATGCGACCGCTTCCAACGGGTCCAACCTTGGCCCCACCAATCAGAAATTGGTCGATCGAATTAAGGCGGACATCGAGAAATTTCGCAAAGAGAATCCTGCCTATCAAGGTCCCATACCGGCAGACTTGCTTACCACCTCAGCCAGCGGTTTGGATCCCGATATCAGTCCCGCCTCCGCCCTCGCCCAGGCTCCGCGCGTCGCTGAGGCCCGCGGTATTACTGTTGATCAACTCAAGCAGTTCATTGAGGCCCACACCGAAGGGCGGCAATGGGGTTTTCTGGGAGAGCCGCGCGTCAACGTGCTTCTCCTGAACCTTGATCTAAACCAGAAATTCCCGATCAGTAAACCCTAGGCAGACTTCTTGAACACAGGTTGGGAAGGAAGCTTTTTCCCGCATCGTGAACGAGCCGCGGACCTACAAAACAGGTCCGCGCTACATCTGCTCAGTGGCAAATCCAGCCCAACCGTTCCTGATTTTCAAGCCGTCCATTCGCAATTGAGTGTGGTAAATTGGATTAGCGCACCCATATTCTTCCAGGGTGTCCGCCTTGTCGCCAGAACGCTCCGATAGTACACTGCCAACAGGGAGAGATGCGCCTGTATGCCGACCGAGTTTGACCGCCGACCTGATCCTGAAGTGCTCCTGAAGCAGTTGGAAGTGCAGGACGAGCAGCTCCAGCACGAACGGTTAAAGGTCTTTCTGGGGTATGCCTCGGGGGTAGGCAAATCCTTTCGCATGCTGGACGAGGGACGGCGCCGCCGGGCGCGCGGCCAGGACGTGGTCATTGGCGCCATTCAAAAGGACCTGCCTGCCGAACTCGCGCATTTGCTGGAAACGATGGAGGTCATTCCCCTCAAGAAAATCGGCAGTGGCGAGGCCATGGATGTAGAGGCCATTTTACGCCGGCGCCCGCAAGTCTGCCTGGTGGACGGGGTCGCTTACGACAATCCTCCCGGCAGCAAGAATCCCCATCGCTGGCAGGATGTGGAAGAACTTCTGGCGGCCGGAATTATCGTCATAACCTCCCTCAACCTCCAGCACATCGAGGAGCGTCGCGAAGCCGTGGAGCGGATTACCGGGAAGCACGTCACGGAAACCGTCCCCGAGCGATTCCTCTACAACGCCAACGAAATCATCCTCGTGGACGTCCCGCCCGAACTCCTTTTGGAACGGGCCGGGCAGCCGTCCACGACGGCTCCTGCTCCGGTGGGCACGCCGCGGCGGCTTGCCGCCTTGCGCGAGATCGCCTTGCTTCTTGCCGCCGAGGTGGTTGACCGGCAGCTTGAGGATTACCTTCTGGCTCACGGCATCGAGCAGCTTTGGGGAACACAGGAACGCATTCTTGTTTGCCTGACGCGCCGCTCCAATGCCCATGCCATGATCGCCAGCGGAAAACGCAACGCCGACCGCTTCCACGGTGAGCTTTACACCGTGTATACCCGCGATGACCGGCTTTCCGAGAAAGACGAAGCCGCCCTTCAGGAGCATATTGAGGAAGCGCGGCAGATGGGAGCGCAAACCGCGGCCCTCGATGGGTACGACCCGGTGGAAACTCTAATGGATTTTGCGCGCACGCACCGAATTACGCAAATCTTCGTGGGCCATCCCAGCCGCGTGCACTGGTGGGATCACTTTCTGGGTGGCCCCTTGGATCGGCTCATTCGCGCCGCAGAGGAGATCGACGTGCGCGTGTTTCCGCACTAGAGCAGCTATCAGCCATCAGCTTTCAGCTCTCAGTTGCTTGGCTGACCCTTCCCCTCGGGGAACAAGGCTGAAGCCTGAGTGTTGATAGCTGAAAGCTGAGAGCTTAAAATGGACTCACCTTCGCACAAGCGCGGCAGGCTCAAGATGTATTTGGGGTTTGCCGCCGGCGTTGGAAAAACCTACCAGATGTTGACGGATGCCCACGAGTTGGTGAAGCGGGGCGTCGACGTCGTGATTGGTTACCTCGAACCCCATGGGCGCAAGGATACGATCGCGCAAGCCCAGGGGCTGGAGCTGATTCCCCGCTGCAAAATGGAATATCGGGGAGCGGTTTTCGAGGAGATGGATCTGCAAGCTATCCTCGATCGCCATCCCGAGGTGTGTGTGGTGGATGAGCTGCCCCATACCAACGTTCCAGGCTGCACCCATTTAAAGCGCTGGGAATGTGTCTTGGAGCTGTTGGAGGCTGGAATCGATGTCATGACCACCGTGAACATCCAGCACCTCGAGAGCCTGAATGATCAGATCAAGGACATGACCGGGGTGCAGGTCCGCGAGACGATCCCTGATTGGGTCATGAAACAAGCCGACGAAGTCGTCATGGTGGATTTAACCCCGCGCGCACTGATCAATAGGCTGGAGCGCGGCGTGGTTTATCCGCCGGAGAAAGCTCAGCGCGCGTTGCAGAATTTCTTCAAAGAATCCACGCTCGTCGCTTTGCGGGAAATCGCCTTGCGGCAGACCGCGCACGAGGTGGAGATTCGGCAGGTGACGCTGCCCGAATCCACCGCCGAAGCCATGGCCACGATGGAGGAAAACGCCAGTACGGGAGGCAGTGATTATGACACCCCGGCTGACCGCATTCTCGTCTACGTCACGGAGCATCCATCCACCGCCATGCTCATCCGCCGCGGGCGGAGAGTGGCGGATTATCTCCAGGCCGACTGCTTTGCCGTGTTCGTCCATGCCGAAATGGATTTCAATTCGTTGCCGACAACCAAACGCGAAGCCGTGGAGCGCCACCTCAATTTCGCGCGCAACCTTCACATCGAAACGCGGGTCCTGCAAGGCGAGGATATCGCCACAACTTTGCTCGATTTCGCTCGGCTCCGCAACATTACGCAGATTTTCATGGTGCGCCCCCAGTATTCCCCCTGGGAGGGATTCATCGGACGAAACCTGATCCACCGAATCGTCCGTCACGCCCGCGATATGCAGGTGACCATCGTCGCCGAACGCCGGCCCACCCGCCGGGAATAACGGGCCTTCCGGGAATAGCCCGCCCTTGGCACGCCAGACTGGGCAGCTCGATTTAAGCCGACTGACCGCCCGGGCGGAATAAGCAAAAAAGGAGAAACCTGATGAAACGTCGCGAATTCATATCCGTTCTGGGTCTCGGCAGTTACTCCATGATGGGAAGCGCCAAAGCCCTCCCGGCCGAGGCCCTCCCGCCTGCCCCGCGGGGAGATGAATCGGGGAATCGGCGGGCCAGGATCGGAAGCGTCAGTTGGAATTTCCATAGTCTCGCCCCCGGCGCGCACCCGGAGGAGGCCATCGACATCATCGGCAGCATGGGGTTCGAGGGTGTGGAACTGATTGCCAATTCGCGAATGGATGTCGACCAATACTGGACCGATGCGACCATTGACCGCATCAGGAAACAACTCGAACGGAACCACCTGGTGGTGAATCAGTATCCGTTCTTTCAACCTGTGGTGGAGGGCCTGACCAGCACCAATCCGGACGAGCGGAAGGTCAGCCTTGATTATTTTGAAAAAGGTTGCGTCATCGCCAAGAAGCTAGGCGCCCCGATGGTGAACATTGTTGCGCCCTGGGCGCGCGAACTCTCATCAACCGCCGGCTACTTGCCCCGCTACTTCATGGAGGATGGTAAACCCGGCGAGAAGTTCCATATCGAAATTGCTCCGGGTTACGACTATGACAAACTCTGGAGCCTTTTCGTCGAGACCATCAAGGCCTGCCTGGAGCGCGCGAAGGCGCATGGAATGAGGTTTTCCATCGAGAACCACACCCACACCATGATGCCCGTCAGCGATAGCTTTCTGCGCCTTTGGGACTCCGTTCACGACCCCGCCTTTGGCTTCAACCTCGACTGCGGATGGGCGATGAACCAGCGCGAGTACCCTCCCGTGGCCGTTTACAAGACGCGCCACCACCTCATGAATCTTCACCTGCGCGACGTTGACGCCCGGATGCGCGAATATGTCCCCATCGGCGAGGGCGTGATGGACCTGAAAGCCATCGCCGATGCGGTTAAGGCGATTGGCTTCCAAGGTTTCCTCTCATTGGAACAAGACGGGGCCGCGAACGAAATGAAAGAAGTTTGCCGCCGCTATATCAGCCTGATGAAAGAGTATCTGGCGTAATTCTGTTGCCAGCACTGCCGGAATTGTCGCGGTGCAGCGAGTTCAATCTTGGACCTGTCCAAATCACGACCCGATCACCGAGGAACGACCTGCGGCTTCGCCGCTCGTTCTGCGGAAAGGCTGCGAACATCTGAAGTAATCGAGAAAAGCTGCAAAGGGTTACTCGTGGCCGCCACGGCCGCCGTGCTGGAGGAGCTATTACTTCCAACCCCTGTTCGGAACCGTGCGGGTTGCATCTCCGCTCAGCCGATAACCTATGCCCTATAGTCGCGCAGCGGCGAAATGGCTCGAAATGGACGGAGAGGAGGCTGGGTTCAGCAACAAACTTCTGATACAGGGCCGTAGCAGGAAACTGAGGAACCCCTCTAGCCTGTCACTGTGAGGAACTGCATGCGACGAGGTATCTCGCCCTGGTTATGTTACGAGAGTAAGTTCCCTCCCTATTTCGATGCGGTCGCGGTTGTGGCTTCTACGGGGGCCTGCTCTCGCGCACGCTTATTCACTTCACTGCGAATCGACTTTGCCTGTTGAGATGTGAAGTTGAAGGCGCCTCGGGGAGCGCGTTGATAGTCCTCCCCCTGCCAGCGTGCCCGCATGATCCCGGTGGGAGTATGCCCCTGCGACCCTAGCAGCAGGTGGCCGAGTTCGTGGGCGATGGCGGGGCCGAGCACAACGCAGGGCTGTACTCCGAACTCTGCCGCGTCTTCTTTGACCCGGCGGACGGAGACGCTGGCGAAGTATCCCAAGGCAAAGCCCATGGTTTCCTTGTCAGTTCCCGGGATGACACCAAATTGCGGGAGGATTCTCACCCCCAAGTTAGTTGGCCCCAGGTACTGATTGCATCCGGCCGCGTCGCCAAGGCCCCTCCGCGTGGGGTCGCAGTTGGTCCAAGTGATCTCAACGCCTGCTTTGCCAAAGATTTCTGCCGCTTCGACCTCAGCTTGGGTCAGGATTTCGCTCGAAACCTGGGCGTAGTTGTGGACCCGCACGTTGATCTTCGGCGGGAGTCCGTCATGATTCTCCCTATGATCCTCCGGCATAGCCTGTGGGGCAGAAATCAAAACCGCTGCAAACAGAACGAAACCCTTGAAAGATTGGTTCATGGCCGTCACCTCTCTGCCCGCCGGCTTCGACTGGTGCCCAGGCGGGCTGCTTGGTGACGCCCATTTGGAGGTAGGTAGGCAGCTACCTCAATGAACTGCGGGTCTATTCATAAGCGAATCTCTATCCACAGCTAATGTATTGGAAAATAAGGGGATCGTTGCAAGCCTCCACTCTCCCCCAATCCGTCGATAGGGGAGCAGAGCGGGTAGCAGGCCTTGGAGGACGATGGAGGGCAAGGGCTTGTAGTTTGGTGGGTTGGGCGATTGAAAGAAGTTTGGTGGGCGTCGAAGAGAT
>JBEKLF010000157.1:0-20131 GCA_050010335.1 Terriglobia bacterium
CGCGCGAACTGTGCCATGGTTTTCGTCGGCCTCGAATCTGTGAACGAGGAAACCCTCAAATTGTTTAAGAAGCACGTGACGCTCGAGAAGAACCGCGCAGCCATCGCCGCTTTCAATGAAGCGGGAATTCGTGTCCATGGCATGTTCGTCCTGGGGTCCGATGCCGACACATCTCAGACTCTTACTGAAACTCTTAAGTTCGCTCGCGACTCGCGGCTCACCACGGTCCAGTTCTTTGCGCTCACGGCTCTGCCCGGGCCTCCCCTGACCCGTCGCCTCGCCGAGGAGAAACGGATCTTTGCCTGGGGGGATTGGCAGTTGTTCGACGCTCAGCACGCTGTGGTTTGTCCCGCGCGCATCAGTCCCTCCGAGCTGCAAGCGGGGATCTTCCGCCTCTCCAGGCAGTTCTATTCGGCCAGCGAAGCGCTCAGATACCTGATCCATGGGCGCTGGTACGATTTTGCCATCCGGCTCCGGGGGAGTTTTCTCACTCGGCGGATCGAGCGAGACAGCGCATCCTATACCCGGGCACTGGATAAGTTCGATCACGTTCGTGCCGCACTCACGGCGGAACTCGACAAGCTTGCCGCGAAAGCCCGGACGAAACTACGTGAATTCGGCGTGGGGTTCGAGGATGGTCGGGCTCGAGCCGAGGCGTATTTCGAAGATCTTCTTAGGCAGTTTGATTTAACCTGTGACCAGCTGAATCTCAAACTGGTCCCTTATGGGCAGGCCTTGCGGGAGATGGCGAGCAAGAAGCTCGAAAAGCATCTGCGGGCCCTCACCACAGAGCCTCACAAGCGGACATCCTCAAATCTTGCTAATGCGCATGATACTCTCTACCCCTAACTCATGTTGGGCAGAAAGCGATGGGACTATATCAATATATCCGTGAACAAGAATACCGAAACGACGTAGTCGGCGACTTGGGGCGATGGCTAAAGAGCCATAGCCGCGAGCGGCCGGACCGCGACAGCCTGGCATTGAAGTTGGCGTCGGAAGAATATGTGTCTTGTGGCGAATGGACAAGTCAACATGCAGTCAAAAGCCTGCAGGCAAACACGGGGTTTCAGCGCATCGCGATAATTGAGCCTCGTATGACCGCCCTTCCTGCCCACCCTAAATTCCAGTTTGCCAGCCTTCTTTGCTCCCGCTTGTTTCTCAAGCTCGGCGATCCGGGCTATTGATTCTTCGTTGGTTGGCTCTGCCATTGAGACCTTTCTCCTGTCGCCGCCGGAGCGGCGTCGTATGCTTCTTCAGTCTCCGGGTGCGCTTCCAGCACTCCGGGTCGATCCTCAGCACGGAGGTCGCACCCGTTGCTAAGTTGATGAATCCACCATGATAGCTGATTTCCCCGTAACAAAACAGTCGGGCAAGCAAGGCCAACGCGTGTTGAGCGAGGGTCGAGTTAACAAACGGCTCCTGACGCTCCAGGGATGCAACCGCGCTACAACTTGGATCTCCGTCATTGTCCAGACCCGGGTCCACTATCTCAGGGAATAACTCCCCCGCAGTTCGGAGTCGCAGCTTTGACCTGCGATTCCGCTCATTGAGGGGTTCGCCCAGAATGAACTGCCCGCTATCAGCATTGTTGCCAAGATCGAGCCAGTAGGAAACCATGCTCCAATTCCCAACCGCATCGCGAATCGTAGCCCTTGCTGCCCTCGTATCCACACATCCTATTACAATGTGAGCGCGGAGGTCATCGCCAGAATGACTGCGCGAAATGAAGGTTCCCGTGCGCAGATGGGCCGGGACCGCCTCCCACTTGAATCCCCAGAACAGGTTCAACCGGTTGACCAGAACTATCGCCTTGTTGAGTCCGAGCTCGGACTTCGCAAATGGTTGGCGGACGCAATTGGCGGGGGAAATCGTATCGCCGTCCACAACCGTGACATGCAATCCTCCGGGATGACCGTGTGCCACAAGCGATTGATGTAGGTAAGGCAATCCCGCAACTATTGCGCTCCCCGTTCCTCCACAACCGACCACCAGCACGCGCACTTGCCGTTCGAGCAACTCCGGGTGGATGCGGTGAATTTCCATGACCAACTCCTCAACGTTCGTTTCTGGGAGCGACGAATTCTTGTAGGGTTTCTCCGGCATCGACCAGATACTTAACCGCGAACCGCTTTTTGCCAGCAAGACCTCGCCACAACCCAATGAACCCTTCAGGGTGGCTGGTAAGCCGCACTGCGCCTGCGGCGTGTGTGAATGATGATTGAAAGAACGCGTCTTCCCACTGTGGTATCGACGCGACATCAAAAGTGTCGGGTACACGCATACTGCCGGGGCAGACTCGAATGTCTGTGTTCCAATAAGGAGCAGTCTTCATGGGCGTGTCAGGGCTCGGCCGTGAATTCGTTGCGACAGCCCGCACGAAGAGGTCCCTCCCTGCAACTTTGAAGATAAGCGCCGGGTGCGGGAAGACGAGACCGTTAAGCTTCCGAGCTTCTTCATTCACCCCGCCGAAGAACATTACCCTCTGACGTGGTCGTGACCACCAAACCAGCATGTCGGGAGTGCGCGCCAGAATGTTATCGGGAAGGATTTCAGGCTTGACCTGGGCTCCGAGGCCTTGGGCAAGTGTACGCAGGAAGGCTGTGGTCAAGGCTTCACCGGGGGCGAGGTAAGGAATCCCATTTCCACCTTGCTTGACCTGGTGCAGGCTTGCGAAGGCGCCATCGCCTCCGCCCCGATAAACAAGGACTGCTTCGGTGAGCCTAAATTCGTTGTTGGCTCCGATGTTGACATAAGCTTTCATGGTTCTCACCTTGAAATGATCCATTGGTCATTGCCTGGCATGAGGTCGATCACACGGCTTGCCGCGGCAATGGTCTGGCAGGCGACTCCGAACATGCAGAATGTACGCTGAACGCTCGCCGTATCCATGGGATTGAATGGGATGATGATATTGGGCTCCGGCTCCACCTCCATCATTCCCGCGGCGTCTTCATCAAAGCAGCCACCGATAGAATCGCCTTCAGCAAACACGGCCAGTAGGCAAGGCAGGGGTGGGTTGCAGTCAGAAAGCTGTTGTGCGGTGTCATCGTCAAGGTCAGGTCGCTCAACTTGAGCGGACAGGTGATCGAGGGCGAGTACGTTATCCACCAGCTTCATTGCCAGCGGATCGTTGATCTTTTCCTTGAGGTGAGAAAGCTCAGCCTCGTCCAGCGTGGTCTGCCGCATGCACGGTGGAATTGACCCCTCTACGTCGGGGATTTCGTACTGGTCGGCGTCCGGCTCCTGTGCGGCCCATTCTCGCAGCGTCTCGACCCTTTCTTCAGCATCTCGATAATCATAAGTCCTGGTCCACCGGTTAAGCGCTCCGACAAAGAGGTGGAAGAACGTCGCCGGGAGTTGCGGGTGGATGCTCTCCAGCAATCGCAGCGTTGGCCCAAATGCCGCACAGCCACAGGTTGCCTCAGAAGGCTCGACGATGAGGAACAACCGGTTGGGCTTGTTTTCATCCCGTTCCGCCCAATCGGAGGGACTGTTGCTAATCACGGCTGAAAGCAGGAAGCGGTGACGGATGGCTGAGCCGCCATGCGTGTGGATCCATCGCTCAAGCGTGAGCCTGATAAATGATGTTGGGTCGCGCTCCGCCTTTTTCCAATCTCCAGGCGTGGCAACATCCAACTCCAGGAAAGCCTTGGCCAGGATTACCGCCAAGCGGTCATCGGCCACCAACCGTTGGACTACCGGGACAGCGTTCAGGCGTGGCAGTACAAGTCCACTTCCCTGTGCCATCAATTGATCGGAGGAAGCCAGCCGGGCGGGGCGTCGAGTGGCGTGCGGTTGTTGGTGCGCCCGCTCGCCTCGACTGCGGCGGCAAACAAGGCTGCCACGCTTTTCTGCTCTGGGCATCTCGCAAACCTCCCCACCAATGTTTGGTAACAGGCATGACGGCCCTGGCGAAGGCGTTCAAGTTCCGCCAAGACCGCACGCTTCGTCACCTCCTTCTTCCTTTTGGGATTTCGGCTCATAGAGTTACCCCTTTGAGCCGATGGCTCGCGTGAACTGGTAACGCAACTTGTCCCCGACCGCTTCCGGCCCGGTGATTGATGCCGTAGCAATGTCGGGGAATTGGTGCGCGTAGACGGTACGGATTTCCTCTGGAGAAAGCTTGGGGTTCGGGTCGGGAAGCCGCACGCCGTTAAATTCGAATATACGAGAAAGTACGTGGCTCTCCATCAGAGTGCGAGACCTCCCTTCGATTGAGTTGGAGCGGGTTCGGGCGGTGCAGGTGGGAACAGTCCCAGTGTCTCCATCGGTGCTGAAGATGGGACGGAGTCAGCAGGGGGTGGGGATACGGTGGAAGAGGTTGAAGCAGGCGCAGCCGTGGCAGTGGTGGGCGACTTTACGGTTGCCTTCTTACGCTCCTCTGCCCTGCGCTTCGCTTCCTCTTGAGCTGCCTTGGCGGCAGCCTCCATGGTGGCTTTGGCTTCGGCCAAGGTGCTGGCGGTTTGCCGGTGGGTTTGGACGTAGCCGGCCAAATGCTTCCCGAGTTCAGCATCGAGTTCCTCGGGTGGGCCGGTAAAGGTGAGTGGTGTACTGAGAGCCGGATTGTCGTCGGCCTTTCCGTGGGGGATGACGTTCACACGAAGTGTTTTGTCATCCACCTTGGCCACCGTGATGAGCACAGTGCGGCCGGCGAGTAGCGGCATGAGTTCAACGAACATGGGACCTCCTTTATGTGGCACAGGCGCCACGCGTGTTGTTAATCGGGAAGAGGATTGGGAAGTGGGTCAGTTTGCGGGAAGCGACGCTAAGTCCATGTGGCTGTTCGCAAGAGGTAAAGGGCTTTGGCGGGTTGTTTCTGAGTCGGCGAGGTAGGAGTTGAGGGACCTCGTTCTAAAGCACGGACTTTATCGCGGGTAGAAGGGATCGGCTGGTGTGCATTTACCCCGATCCTTGATACTTTCCGTTTCAGATCGCCCCGACCGGATCATCTTCAGCGGCGAACCGGCCCAAGTCGTCGCGGCGGATCTCCCTGGAAACCCGACCGGCACTTGTAGCCGCGAGAACCAACATGCGGTTACTCCCGAGAACACCCTCGATAATTTCTCGGAGTGCCAGCGACTGCCCAGCCGCCGAGCCAATCCACCCCTGGCGCAAGAGGTTGGTGAACTCGCTGTTGTTGAGCCGTCGCGTACAGTTCTCCCAGGTAATGATTCGGCCACCGCGTGAACCGCTGACAACAGGGGACTTGAGCAAGCGGTGCCACAGGCCGAGGGGGACATACATACCGGGCGTCATGCCTGCATCCAACGGTGCCTTGACCTTGGCCTCACACAGCTTCACATAAAATGGCCTTCCCAACAACCGGAACATGTCCACTTCGCTGCTGGCTCGCTTCGGCAACGACCTGAGCATCTCGTCTGCCCGCGTCATTCGCTGCAGTTCGCTTTCATGACTCTTGTCGCTATCGGGGCGGTACTCTGGACGGTACCCCTCCCCGTAACTCCTTACTTTCATTCGCTTGTACTGCACTAATACAAACGAGTCGAAGCGGTGATTGTAATAGATCATGTCCACACCTAGTGTCTGCTCCAGCGGTTGACGGTTGCAGTTGAGGATCGTCAGATACTCGCTCCCCGCGGCGTCTGTCAGGGTCACAGAACCAACTATGGCAGGCCTTGCTACGTCCATGCCCGGAAAAGTGATCTGGTCATGGGCAATCTGGATGTCTTCGGGGACTGAAACATCCGTGATCGTCGAGAGGAACGGCGCGTTCGGATTAATCCGGGTCGGCACGACACTACGCAGCAGTCTCTTTCGTAGCGAAGGACCTCCCCACGTTTGCAGGGCAGATGCAACGGCGTCCCGCTCGAAGACCTCGATGCCACCCTCAAAGCCCCCTCCGAGGCGGATGGACTCATCAATGGTGTGCCTAAGATCCTTGATTCTTTTGCCGACACCGTGTTGTCCAGCGACCACGTTCAGCACGCTCTCCCATAAGCGCGGCCCGGGGCGATACACGCCTTCCTGCGGCGGGTTGAACCGAAAGGCGAGCCTGCCAGGGAGCTTGCCCCTTATTGCCTCTGTGCTGAGGCCGTTGATGGGGACGAGATTTGAGACAGCGACGGTTGTTTCATCCGTCGCGGTTAATCGCCCTTTCCGGCTAATCCCGATGTAGTCCGCTTCGGTACCACTAAGGGAAACAAGCACGAGCTCCGCCGCTTGCGGCTTCAGAGAAGAGGCGACTACGGTCTTAGTAAACTGTCCTTGAAATTCAATGCTGGCCGCGATCTTTTCGGCATGGCCACCTCCACCGAATGCAATCCATAGCCCTGCGCCGTTTGACATTTCAGAGAGTATAAACCCATAAGACTCAGCATAAAGTAGAATTTCCCGGGCTCGTGATGCTGCGTGCCATTGCGCATAGTCGAACGCAATGAAACTTGACGCGGCGACAACAATGTATTCTGGGAAATACCGTTGCTAGTCGCCCAGCGGTTACCGATGTACCCACCCCGGACAACGTACTTGGAAGTAATCCACTTGGCCGCAAGCGCCCATTCAGGAAACATGCCCACTACCGAAGTTTGGGCTGACCGGGACGGGTACTGGAAGAATTGCTGGCAGGACAATACGTCAAGAGACACTTCTGCCAGGCAGGGATGGATTTCCGGGAAGGAATCCAGACCGGACCCATGACTGCCTTAGTCGTGAGGCATCCATCTCTAGTCGAAGCAGGTGTCTGAAAAACTGATGGAGCAGGCGACGACTGCAGGCATTCAGGACTGGCGAATGGAAGAAGAGGGTCGTTCGGACCATCTCGAGGAGGGATAATGCACGGAAAGGACTCGGTTGGAGACAAACGGGAGTATAGGCTCCGGCGCCGGAACGCTAAAGACCGAGTTCCGGTTAGGGGATGGGCCTGTCAAGCATGGAACAGGAGCCCGAGCGGGGCAAGAATCGGCCGCTTCTCAGCACTACTGTGCTGGCGCTTTCCCCAAGTCGTACACGCGCCGGATGCTAACCGACACGTTGAGCGAGGAAGCCTCGAATCGAGTAATTACGTAGAGCTGTTTGCCGTCTTCACTTGCGCGGAACGTTTCCGTGAGTATTTCCGAGTGGGGCAGCTTGGTCTCAGCGATGAAGGCCCCGCCTTTCCAAGATGCCTTCGTCGAAATCTTTCTTCCGCTCGCATCTTTATCGTCATGCTTCTTACCGTCAGGGTAAAAGGTTTGGGCGCGGTCAGCGTCGTCAATGACCACAATCTGGTCGGACCGTTGGTCGACCCGCAAGAACTTTGGATTCTCAGCAAGGCGATCCCACTCCTGGCTGCTGACGCCGCCACCAGGATTCCCCATTCCCATTCCGGCACGTTCCATGCCTCCGATCCCGCTCCCGCCGGGGTAACCGCCTCCACCACCTGGAGAGCGACTGCCATTGTTCGCGGCGCGCTGGCTGTTTGCCTGCGCGTCGTGAACCTTCTGCTCGGCATCGTCGCTCTGGTCCTTGATGAAATCCCAGTGGCCGGTCAGTTGCGCCTTGTCTTGGGCCCGCGCCACTACCACCAGCAATACCGCCAGAAAACACGCCGCAATTGGAACTGCTGCCTTCGCTGTAAAGCTGAAAACTTTCGCCATCGTCCCGACCTTCTTGATCAGATGTGCTTGTCTGCTGCTTCTTTGATTCCGCGAGTGGGCGGCTGGTTGTCTCGCTGGCGGGTTGTCCCTGCCAAAACTAGATCGACCTTCACCTCTGAAATCGTCATAGATTCTAAGTTGAGGTGCCGTCCCCCCTTCACCAGGTGCCACACTCCCGCGAAATCTGGGCAGAGGACAATGTGGTAGGTCAAATGATTGAACATTGGTAATATGCATTATATAGCTGCCATCGGAAAGGCGGACCTGACAGGGAGGAATATGCTGACTCGAATAACCCGCCATGGCCTTACGGCCAGGCTCGACTACGATGTCAATGTGGGGGAGGATACAATGAAGGTATTGCAATGAATTAACTCTGGAGTTTGCCAGCCGTGTCAAGGTCAACCTTATCACGTCGCCAATGCCAGGATTTGATGCTCTCTTGGCTGTACTTTATGTTCGTTACTCCCACAATTCCGAATACGTCCATGCCTTACATTCCATCCGTGGGCGACGAACTCTCTACCACAGGGGCATTTGCACACCCACCAATCGCTGCCCTTGGGGGCAGCTCTCAGTACGGTTATGCCGGTAGTCTTAATCGTTCTCCCCAACATTAAGCGATCACGTGGGTCCCGCTGCTTAGGCACTTTCTGCTGCGTTGAATGTGGCTTATCTGTGTGGCGCCTTTCTTCGATAACCTGTCGCATTCCCTGTTTTGTTCACGAGGAACCCAGCAGAGGTTTATCTGCCACCCACGACAGTGCAGGTAAGCGAGCAGCGCTTTTGCTTCAATGGCTGTCGAGAGGTACAGTCCTTTGCGTATACGCCACTTGCCGTTGAGTTGGTTTATGACCAGGTTGGAATCTCCATGGATCGTCACCCGTCCAGGTGGACGGTAACTCAGGTATTTCAGGATGTGGAGTACGCCTGCATATTCCGCCACGTTGTTGGACATCTGACTTCCCTTACCGACCAAGCCGTGTTCCGCCAAGAGGACGGTACCATCCTTGTTTTTGACTATGACTCCGAAGGTGGCGGTCCCTCCGGGGTTAAAAGGTTGGTAAGCTCCATCAAACCAAGCAAGGTAATCGTTCATGTTAGATTTCCCTGCCTTTATCATATCATTACCCTGCGTGATTTCGGTATTGCTCAATACATACAGTTAACTACTTACAGTACAAGGGGTTAACGGCAGGTCAGGATTAGGAAACGCACAGAGCTCGAGTGAGTGCTTCCTTCGGTAGTAATCCCCCGAGAGAGATTACTGCCGACTCGCACTCATCGACATGTGAGGAGGCCTATCATGAGGTATCCGCCGTCACCGTCGCCGCCATTGCCATCCCGCCTTGCCATTTACGTAGCAGGTGTCCCAGTACAAACCGATTGGGGACCTTCTTCAACGTTACAACTCGGGTGCCGCTCTTTAAGCTGGCTGTGCTTCTCTAGGCCCGTGGGCGTACGAAACGCCTGGTATGAACTTCATACCCTTTCCCGAGAGGTCTTGCGAAGCTGACGTGTGGGATGGGCTCTACCTTGCCTTGGAGGGCTAGCCATGGGACAGCGATCAAATCGGAAATTCCCATGGTTGGCTACGTCGCCGGTGTGGATCCCCACTATAGCGGCCGTTGCTTGCGTCACGTAACTGGCGGAGAGCTGTTTCTTGGTCAACTTCATAATTACTGCCTAAATCGTGCCATCGGAGCTTTTGAGCCAGAGGCAATGGCTCCGACAGGGCGTGCATGATGGAGCTGGTGAGCCGCTAGGCAATGAGCGCCATCGATTACCACTTTCACATACATTATATCATGCACACTATGCCAATCTTGCAATACCAGCCTTGGACCCTGGTGCTGCTAAACTTGCCGGTCCTTGGCTTGCAAGCTTGTATTGTAAGCATCCCGAAAGTGGCTGTTCCTCCAGGTGTACAGGCTCCGTCGGACCAGGCAGTGTATTCGTTGTCTTCGATCAGGTGAACCTCACCATATGGGCAGTAGCTACGTGCCTTGGCATTTCTCATGGGGTATGTCCGCCTGTTACAACTGTTCAAGGCTCGCTCACGAGGTAATGAGCGGCAGGTACTAATCCTTGCTTGGCTTCACAGGTTGTTCAGTGGATTATTGGTTGCCCAAGATGGACTTGGGCAACCAATACTTCACTGGTCTTCAGTGGAGGACGCATCATCCAGGAGGGAATTGTAGCTGTCTGCCACCAGGTCGCAGGTCGGCGGAGCCTGGGTTTATAATTACAGCATACCCTCATCTGTTCCATTCACTCCACGGGGCAGGTTAAGCCTGCCAGGCTTGGTGGAATGTCCGCCACCGCGGTATTACCATTACCAAGACCCCGCAGGGGGATTGCCATTGGTCTGGTTGACTGCGACCGGCAAGGGATACGGGGGGTGGTAATCGTCCTTGAGGAGCTGGTGAGCCATGCGGCAATGAGCTCCATCACATATATTTTATCATTCAGCAATGCCAAATCTCGTATTCTGGCCTTCAGCCAGTGTCAAGCCATTCAGCCCACGACCGTACAGGCTGGTGGCGCAGTATCGCCGGGATGATCCAAATGCGTTCAAATGTCGATGGGATCAAATACTGTGCGCATCCGACCTTCCCTTATTCCCCAGTTTCTCTGCCCTCGGGTAGGGGGGAGGCCGGAAGCTACCCGCATCCGGCCCTGAAGCTGGGGAAGTCGAACTGCGTCTTACATGCCTGGTTAGTATAGCTTTCCCACGGAGGTTTCCCAGTTAAGAGCAAAGATATTTGGCTGGATAGACGCACGATTCATTTAGGGACCGCAGTGGCAGGAGGCTCGATCAAGGCCAGGAATCGGAGCAAGAGACTGGGCCTGCCTGTGCCTTCCGCTTTGTAACCTTTTCACAATCCAGTCTCAGGTTGAATCAAGGGGAGGAGAGGAAGTGCAGCAAGGCCTGGTTGAATTGTTCCGGATCCTGCAGAAAGGCAAAATGACTCACGCACGGCAGGATCAATTCGCCAGCGCCGGGGATCAGGGTTGTCATTCGGTCAGTGTCATGGCGCTTGATGAGCTCGTCGTGATCGCCGTCCACGATCCAGGTCGGCACCTTGATGCTGCGCAATTGGTCGTCGGAGAAGTGCGGCTCGGTGTTCCACATCTTCTTCAGCTGTTTGTGGAATGCATCGAACTTCGTAGGCGTCAGCGACAGCTTTTGATATTCGTCCTGCGTGCGGCGTAGATAGGCGCTAAAGGCTGCGTTCTTGCCGATGTCTCTTACACCAGTAGTATCCGAATTTGCAGCGAAGGCGAAGAGTTTTGTCAACCTCTCTGGATGATTGATCGCGATGTCGAGGCCGATGATCGCTCCGTCGCTCCAGCCCACGAGGGCGGTTTCGGGGATGTGGAAAGCATCCATTAACGCTAGGACGTCGGACGCCATGAGGTGATAGGTGATCGGCACACCGGTGCGTGTGCTGCGACCATGGCCGCGGCTGTCGACGACGATAACCTCGAAGCGTCGGGAGAGGGTAGGGATCTGAAGGCCCCAATAGTTCGAATTTGCAAGCCCGCCATGTAAAAGGATCACAGGGGACCCGTGACCAAAAACCGCGTACCACATCTGGATACCATTCACCGGCACGGTACCGCTGCGTTCCGGAGGGGGCATTGTGGGGGTGGGAGGCAAACGCTGCCACCGGAACTGCCCCTCCACGGAGGGAGCTCCAATAAGGACGGCGAATAGAAGAATTTTAGGGCTGAAGCACCGCATTGGGACAGACCGTTTTTACACTACTTTGCGCGAGGCAGCCGGGTCAATACTAAAGAACTGTCTTCGCTGCCGCAACACTTTCTTGGACGGCAGGCTCCAAAAACCCTCGATAGCGGAGCGGTCAACAACATTCAAAATCGGACATATCGCCCATATAATCGCGGAGCAAATGCAATGGGTCACAGCGAAAGGAAGTTTTTCTGTCGTGGTGCTTTAATTTAGTTGACATCCAGCGCAGCGTTCTGGTAAAAGCCGCCTGTCGTATTCCATATTGTTGCTCTCACGGTGGCGTATGGTGAGAGGATTCTCCGTATCAAATTCGTGCCCGCTGACTGATTGCAGCGCCCTTCGATTCTCCAATGAGCGCTCGTTGTTTCCTTGTTTCAGCGATCGGCAGTAAATACTCCGCCGCGATGACTGGAGGGGATCATGCTCGGATCTCTGGGATCGGGTTTTGGACAAGGTATTTCCACGTTCATATGGTTTATCGCCATCGTGGTTGGGGGCGTACTCTACTTGCGTGGTCGCAAAAACAGAATCACCGGGTCAGCTTCGGTCCTCAAGCGTTTCAACGTAAGTGATAAACCTGACGCACGAGTTGCCGTTGAGATCGTGGGGCGACCGTCGGGAGTCATTTCGTGGATTCTAACTCTCTTAAGGGTAGCGCCCGAGGTCGAACTTATTGTTACGGACAGGGAAGTTACCATCCGGGAGACAAGCCTGAGCGGAATCTTTCACACGAACGTTCCGCTTGAAAAGATCTCGGCAACGGTTTGCAGCTATAAGCGCTCAATCCTGGCCTTTTGGTTCACAATCATCTTTGGTTTAGGTTTTGCACTTAATCTCATATTTGGTTTTCTGGAAGGTAATCGGAATGAAATTGCCTCTGATATGGGAATGGCTTTTGGTTTCTTGATTCTGGCCGGTGTAGCTGCGATAGTCTACTTCCTTTCGAAGAAAATAGCCATCGGGGTCGAAACGAGAAAAGTCCGCGGAGTCCGTTTCAAACGGAGTGTGATTGAAAACATCACCGTAGACTTGCCCCAGGCCTTGCAGGCGATTGCCGTTATCAACGCTCGTGTACTGGCTGCTCAGACCGGCCAATCGCCGCGTGGCCATCTAGATCTATCTCCTTCATCTTCAAACACTGTCCTTGTTTCTCCAGCTGGCGGGGGGGCAAGTCGCTGCCCGAAGTGTTCAACCCTTAACCCCACCGGTTCGCAGTTCTGCGAAAACTGCGGGTCAGCTATCTATGACAATGCACAATTGAGAGCGTAAAATGTTGTGTCCGAATTGCCGTGTTGAGGTAAGCGAAAGCAAGAGATTCTGCGGAAGGTGCGGCGCCCCTCTGAACGCCACCCCCTCTCTCTCAACCCCGTCGGCTGTTGCCTCGCGACAATGCTCCAAGTGCGGGGCTGAAGTGCCACCGGACAAGAACTTCTGCCGCGGTTGTGGAACTCCGCTCGCCACGCCGCCAACACCTGCCCCACGAGTGCTCTCAGATGAAGGGACACCCCCACTTGCATCGAGGAGTATCTCGTCGCAGACGCCGCCAACAGAAAGTCCGGAGGCTGCTCTCCCTGCCCCTGTGCAACGGGATCCTTCCGACTTAGCCTCTCGCACGACCCTGTCTAATCGGCCAACGAATGGACCTTCTGGAAGAATGGCCGTTACAATTGCCGCGTTAGTCATCTTCGCTATATTCGCGGCTGTGTGGTACTCGCGGGGAGTCGAGATCGATCTTGTTACTAACCCAGGAGGAGCAGCAGTTGTGTGGGACGGCAAACCTCTCGGGAGGACTGCAGATCAAGGCGGGGAGTTAATTCTTCCACACCTCACCCGCGGAAATCACACCCTCAGCCTGACTCGTACGGGTTTTGGTGAATGGGTGCAACCGGTAGCCCTGGGCTGGTTCGAGCTATCTCATCCGTTGAAAGTGGCATTGCCGGGACCCGCCCTGCCCAAACCCGTGGGAAATGGACCATCCGACGTTGCAAAAGCCCAACCTGAGGCTATTCCCAATGATATTGGGCTGTTCCTCCAAACCTGGCGTAACAGCTTTTTGGCAGGGAATTTCGATGCCCACATGGAGTGTTACGCACCTTTAGTTGAAACGTACTATCAGAAGCGGAACCTGACACGTGCGGGTGTCAGGCGAGAACGCGAGGGCATGATTGCACAATACGGCAACGTCCGCCAATTCGATGTTTCGAACATCGAACTCACAACTACAGCCCAAGGGCACGTGGAGGTAAGGTTTAGGACGCATTGGGAACTTTCAGGAAAGGCATATTTCGCAGGTGAGGACACTGAGAAACTAACACTCACCCAAACTGGCGGTAGATGGTTGATCACAGGCGAGGAAGAACCCGCTGTCTACTGGGTCAAGAAACAACCTCAGTTTGTATCGGTCAAGCCTAACATTGATCAACTCTGCAAAGACCCTGGTAACCATGATAAGCCTTGTCCTGAGTCTGCCCCCTCAGCGGGGTCCAGTAGTGCCGCTGCCAAGGAAAGTGCGCCTGCCAATTCCACAGTGCTGGCAGCGGGCGACCCAGCTAAAACAGTACTCGACGCGTTCGATGCCTACATTGCTGGCAACACAGCGGGCGTGACGAATCTGATGAGTGACGAGGGTGCTCGAAATATGAAAACGTACTGTCACGGAGACGCGGCCAGCTGCCTCCGAAGCAATTACAATGGTCTCAGTGGGTTGGAATCCCGATCTGCCGGGGTAATTTCACGCGATGCAGCAAGTGCCAGAGTGCGGCTAATGTCAAACTGGAAGAACCCAAGCGGGCGCACAACAAACGCACCTCAGTGTCAAACCTACGATCTCAGCCTGAGCGGGGCTGGTTGGCGTATCAACTCCTTTAGCTTGCCAGTGCCCAAATCGTGTCAATGAATTCGGGACACCTTTATACGGGCCCTCACGGGGCTCAGCCCTAAAAAGCGATTTCTTGATCTTTCGTTACGCTTTCCGGCTCGTTAAAGGGATTGTCGCCCTCGTCGACAGGCCCTGAAAGCTTCGATGGTTCAGTCGCTTTTGGACCGTTCCCGTTCTTTGGCGCTCGATCCAGAATCTGCATCTGGTTAGCCACGACTTCGATAATCGAGCGCTTATCGCCTTCAGGGCCTTTCCACTTCCGAGTCTGCAATCTGCCTTCCAGGTAAACATGCCTGCCCTTGTTCAGGTATTCGCCGCACACCTCAGCCAGCCGACCGAAGCAAACGATCCTGAACCATTCAACCCTCTCGCGTGGAGCACCATCTGCATCTTTCCACCTCTCGTTGACGGCAAGGCTGAACGTACCGATGGGCTTGCCTTGCTGGCTGAATTTAAGTTCCGGGGCATCACCCAGAAACCCAATTAACGTTACCCTATTCACACATTGGCACACGCGTTGTGCCCTCCTTCCTCATCGAAGCGGAACTTGCGGCTGACGCGGTCACCCGCCAGCGCGTCCATCTGGGTGGCAAGTTCAGCCATGCCTTCCCGCACGCGGGAACGAATCAGTGGCATGTTCCGCAAGGCATCCGTGCTGACTCCCTCAAGCAGGGCTCGCGCCTTATCGACCTGCTCCTTCAAATCCTGGTCGTCCACCACGTTCCGCAAGTCGAACGTGCCCAGGAAATCACGCAGCTTCTGCAAAGTTGATTCCCGCAGGCGCTGTGGCTTGCCGTCGGGCTGGTCAGCCAGCCGGTCGCGGAGGTGGCTCACCAGTTCCAGCAGTGAAGCCCGCATCACCTGTTGGACTTCAGCGCAAGCCTCGGACATGGCCTGTACGGCCTTGTCGCGTTCGGTCTGAAACATGCGGGCTGAGATCTCCCGAAGCTGTTCCGGCACGCCGTAGCTGACGTATTGCCAACTGAAGGTGAAGCGGGAACGCACTTCCTCCACCGGTGGATAATCGGCCGGGTTATGGAGCGTGCGCAGTCGCCCTGCCGCCTCTTGACAAAGGCGCGGGTAGGCAGCGAGGAAAACTTCCACCAACACCATGCGCTTCTCCCTGAACTCGCTCAGCTTTTCATCCACCGCCTCCAGCAAGCCCAGCGGCAAGAGATGAATGCCCACCTCGAACGGCAGGCACGTATCATAAAGAAAGCGGCGAACTTCGCCATCGAGTGTGCGGATGGCTTGCAGTTCTGGCGAGTCGAGCAGTGTTTTCGCCACTCGGATCAGTTCCTTATCGGCGTCCACTTCAACCTGGGATGAGCTGACCTTGCGGCTATTGCCCAGCAAGCCCAGGTGAAGCTTGATGAAGACGGTCTTCCGGGCCAAATCCGTGCCCGGTTCCTGGATATCCAGAATTGGTAATGCTGTTGCCATTTCATCCTCCTTTGTGTAGTCGGAACTCTTGGTCCCAGATTGTCGTTATGAGCTTAATTACCGGACTGTAGGATGAGGATTCCCTGGGGGCCTCCGAAATTTGCTCCTCAAATAGGGTCGGTGTGATGGCTCACGTAGAAGCACACCGTGCCCAGCTTCTCCTTGACCTGTGCCACCCCGAACCGCTTCCCAGATAGCTAAATTAGGGAAATAAATCCCCGCACCATGTCAAAACTTCCCCTTCGTTCGCATGCCTGTCTGAATGTGGAGCGTTTCCAAGCGGATGAAAAGACTACAAGTAGTTGCAATATCGTTATTGGCATAGCTCTTGCTACAGACGTGGAAGGGGGTACAGAGCCGGTCGCAAGTCCCAGCATGCCTGAAACTCCAAGCTGATTCCAAGGTTTTCGCGGATTCCTCTTGCTGCCCGTCGGCTTTTTGTTACGAGGGGCTGCTGTAAGCAGCGTAGCTGCTCAGAGTTTATCGACGAGAATGTTATGCGCGAAGTTTCTCCGAATAGTGTTTTGCTGGTCGACGACGATCCTTACCTGCGAGAAACTCTGTCAACCTGTTTGGAAGAGGCGGGCTTCGAAGCACGGCAAGCCGAGGACGGAATCGACGGTCTGGTGAAACTCCGTGATGAGCTTCCCAAGGTTATTATCTCCGACCTTCAGATGCCCCGCATGTCAGGATTCGAGTTTATATCAGTGGTGCGGCGGCGGTTCCCGTCCATAGCGGTAATCGTCCTCTCAGGATCAATCCCCAATGAAGTTCCGGCGGAAGCCAAACCCGACGTCTGGTTCGATAAGGGTACGCTAAACACCGGTGAACTCCTGCGAGTCCTCCAAGACCTGGTTCGGAAAACGCCTGATCGCGTTAACCTTCCACAAGTGGCGACCACCCCTGCTCGGACACTGCCTGGCTTCGCCGATTATTTCATGCTGGCTTGCACGGATTGCCTGCGCACCTTCAGGGCGACGAGTAGGTATGGGAATATAAAGGTGGAGCAGACCGCCGTCTGCGTTTACTGCCAGGCTTGTGTACCCTTCTTGATCGAAAGCTCAGAGCCTGTGTAAGATGACTCGCACAGTTGAACTTGAGTTTGGTGGCTCAATCTGTTCGGTCTCTTGGCCAAACAAGTCAGACCTCTGATTTCGAGGGCGGCATGACGGTGAGCGGCCCGCTCAACTCCCGAATGACACGCCTGCCAGCCACAGCAGTTTCCTCCTCGTAGCGGTAGACACCGGGAACAGAGGCGCTGATAAACTTCCCAGACGCCATCTGACGCAACGCCTTGATTTGCTCAGCTGCAGAACGTGCAACCGGCACGATGTACCGCGATGCCTGGGCGAGAGTTATTCCCAACCGGTGCGCCTTCCGGCAGCACTCTTTGATCTCCGCACCGGTCCAACCCTCATCGGTCGGAAGCTCGCCCGACACGCCGTACTTCTTGAGGTAGATTCGCCAGATCGTCTCCCGCTCGTCCGCCGTGGGCAGGTCGAAGAAGAATGTTCCCAGCGTGAAACGCCTACGCAGTTCGGGTGGCAAGCTCGCAATGGAATTGCAGGTCGCAACGAACAACATCCGCCCTTGCGAAACGGCGTCGATGATCTGGAGCGCTGTGCGCAGCCGTTCGGTCGAAGCACCCACCAGGGAACTTTCCATGGCCGGCAAGTCGAAAGCAATCGTGGGAATTCCCGCCGTACCACCAGTGGCCTTCGCGGCTGCACTCTTAGCCGCTCCGGCAGGACCGACGAATACCAAGCCATCGGCCTCACGGTCCTGCATGTAGGTGAGTATCGTCCCCGTCATCTCCGTCTTTACACCGGAAAGGTCGGTACCAGTTCCCGCAAACGCCTTTTCAATCTCATCGATGAACACGACAACGCGGGGTGGTTCGATGCCAGCGAGGACCGCTCGCAGGAAGCTCTTGACGTTCTCGACGCCGCCAATATCATCAAAGGTCTCGCCGCCTCGCCACACCGACAGGCCCGGTGTCTGCTCAATGATTTGGCGCTTTCTCTCCCAGAGATCTTCTGTGTCCAGTTGGCGTTTGACCAACGAAATCGCCAGTGCCTGTTCCGCTGGGAATGCCGCCAGGCCAATCAGGGCATCTACCGCTTTAACGATAACCGGATGCTCGGGCTCACTCAGGTTGGCCGCGTTGAAGGTCTCCCGAACAATCTGCTCCAAGTGAGAAGCTGACGGCAGAGGCTCATCAAGGATGAGAACGTCCTGGCCCAATTCCTGTGGCAACGTTGCTCCGGGAGCTGCCAGTAACACCAGCATACGGCCGGTTGCCTTGAAGGAATCTCGCAGGTCCCAGATACCTTGCATCACTCCGGGGTCATTCCAGAAGCGGTGGGCGTTCGAGTACAGCATGAGCCCGTCATCGCAAAGCTGCTGGGCCAATGACAGGGCATCGACCGGCCCAATCGTCGCAGCCTGGCGTTCGCCAAGCACGCGCGCCAGTTCGTCGCCGCTATCTCGGCCGATTGCATAGAAGCCGCGGACAATATCCCACCCGAGCAACGGTGGAATCTTGCGGCCTTGCCTGAGAGTCTCGGTGATGAAATGCGTGGTGCTGGCGGGGTCCGCCGTGCGGATGGCCACAAGCGGCGTTGAGACACAGCGCGCCGCGTGGAACGCAGACGTAAACTCCTCCATAGACCGAATCATGTGCTTGCTCCTTTCCAGAAGATGCTTTTGAGGGGAGAGTGATGGGGAGAGCCGAAGGTGATTCCTACCAGGGCAAGCCAAGGGTGGGGAATCCCGTGATTTCCACCTTGCCGCCTTCGTGAATGCTGACTTCAGTCAGTTCTTCACCAAAATCGGCAGGAGTGTAATGGTCGCTGAATAGCCGAAGGACCTGATTGCGACTTGTACGCAGCGGCATATTGATTGGCTGAGCCTGATTGAAACGCCCAAGGATGGCGAAGTCGAGGCACGCACGGATTTCTTGCCAGAGACGTTTCCGTAGTTGTTCGGAAGACTCATCGCCCCAAACCCAATATTGACCCTGGGCGAGTTCGTGTTCCGCATACCCGCTGAACATACCGAAACCTAACTCTGGGGCTTGCCGGCGGAGGCTGTGTATCAAACCAAGCAATCTGTCTGCTTGCTGCATGGGCTCGCCACCGGAGAAGGTGACACCTTCCAATGTATATTCTTGGCGCGACCTCAGCACTTCCTGAGCTACGACATCAACCGTGATTTCCGGCCCATGAAACGGATGAGTTCGCGGGTTCCAACAGCCAACACAGGCGAGTTTGCATCCCTGGAAGAACACCACCGCGCGCAATCCTGGACCATTAGCGCGGCTGGCGGGAATCAACGCATGAAGCAGCATAGAACCCTCCCTCAGCGCTTACTCTTCTCTTGTTGGACCTGCTGGCCGGTGTAGTACGCGGGTTTCTTCCGCTCCACTTTCACCATGTCTCCGCCACGGAAGTCGTCAAAGACCTTCTCGCAGCCCCGTCCGGCGAAACCTTCGAGATCCAGAGTGGAACTTCCGTCCTCGTCAATAATGATCGTGATCGTCTTCTCCTGCATGGTGACCTACCTCCGCACCGCAAATTGGAGTCGCACCTGCTCACCCTGCGCGGTCTCGATTACCTCGCGGCATTTCAGGGTGTAACCCTTTGCCCTCGCCATGGCCAAGGTTTGCTTCTCTTTGTAGAGCTGCTGAACGCGACCAACCCATCTGGCTCCGTAACCCCGATATTCGTCCAATTCATCCTTGACCATTGCGAACTGACCGTCCGGCTGGCGGATAAACCCGATATCACCATAGCCACCGCGAAGGTGCTGTCGCCGAACAATAATGTTGGCAACCTTTGCCTCTTGCTCCGCGTAATACGAATTCAGGTTGCCACCCTCGCGGTGAACTTCAACCTCGTAGCCCATCTCCTTCAGAGCCTCCACGAGGTATTTCTCCTCGCGTAAGACCGTCTGATTGACACTGTATTTCGACATTCGATGCCTCCTTGTTCTGTACGTGTACGTAAACCCGTGGGCAGCCTACCGCTGCTCGAATCATGTCGGATGTGCAGCCCGCCCAGCAGATGTACTTGCGTGGGTCTTCAATTGAAATGGATAGGTTATCTCCGCTGCGGTCGTGCCCCTCTTCGGCACAGGATGGGCAGCGGGTGACGTTGTTGTGCCCCACTGTGCGAAGCTTGGTGGCGATGTGGTCGAGGATGCGGAATTCTCGCCCACCCATGGGTCTACAAATTACCGGCTCAGCCTTCGGCTTCGGAATGGGGAATTGTGGCGGAATGGCCTTCCCCGCAATCAATCGGGCAAGCTGGTCACCGGTCATTTTGGGAAGCGAATCAGTAGTGTCCCAATGTTTATGGGGCCGTTCCCGTAAGTACAAGTTAAGCTACAAGTTGGCGCAAAGATGAGCAAAATCGATTTAAATTCAGGTATACCTTTTAGCCATTCCGACAGCGA
>JBEKLF010000158.1:0-20007 GCA_050010335.1 Terriglobia bacterium
CGCCACACCCAAAGAGATGTTAAGAATGAAGGAACCTCCGGGGATGAATATGAAAACAAAGGAAAGACGACAAAATGTCTAGCGACAAATTCGGCTTCTCACACCAAAATGCACCAATCTCACGCTAATCGACACCAACCTGTCGGGCTTCTTGGCCCAGAATCCGGTAATGCGCGATTATCGATGCGAAGGGGGAGCAGTCTTTCGAGACTGCCATTTGCTTCAGTAAATGACTCGTCCGGTTTCGCCCGGGAGCGGCATGGGCAGCTTTTCGCAACTTATCGGGGTTCCACGAGGGACAGTCATGGCCAGGAAGGCCACGAGCGAAGTGGCACGGGCATCCTGCCCGTGAAAGAATCCTGGCCGGGGCCGCCATGCCACAAGGGGCGACCCCACAACACCCCCCGGTACCCCGTGATGTACTAGAAATAAAAAGGGTTATCTCTTTATGACGGAAATCTTTAGATATTCTATGTCATTGAAATTAGATGAGTTAATCAATCCGCAAGGGCAGGACAAGGCAGAAAAAGGGCATATCAAAAATGAAGGTATAACCCGTGATGTTACTGAAAACAAAGGTGATGGATTTAGCCAAAACCCCGTACCCCGTGATGTTGATGAAAATAAATAACTTGCCGTGGGTACCCCGTGATGTTGATGATAATAAATGTAGTTATTGAAAAAGCAGATGGCCGCATCTCGTTCCGAATGACCAGTCGAGGCAGATTCCCGAATGGCGAGGAGCACCTGCGGCGGCGTCCCGCTCCGGCCAAGAATGCAAGGGGTGGGACGGGCATCGTGCCCGTGAAGGAGTCACGGCCAAGATGGCCATGCCACTACGCTAGGCGAAGCAACTATGCCTGCGGCTTTCCATTGTATTTATGAAAATAAAGGAGAAAGATCTAGGATCCGACGCAAGAGGAAATTGGCTCATCCATCCATAGTACCTTCGGGTCATTGAAAAGCTGTCAATAGCCAGTGGACAGTTGTCCTGTGCACGATCTATGGGGAATTAGAATGCCCCAGAGCGACGGACAGCCTGTGAATGACCCGAAGGCCCGATGAACAGATCTTCCGCTGGCACGCTTTGGAAAGCAGTACCGAATGACAAGTGTTGAGTGAGATGAGACCGATAAAGGACAATTGCGAAAAAGGCGAGATGGCCGACCGGATACGGCCCACGTGACACACTTTCTCAAATCGGCTATCGACATTATCAGGTGCGAAATGAATCAATTTGCCGGCTTCGCAAATCGCAAATCACAAATCGCAAATCTCCAACGGCCTTGCCAGAAAGGTTAAATCTCCTTGACCCTGCCGGTGGTTTCGACAAGAATAAGCTTGCAGGTTGGCGTGTGCAATGAGCCCACAGACAAAGCCTCCCAGCAGGGAGCGAGGTCGCTCGGTTGAACTCGAATGGACGACCATCTCCTACCGCACGATCGCGATCTATCTCGTTCTGGCCATTCTGCTGGTTTTGGGCATTGTGTACCTCATTTCGCCGCACTACGTCGTCAACACGGCCATGAAGGTGTTGGAATCGGTGGCTGCCAACCCAACCATCCCCCAATCGGTGGGTAGCCGGAAGGAAGCGCACTTCGTGAATCTGGATGGCAATGTTCGCGTCAAGAAGGCCGCCTCGTCGCAGTGGATGCCGGCTGATTTCAACACCAGCCTGGAAAAGGGCGATTTCGTCCAAACGGGAACCGACGGAGTGGCACGGATCATTTTTGCCGATGGCACCAATTATACTTTGAAACCCGATGCGCTCATCGCGGTGGAGGAAAGCCGCGAGGACCCCGTAACCCGCGCCACGAAGGTGGCCGTGCAAGTAACCTCAGGCGCGGTCGACTTGGCGACGGGCCACTTTGAAACACCGGGGTCGACTTCGCAAGTCTCCTTTGCTGATGCGGTAGCGAGTTTGAATGAACAAAGCCGCGCCGCGGTTCGTAATGATCCGGACAAGAACGTCCACGAGATTACGGTGGATACCGGCCAGGCGGAGGTAACACGCGGCTCGACGAGCGTTCAACTGGGTCAATACGAGCAGGTTACCTTCACCGCCGAGCAGCCGGGCTTGGTGCGAAATAAGGTGATGGCGCCTCCCGCCCTGCTGACGCCCGAGAACATGCAGTTGATGCAGGTAGCCGATCCCAAGTCCACTCTTCTGGATTTTAGTTGGACGGAAGTGCCGGGGGCGACAGCCTACCATCTGCAAATATCTCCCTCGGTTATGCTCGCCAATTTCGTAGTGGACAAGAAAGTCAGCGGACGGACGTCCATCCCGATCTCCGGGCTGGATGAAGGGATTTACTATTGGATGGTCAGTGCCATCGATTCAAAAGGGGTGGAAAGCCAACCGAGTCAGGCCAACCGGTTGAACCTGTTGCGCCAAGTCGCCGGGAACGCGGCTTACTTGGAAGTGACCAAGATCATTCAGCACGGCAAAGTCGTCGAAGTGCAAGGGAAGACCGAACCTGGCTCGACCGTGATCATCAACAACGAGCAAGTTTTCTCGATCTTGCCGGACGGCACTTTCCGGGGCTTCACCCCCCCGCTGAACTCCGGCTCGAACCAGATCTCGATCACCGCGCAAGACCGCAAGGGCGATACGAATACGATTCGAAAGACCGTCGTGATTGAATGAGTCGGCCCTGTGCCTGTCACCCCGGTCCATCAGTGCAGGAGCTCATAAGCGCATGAATCTACGTTCTCTATTTAGTGTTTTCTCATCTGACCTTGCCATCGACTTAGGGACTGCCAACACCCTGGTATACGCCAAGGGCAAGGGTATCGTGGTCAACGAGCCTTCGATTGTGGCGATCAATAAAGTCAATGGGGAGGTCGAAGCGGTAGGACGCGATGCCAAAGAGATGCTCGGCCGCACCCCCGGCAACATTGTCGCCATTCGCCCCTTGAAAGACGGTGTCATCGCCGACTTTAAGGTGACGGAGAAGATGCTGAACCACTTCATCAAGAAGGCTCACAACCGCACCATGTTTGTTCATCCGCGGATCGTCATCGGCGTCCCCTCGGAAATCACCCAGGTGGAAAAGCGCGCGGTACAGGATTCCGCCATGCGTGCCCGGGCGAGCGAAGTCTTTCTGGTGGAGCAGGCGATGATGGCGGCCATTGGCGCGGGTCTGCCCATCACGGAGCCTTCCGGCAGTATGATCGTGGACATTGGCGGCGGCACGACCGACATTGCCGTCATTTCCCTTTCCGGAATTGTCTACAGCCGCTCCGTGCGCGTGGCCGGAAACGAAATGGATGAAGCCGTCACTTCTTACTTGAAGCGCAAGTACAACTTACTGATCGGCGAGCGCACCGCCGAGCAGATTAAGATTGAGGTTGGGTCCGCCTATCCCCTGGAAAAACCTCTGACCATGGAAATCAAGGGGCGGCACCTGCTTGAAGGCATTCCCAAAACTATTACTATCGACGACTCGGAAATTCGGGATGCCTTATCCGAATGCGTTTCGACCATACTCAACGCCATCCGCGTCGCCTTGGAGCGTACACCGCCGGAACTCTCCGCCGACATTTCCGACCGCGGCATTGTACTGACCGGTGGGGGGGGCTTGCTGAAGAATCTCGACAAGAGAATCCGTGAGGAAACCGGTTTGCCCGTCTCGATCGCCGAAGACCCCCTGGCTTCGGTGGTATTGGGCACGGGCAGAATGTTGACAGACTTTAACTTATTGCGCCGAGTTGCGATAGAATGATGAAGGACGTTTTGTCAGTTGTCCGTCGTCACTTGTCCTTGGCAACAGAAATGCTTCTGGATCTCGGATATGGGTCGAAGGGTGACGCTTAGAGCCGAAAGCCCTGAGCTGAGAACTGACGACTGATGACCTGCAACGGACGACGGACCACTGACCACGGACGTTTTTAACATGTTTGACCCGAGCTCACCGGACATGACCCGCCAGGCCCAGACGGTGGACCACGACGGACCCAACATGCCCGCAATCATCCGTCGGCACCGTTCCTTCTTTACCCTCCTGGCTGTCGTCACCGCGCAAATCCTGCTCCTCTCCCTTCAGATTACTCGGAACAACCATGTGCGGCTGATCCGCTATTGGGCGGTTCAGGCATTCGATCCCTTTGAGCGCTCGCTGGGCGGCTTGATGAATGTTTCCTCCACCGCTTACAGAACCTATCGTAACCTCTGGCACGCGGAGCAGGAAAACCAGGAACTGCACCTCCAGCTTGTGGCTGCGCAGGCCCAAGTCCAGCGACTGGGAGAGGAGGCGGGGGAAACAGAGCGCTTGCGAACTTTGCTGGGATTTAAGAACCAAATGGCATTTCAGACCGTGGCGGCGGAGGTCATCGCTTCCAGTCCCGGCGAGAACTCCAACGCCATCTTCATCGATAAGGGTGCGGATTCCGGGCTTACCAACGACCTTGCCGTCATCATCCCGGAAGGTGTGGTGGGAAAAATCGTGGCCATCTTCCCGCACAGCGCGCAGGTGCTGCTGATCACCGACCCGTCCAGCGGGGTGGGGGTATCCCTTGCCCAGAGCCGCGTGCAGGGCATCCTGAAGGGCGGCAGCAACAGCTCATGCGACCTTCACTACGTGATGAACGAAGAGGTGGTAAATCGCGGTGAGCCCGTGGTGACTTCCGGACTCGACCAGGTGTATCCCCGAGGCTTGCCTGTCGGAACCGTAGTGAACGTCGGTGACGGCAATATTTACAAAATCATCAACGTAAAGCCTGCCGTAGACTTGAATCGTCTGGAGATGGTTCTGGTGGTTCTAAAGCCGGCAGCCGCAGAGCAACAAGCCATGAACGGGACGCATTAGAGGGAAGACACAGACCAGGTCGTCAAACCCGCCTACTGTCTACCGTATAGCGTGTGCAGTCTTTCTGTTAGTCGAATCCGCTGATGCCTGCTTCCACCCATCGCCCGGTTGCGGTTTTTCAAATCCATCCCGCCATCCTCTCCGTCGCGGCGCTGGCGGCGCTACTCCTGCAAACTCTGTTGCCCTTGAAACTGCCCCTGACTCGCTTGATGGATTTTCCCTTGCTCCTCCTCATCTATTTTGCCCTGATGCGGCGCGACAAGATGTTTGGTATGGGCCTGGGTGCGGGGCTGGGCCTGCTTCAGGACGCGCTCTCGCATGGCTACATAGGCATCTTTGGAATTGCCAAAGCGATTACCGGGTACCTCGCTGCCTCAGCGAGCACGCGCTTTGAACTGGAATCGCTTTTGACGCGCACCGTGCTGACGGGCGTGTTTGTGTTGGCTCACAATTTATGCCTATACGCTCTCCAGCACGTGTTGCTTGAGGCGCCTCCACGGTTTCAACCCATCGCTACCGCCAGCGCCGTCCTGATGAATGTTGCGCTCGGCCTGATCCTGTTTCAAATTCTGGACCGCTTCCGGCGGCCCGCTTAGGGGTCGGAGACGCATGACGGTGGTCACGGAATGGGCATGCGCGCAAAACCATGGTCCGCTTCTGAGGGGGGGGGAACACGCCAGGTGGCTGGCTGAATTACGGCTATTCCACGATGTCTTCTTCAGCCTCCGGCGTGCTAGAATCCCCGGCTGGTTTGGTTCGGCCAGGGAGATTTCTTAGCAAGTCTTAAGGAGGATGGTTTCATGCCTAAACCCACGACATTCGGCGTCATTGTTGGCAATCGAGGTTTCTTTCCTGATGTATTGGCTCGTGACGGGAGGGAAGAGGTTCTGCGCGTCTTGGAGAAGGAAGGTTATGGAAGCGTCTGCTTGACCCCTCAGGATACGAAGTATGGCTCGGTGGAAACGCTTCAAGATGCAACCAAGTGCTCCGACCTATTCCGGCAGCATCGCGAGGAAATAGACGGCGTGCTCATAAGCCTGCCGAACTTTGGCGACGAACGTGGCGTGGCGAATTCCCTGCGCATGGCCGGGTTGGATGTCCCGGTGCTTATCCAGGCATTCCCTGATGAGCCCCACAAAATGCTCATGGGAGGCCGCCGCGACAGCTTCTGCGGCAAGATTTCCGTCTGCAACAACCTGTGGCAGTACGGGATCAAGTTCACGTTGACGTCCGGCCACACGTCGGCGCCCACATCTCCTGCATTCCTTTCCGACCTGAAATCCTTTGCCGCCACGTGCCGGATTGTCAAAGGGTTGAGGAACCTCCGCGTGGGAGTGCTGGGGGCGCGCCCTACGGCCTTCAACACCGTGCGGTTCAGTGAGAAATTGATGGAACGCCACGGCATTTCCGTCGAGACGCTCGACCTTTCGGAAGTCTTCGGCCGAATCAGCCGGCTCGCGGACGATGACCCGAAGGTTAAGGCCAAGCTGGAGAGTATTCATGAGTACGTTGCAACGCAGGGAGTGCCTGCGGCGCCGCTGGCGAAAATGGCAAAGTTCGGCGTCGTCGTTGACGATTGGATGCAACTCAACGCGCTGGCAGGTTCGTCCGTCCAATGCTGGACCGCCATGCAGGAATTCTTCGGAGTGGTCCCCTGCACGTTGATGAGCATGATGTCGAATAGCCTGATGCCCAGCGCCTGTGAAACCGATATGATCGGCATGATCGGCATGTACGTTCTGCAACTCGCCGCCGGCGCCCCCAGCGCCATCGTCGACTGGAATAACAACTACGGTGAGGATCCTGACAAGGCGGTCATCTTCCACTGCTCCAACCTGCCCAAGCACTTCTTTGAAGACCTGAAGATGGATTTCCAGGAAATCATCGCAGGCTCTGTGGGGAAGGACAATACGTTTGGAACCGTCGTCGGAACCCTCAAGGCGGGCCCGCTCACCTATTGCCGCGTCTCCACCGACGACCTGCACGGCCAACTGCGTGCGTATTGCGGCGAGGGCGAAATCACCGCGGATAAGCTCCAAAGCTTCGGTGGTTACGGCGTGGTGAAGATCGGCGGCCTGCAAGCGCTTCTCCAATACGTTTGCAAGCACGGCTACGAGCACCATGTGGCCGTCAACCGCAGCCATTTCGGACGCGCCGTTGCTGACGCGCTGGGTAACTACAAGGGGTGGGAGGTTTATCACCACGGGGCCTAACCTGAGGTATGGCCCCCTTTTTTCAGATTGTGGAATGGGCTAGGCCGTAACGCCCTCGATCCATCCGGGTATTCACAGCAATAGCCTTTATCTTCATAGAGTTATAATCGCGAAAGGGCGGCTGCTGGTGGCCCAATGGCCCCCCACTTTTCGGTCGTCATATGTAGGCCATGTACCGGGGAAGCCGCAGTCGAGTTGCTTTTGCGCCTTCCCGATGGTAGCATCTACGCTCTGCTCTAGTTCCGAGGGAGACTTTCATATGCAAAGCGCCTATCCGCTTTCTCGTTGCCCAGCCTGCAAAAAGGCATTCCGCATGGAAATTACGCGCCTAGCCAGTCCGCCTCCAAATTTGGGGCTGATCATCTGCCCACACTGCGGGCTGAAATTCCAGCGCTTCGACCCCCAATACCTGAAGGGGCCAACCCCTCAGGCTGCCGTCCGGTAGCTCTTAAAACGTCGCCTCAGTCTTTGCTTCCGATTTCATTGGGCCTGGAACAAGCCGGGGGTGAGGTGCGTTTGGGGTCCTAAGGTGTGTTGGGGGGGCCGGGAACGACCGTTTCCCGTGCCCTACCCGAGTCATTAATCGGCCCCGGGATTGCGCCAATCCTCTACCCATTCTGTAACAGCTGGCATTACAATTCACCTCATGGCGCCCTTCCGTTCCGGCCGCGCCCCATGGCGTGTCATCGTGATTCAGCTCGTGATCCTCTTGGGGATCCTTGCCCTTTACAAAGTCTATCTTCCCTACCACGAGCGCGATTTGGCTAGGCGTGCGACCGCCGCCCGCGAACAGAAAATCAGCGCCTTTTTTCAGGACGCGGTGATGGAAGATTCGACGCGTGAAATTTCAGCCCCGGTGGAAGGGGCGATTGTTAAGCGGCATCCCCAGAGGCTGCGCTTAACGTTTTCCCCCCATGAGACAGAATCAAAACTGGGTGTCCCCGACGCCGCCACCTCCGACTTCGCCGGCGGTCAACACCTGACGTGGCTGGGGAATGCCCACAAGCTTGAAGCCTCCTTCAACGCCGGCCACCTCTATTGTCTTGCCTTCGAAGCCCGCGCCACCGGCCACGGCGTGCTGGTTTATGACTCCCCCGAGTCGTGGCACCCCTACTGACAACCAGCGGAAGGCAGTGAGCAGTAGGCATCGAGCCTTGGCCGGAAGTCCAGGGCCGAGAGCTGGAAACCGTTAGCAGACAAAAGTCAAAGGACCGTTGAGAATGGACACCCGTCTCAATCCTTTGCGGTGAGCTGGTAGATTTTGGCCTCGATGAAGAGGTTGAACAACACGGGATCGAGAAGCTGCGACTTCACTTCGTCGCCGATGATGGTGAGTGCGCGTTCTGTGGGCACCGCCCGCTTGTAAGGCCGGTCGCGCGCCGTGAGAGCATCGAAAATATCCGAGATGGTCATCATCTTGGATTGAAAGGGAATTTCCTCCTCCGTCATGTGGTAGGGATATCCCGACCCGTCCAGTTTCTCGTGATGCGCCTTGGCTATTTCCGGTATGCGCAGCAACTCCTTGGTCCAAGGGATCTGGGCCAGGAATCGGTAGCTGTGAATGACGTGCGATTCGATCTGTATGCGCTCCTCCTCGTTCAGGCTTCCCTTGGTGATGGAGAGCAATTGCAGCTCATCCGGTGTGAGGAGCGGCTCGGTGGGGCCGGAGGGATCATCAAAGCTCCACCCCGCGATCTGTACGAGCTTTTCCGAGGTCTTCTCTGGCAGCACCGTGGGTTCATTGGCCTCCAGGATGTGGTGCAGGAAATCGTCCAGGTTTTGCACTTCCCGGCAATGCTCGCTCTCAATCAAGCCGAAGCACTCCTCATAACCTTGATTCCCGTTCCGCAGCACGTGGTCGAGCTTCTTCCGGCAGGCCTCTAGTTCCAGGGATTTGCGAATGTACTGGAACCGCTTTTTGATCAGTTCGAGCTGCGGCGGGTAGAGCTTCTTGGCTTTGACCAGGACTTCTTCCCGCACGCCCACCTTGCCGAAATCGTGCAGGATTGATGCGTAACGAATCTCGCGAATGTCTTCCCGCGTGAAATGGACGTCTTTATAAGGGCCGGAGTCCATGCGGTCCACCGTCTCCGCCAGGGCCACGGTGAGTTTGGCCACCCGCTCCGAGTGGCCGAAGGTGGTGGGATCGCGCGATTCAATGGCCGTCACCGAGGCGCCCACGAAACCTTCGAACAGCTTCTCGATGTCACGGTAAAGCCGATTGTTTTCCAGGGCCACCGCGGCTTGGCTGGCCAGCGACGAAGCTAGATCCTGGCTCTGTGGTGAGAACGGACCGACTTCCTCCCTTATAATCCTAGGCGAGGTCAGTTTCACGCCGGGGTGCTTCTTGGAGTTGATAAGCTGAAGCACCCCAATCACTTCGTCTTTCTGATTCTTCATAGGAAGAACCAGCATTGACTTGGTGCGGTAGCCGAACTTTTGGTCAAAGTCGCGGTTGAGCCGGAAGGGCAGATTACGAATGCGGTAGGCGTCCTTAATGTTGAGGATCTGCCCGGTGGCCGCAGCATAGCCGGAGATGCTGCGGGTGTCGATGTCCATTTTGAATTGGCGAAAGGGCACCGAATGGCTGTCGTTTTGCGTCAGCTTGAACACCAGTTGCTTGCCGCCCCCAATCTCTTCGTCCACCAGGTAGAGTGAGCCGGCGTCGGCATAAGTGATTTCACGGCTCTTGCTCAGAATAAGTTCGAGAAGCGAATCGGTGTTGCGTTCGGTGGAGAGAGCCACCCCGATCTTGTTGAGCGTTTCGAGATCCGATACGGCCTGCCTTAATTCCTGCCGTGTGCGGTCTTGCTCTTCCTGCGCGCGGAGATTCTCAAACGCTTTTTCAACTGTCTTTTCCAAAACTACGCAGGACACATCGCGCGGAAGCATGGCGAAGATGCGCGGCTTCAGTTTGCGAGAAGGGCGTATGTCGCCATCCAGCAGGCATATGATCCGCCAAGCCTCGGACTTGGGTGCGGACTTCTCCACGCGGGCCAGGTCGTCTTCGGCGGCGTCGACGAGGATGACCGCGGGCAGTTCCCAGACAGGTGGTCTCCCCCCGCCGCGAGGGATGGAAATGAGGAGGTAGTCCTCGCCCAGGTTTTGCAGACTTGCCTCGGCGGCACAAGGATCGAAGTAGTAGAGGTTAGAGGGCATCGACATTCATCGTTCCCAAGCTCAGAGGGGTTTGGGCCCGAATACTTCGCGTGCAGGCGCAACGCTCTCCCCCCAGGCCCTTGCGGAATTGTAGGTTTGTCCCTCCCGCTTCTTCCGATTCTAACATCGTGCGCAGCAAATTTGAGGAATCTTCTGATCGGAAACATCGTCGTCGATTAACACATGTTGATTTCCATCGCCACCACAATATGTGGTACCGAAGTGCCATGGCTAACTCTTTGCCGGGGAAGTTATTATCAGTATTCTGAAATTTGGGTAACCCTTTGGGGTCATGTTGAATCAAATGGAATAGGAGATTTACCGAAGAAAGAGAGAGGGACAAAGTGGTTGGAGCAGAATTGCACAACATATTCAGCGGTCTTCTCGAGTTAGCCGTCTTGGCCGGAGCGGCGCTGTATGCCGGCCTGGTTTTGACGAATTATCGTACCGAGGGCGCGCAGATTCGTCCGCGGGTTGATCTGCATGACCCAGCGCATTCGGCTGAGCGCTTGGGGGTGTGGCTGGGCGTCAAAGGTCTCGGGCTGGCTGTGCGCGTGGGCACACCGGTTTTCGGAATGCTTTCGGAAGCATCGGCGGACGTGGGCGATTGGTTTCTGAGCCACCGCCACCATGAAACGCGTTAAAGACAAGAGCTAGGCGTTAGAAGCGAGAAGAAGGGATTGCTCTCCTCACTGCTAGCTCCTCGCTTCTATATTCCAACTTCTAACTCCTAAGTTTCTAGCTCCTAAATCCCAGATCCTAAATCCTAGCTCCTGGCCTCACGCCTTGGGATGCGTTTTGTCGTAAACATCGATCAATTGTCTGATCGACACCTGCGTGTATTTCTGCGTCGTGGCAAGGCTCCGGTGCCCGAGCATTTCCTGGATCGCGCGCAGGTCCGCGCCCTCGGTGAGCAGGTGGGAAGCGAAGGCGTGTCGAATCGAGTGTGGGCTGGTCTTCACATTCGGCCCGCAGGCCAGCACGTATTTCTTCAGCAGCCGATCAACGGAGCGCGTGGTTAGCCGGTCCCCCTTAGTATTGAGAAAGAGCGCCATCTGCCCGCCCTTCTTTGCCTCCATCAATACCCTCTCGCGTACAGGAAGGTAGTCCTCCAGCGCCTGCTTGGCTTTTGAACCGAACGGCACAATGCGTTCTTTGCGGCCCTTGCCGCGAACTAGTAACATGCCGTCGCCAAAGTTGACGCTACGCAGGTCGAGGCCGGCGAGTTCGCTCACTCGCAAGCCGGAGGCATAGAGTAACTCCAGAATGGCGCGGTCGCGGCGCATCATCGGTTCGCCGCTCTTGACGGCCTCGGCCACGCGGTCGAGAAAGTTGTTCATCTCCTCTTCCGTCATGATGCGGGGAAGCGTTTTGTCGATCTTGGGCGTGGAAACCGTCGCGGCGGGATTGGCGGCCAGCACTCCTTCCTTCGCGAGAAATTTGTAAAACGCCCGCACGGCCGCCAGCTTGCGGGCGATGGAAGTCTTCTTCTTTTCACGCTCGAAAAGTAAGGCCAAAAATCCGCGAATGCGCAGCGCGTCGATGGTCCGCACGTCCACCGTGGCCTCGGGGTCCCCGCCCTTCAAATAATCCCGAAATTGCACTAGGTCGCTTTGATAGTTGCGAATTGTGTGCGGCGAAGCGTTTCGCTCGTAGCGAAGGTAGTTGATGTAACGGGTGAGAAGTTCATCCATGACGCTGTCCGTTGTCCGTGGTCCGTTGTCAGTCGTCAATCATTATTGGTCAGCCCCCTGCAGAGGCTTTAGCTGATGGCTGAACGCTGATAGCTGACAGCCACCATTCAAAATCCACCAGCGCACGTTCACACTGCTTCGCCCGCCTTGCGCGGCGGTCGCGTGCAATTGCTCGCGGTAGACTTTCCATCGGCGGCAGTAGGTCAAACGAAATGTTGGCGGGCTGGTAATTCCCCGAGGCGGCGTGCGTGATGTAGTGCACCAATGACCCCAGCGCCGTGGTGCGCGGAGGCGGTTCGTAGGGCCGAACCGCGTTCGGCCCTTGGCCAGCACCGCTGGCCCTCACAATCTCGGTGGCGGCCCCGCCGGCCCGCGCGCGACCCGCCAGGGCCAGGCCAGCCAAAAGCCCGGTCGCAATGCATTCCACATAACCCTCGACGCCTGAAAGTTGGCCCGCGACAAAAACCTGGGGCGCGGTGCGAAAGCTCATGTCCGGATTCAGCAGGCGGGGCGAATTGATAAAGGTGTTGCGATGGATTTGCCCCAAGCGGAGGAACTCCGCGTTCTCCAATCCTGGAATCAAGCGCATGATCCGCTTCTGTTCAGGGAACTTCAGGTGGTTTTGAAAACCCACCAGGTTGTAGCTCGAAAAACGCAGATTCTCCGCCCGCAATTGCACGACGGCGAACGGCTGCCGCCCGGTGCGCGGATCGATGAGGCCCACGGGTTTCATCGGACCGAAACGCAAGGTGTCATACCCTCGCCGCCCCAGTTCTTCGATAGGAAGGCAGGCCTCGAAGAACTTCACGTTCTCGAACTCATGCGCTTGGACCGTTTCCGCGCTTGCCAAGGCATCGTAGAAAACGCGATATTCATCTTCGGTAAACGGGCAGTTGAGGTAATCCTCTCCTCCCCCTTTGCCATAGCGCGAGGCGCGGAAGATGCGCTCCATGTTCAGGGTTTCCGCGTCCACCACCGGGCTGATAGCGTCGTAGAAGGCCAGGTTCTCGGAACCCGTCAATGCTTGGAGCTGCGCGGCTAATGCGTCGGAGGTGAGTGGCCCGGTCGCGATCAGCACCAGCCCCTCGTGCGGAATCTCTTGCAACTCCTCGCGCCGCAGGGTGATGAGCGCGTGGCCGGAAACGACCGCGGTGACACCCTCGGCAAAGCGCTCGCGATCCACCGCCAGCGCCGATCCCCCCGGCACGGCACACTCGCTCGCGACTCGCAGCAGAAGCGAGCTAGCCCGCCGCAGTTCCTCTTTCAGCAGCCACGAGGCTGACCCGGAGGCGTTCGACTTTAGCGAGTTGCTGCAAACCAGTTCCGCCAGCCGGTCGGTCTTGTGCGCAGGAGTAGTGCATGTCGGACGCATCTCGTAAAGCGTCACGGACACGCCGCGCTCGGCCAGTTGCCAAGCCGCCTCGCTTCCAGCCAGTCCTCCTCCGGCGATCACCACGGGTCTCATTCAGCCCTCATTTTGGCCACGGTCCCTGTCTGCATGCGATTATAGCAGCCGGGCCGAAGCGTCGCACTTCGGCATTGCGGCCTCTGGCCAACTCTCTCCATGTTGTCAGTGTCTCTAAGGCTTTAACATGAAGGGCACGGAGTTTCGTCTCTGTGCCAACGCATTGTCAGTCACGAAGAACACTGAGGCGTTGCCGCGCGCCGCACTGCTTTTACCGCACCCTGTCTTTTCTCCTATGACACTTCGAAAACTGTCACACACCCGGTAGCGATGTTCGGATTCATCCCGCAGACTGAAGTCTATGAGCGCGCCTCATGCAAGGTTCCAGGTTATAATCGCGCCGCTCAATCTCGGTCGCAGCAGGAGGCGGAATGAATACTCCTTCAAAAAGGTTGCTGTTCTGGACACCGCGCGCCATCTGTATTGCCTTCGCCATTTTTCTGAGCATGTTTGCGCTGGACGTTTTCAGTGAGGGTTATGGCTTCGGGAAGACAGTCGTTGCGCTCTTGATTCACCTTGTTCCCGTTTACATCGTCCTGGCAGTGCTCGCGATTTCCTGGCGTTGGGAGTGGATCGGCGCGGCGGGCTTTGCCGGGCTCGCCATTTGGTACGCGAAGCGCGTCTGGCGGCATCATCCTGATTGGGTAGTGACCATCGCGGGGCCGATGCTGTTGATTGCCGTGCTCTTTCTCTTCAATTGGATGAAACACGGCGAGCTTCGCGCCAGGCCATAGCTCCGCCTTCGTCAGGCGGTGCCTCGTCAGTCGTCATTGTTTGCTTTCTGTTTCGGTGCTAGCATACGCATCAATTCTTTCGGAGTCATATCTGTGGAAGGCATCTTGGAGTTCTTCGGCGCATTGATCGGGCTGGCTCTCGTTGGCCTATTCGTCGTTCTTCCGATCATCGCCTGGGTGCGAGCCCGCGCTGCGAGGAAGCTTGCCGAACAGAATAAGGACAATTCGCTAAAGCTCACCAAACGCGTTGATGCCTTCGAAGCGCAGCTTAAGGAACTCCAAGGCCGTTTTAACGCCCAGACCGTCGTTTTGGAGCAGGCGCTTCGCGATCTGCACATGTCAACGGATCGTGAGGGCCCTGCGCCTATCGAGGCGGCCTCGCCTGAACCACCCATGCCTTCCACGGGAGCAGTAGGGGCAGAAGGGCCATCAATCGAACCTCCGCGTCCCACATCCACCTTGACCCCCGCGGCACCCGCGCTGGCTGCGCCTCCCGCGGCAGTAACCGCCCAAGCCAATGAACCGCCTGTTTCCAGCGCGCGTCCCGCGGACCTGCCCGCCGCGAAGGCTCCCGCGCCACCCATGGCACCACCGCAGCTCCAAATATCGGGCGCGCAAAAACCTTCGTCTCATGAGACTGCCAAGCGCATTCTCAATTTGGAAGAAGTTCTCGGCACCGATTGGCTCAATAAGCTCGGCATGATCAGCGTGGTGATTGGTGTGGCGCTGTTTCTGGCTTATGAGATGCGCGAGTTGGGTCCAGCCGGAAAGGTGCTTGTGGGCTTCGCCGTCAGCGGCGCGTTTCTAGGCATTGGCTTCTTCTTCGAGCAGCGGGAGCGTTGGCGAATCCTGGCTCGCGCCGCGCTCGGTGGTGGTTGGGCTCTCCTTTACTTCACCACCTACGCGATGAATCACATTGGCGCCGCGCGAATCCTGAAATCGGAATCATGGGATTTTGTGTTCCTGACGCTGGTGGCCGCAGCGATGGTGGCGCACACGCTTCGTTACAACTCGCGGGTCATCACCGGGCTCGCCTTCCTGCTGGCCTTCTCCACCATCAACATCAGCCATGCCGGGGCCACCAGTCTTTTGGCGAGCGCCATACTGGCTATGGCGTTAGTGGTGATCGTGGTCAGCAGGAGGTGGTTCGATCTAGAAGTGATCGCGATCGTCGCCATTTTCTTAAACCACTACTATTGGCTGCGTCCCATCATTGAGCCCATGGGTGCGCATCGTCATCACTTCCCGGAGTTCATTCCGAGCGCCGCGCTGCTGACCTTTTACTGGCTGGTATTTCGAGTTTCCTATATTCTGCGCCGCATACCCGGCGCGAATGCAGCGCCTGCCCTGAGTGAAGCGAAGGGGCCAAACGATACTCGGACGGCGGGCGAGCACCGTGCACCCCTCCAGTCACACGAGGCGGAAGAAAAGATTTCGACCGTCGCGGCATTGCTCAACAGCTTCCTATTTCTGGGCTTGTTGAAGTACCAATCCGTGCATCCGGAATGGGCGTTCCGATGTCTTTTGGCGCTCGGGGCGATTGAGTTTGCGCTGGGACAGTTGCCATCGAATCGCCGGCGCCGGACACCGTTTGTAATTCTCAGCACCATCGGCGCTATGCTCATGGTGGCGGCGTTGCCGTTCAAATACTCCGGAGCTACTTTACCCGTCCTATGGCTCGCCGAAGCCGAGGCGCTCTTTCTCGCCGGCGTATTTACCCGAGAGATTCTTTTCCGGTGGCTGGGCATTGCGGCCGAGTTGTTGGTGGCCGGGCACATATTCTTTGTGGATACCCAGCAAATCTCCCATCTTCGGGAAACAAAGGCCACAGACTTTAGCGACCCCCACCGGGCGGCGGTCTTTGCCCTTGCCGCTTTGGCAATCTTTGCCAATGCGCATTGGGTTCCTCGCCGCTGGCCGGATCTCATTAAGACCGGCTTCGAGAAGAGGTTCTATCGATTTCAGTCTTACCTGGGCGGATTCCTGCTGCTTGCGGCCGTCTGGGCGATATGCGCGGAGCCCTGGCTGGCGGTGGGGTTTGCTGCCTCCGCTCTTCTCCTGGCGGTGGTGGGATCCCGCTGGAAATTCGAGGAACTTTCCGTCCTGGCAAACAGCTTCGCGCTGCTCGGATTCTTGCGCGTAGTCTTTGCCAATTTTGCCGTGGTCGAGGTTTCGTATTTCAACGCGCGGGCCGTCCTATCCATCTCCCTGGCCGCGGCCCTTTTGTATGTGGCCTCGCGTTGGATCGGCTTTTCCGCAACGGTTCGGACCGTTCGAATTCCCGAAGCCTACACCTGGGTAGCGACATTCGTGGTGGCATTGCTTGCCTGGTATCAGCTCTGGCCGGCAAGCGTGGCGCTGGGCTGGGCCCTAATCGGTTTGGTGCTCTTTCAGTTGGGCTTCGAGCGTCGGTCCGCATCGTTGCGCCTGCAAAGCTACGCACTGTTCATGGCGAGCTTCTTCCGCATCTTCTTTGTCGATTTCAATGCCGAGGGGACCGCCGGGCAACTGAGCCCACGCTTGTAAATCGCCCTCCCCCTGGCGCTTCTGTTTTATTTCGTCTATGGGCGGCTTGAACACCAATCGGGAGATTTCCTCGCCACCGACTCTCGACTCAAGGCGGCGGATCTCCATTGCTACCTCGGCACCATTACCGTTGCCGCCGCCATCCGTTTTGAGTTGGGTCTCGATTGGATCGCTGCCGCTTGGGCAAGTTTGGTTTTGCTGTTCGCGTTGATAGCCTGGCGCTATGGGCGGCGAATTTTTCTTGGCCAGGCTCTGTTGCTGACGGCTGGAGTTTTCTTCCGCACCGTTCTACACAATTTCTATCAGCGCAGCTATTTCCCTTCACCTTCCCTCTGGTCGGGGCGATGGATGACGGTGGGGACTTCCATTGCCCTTGTTTTCCTCGCCCTTCTCGTCGGTCGCCGGCTCAAACTGGCACGTCCGGGAGCCACGACCGAAAAGGGAGGACGGCTGAAGAGAGCCTTGTCGAGCCTCAACCGGAATCCCGCGCAGGTATTCTTTTTTGTTTCGTTCATTCTGCTCACCGGACTGCTTTATTTGGAGTTGCGCGCCTACGGCATGTCTACGGTGGCTTGGGGCGCGGAGGCCGTCGCGGTGTTCCTGTTTGCCCTGGCGGTTAAAGAGCGCAGCTTCCGCCTAAGCGCCCTCAGTTTGCTTCTGATATGCGTCGGCAAGATTGTTTTCGTCGATGTCTGGGGCTTGGCGCCGCGCGACCGCTATTTGACCTTCATCGCCCTGGGAATCGCCTTACTTTCAGTTTCTTTTCTCTATACGCGGTACAAAGAAGTTCTGCGAGCGTACTTATGAAACAGTGGGGCGCATTTGCACTCACCTTTCTGCTCCTCGGCGTGGCTCTGATCACGAGCCAGAAGCAGAGGATCAATGCGCCAGTTGGGCCGGAGGCCGTGCTCTCCCTTGTCGCGGACACGGAACACGAACTCACGCGGCTCCCCGTCACCTTTACTCGGATGTCAGATCAGGAGGAAATCAGGATCGGCAACGAACTGGCGAGGGAGTACGGCAGCGTGGGCGGATATGCCAAAGAGGCTTCCACGACGCGGGTCGTCCAGGCTTACATTGACAGAGTGGGCCGCCGTGTCTCCGCGGGCGCCCACCGGAAGCTGCCCTACCGCTTCCACTATATTTTCGATCCTAATTTCGTCAACGCTTTCGCCTTGCCGGGTGGGCACGTTTTCATTGGCGACGGGCTGATTGCGCTGATGGATAGCGAAGACGAGTTGGCAAGCGTCCTTGGCCACGAGGTCGAGCACATTGACCATTACGATTGCGCGGAGCGGGTCCAGACGCAAGCGGCGGTGCACAAGTTCCCGCTCGACGCGCTGGTGATGATCCCCGTAGCAGTCTTCGAAGAGGGTTATAGCAAGACTCAGGAGCTTGAAGCCGACCGGGAGGGCACCCGGATTGCAGTGAATGCAGGTTATTCGCCGCTCGGTGCGGTTCGGTTGTTCCAGACCTTTGACCAGCTCTATCAGGCAAAGACGAGGAGGGCGCAAAGCCCGCAGGAAGAACTCTCCACGCTCGCGCTTGAAACCTTGGAAGGGTATTTCCGCTCGCACCCGCTGCCCTCCGAGCGGATTGCACAGATTCAAAAACTGATCTCGGATGAACATTGGGATAGCAAGACTTCCGAGCAGCCGTTGGAAGTGGAGTACGTGTATTTGACCGAGCGCGCGGGTCGAGCCCTGGCCGCCAGGAACTTTGCGGCGGCGGAAACGGCAGCCGCACGGTCGCTCGGCTTGCACGCTGACCAAACAGATGCCCTTACCATCCTCGCCGAGGCGAAATTTGCCTTGTTGGAGTTCCCCGCGGGCCTGGCAAGCTATCGTCAACTCCTGGCGGAATCTCCCTCGGAAGCAGCCGCGGTCGGGGAGTTTGCCAACAACGTTGCCATGGGCGCACTTAACGCGCAGCATTTCGACCAGGCCGCGAAGTTTGCCTCCGCTTCGCTCGATTTGCAGCCCGAAAATGCCAGAGCTCTCACTGTCCTGGCGGATGCACAGATCGCGATGGGTGATTATGCGGCGGCCGGCTCCACATATCAAAGGCTCCTGAACCTGTATCCTGCCGATGCGGAGAATGTTGTCACCTACACGGCCTCAACCGCGCGGCGAGCTTTGGCCGTACAGCACAGCCAGCAGGCCCTCGACGTAGCGGCGTTTTGGTTAAAGCTTCGCCCCCACGAGTGGGACGCCTTCGCCATTGAAGCCAGTGCTGAAATGGCGTTGGGAGATTTTTCCGCGGCGGCCAAAGCCTACAGAAACCTTCTGGACCTGACTCCCAAGCGAATCCAGACGGAAGTGCAACTGGTGTGGAGTTACGCGGATGCCCTAAGCGCTTCGAACCTTGGGCAGGTCGCGGTGCAGGATTTCCAGAGCTTTATGTTGACGGACCGGAGGGCCTCGACGACCACAATCGAGAACCAGATCAGGATCGAATACGCCGGGCTTGCGCTGATGGCAGGAGATTCAATCCCCGCGAATGAATTGGCGGGCAGTGCCAAGGGAGTTGGGGGTAGCAGGATTCCTCCCGAACTCATGGGCCGCTTGGGGTGGTGGTATTACCGTGCCGCGAAGTACGCCGAGGCAGAAGCATTGCTGCGACAACTGGCCCAGGAACGGCCGGGAAACGAACTCCTGCAAAATGACTTGGCCTGGGTTGAGTTGGAGCGCAACGACTCCAGCGCTGCCATCCAGCGATTTACCGGGGCTGAGGGCTTCCGGGAAACTGGTTTTGCGCAGTGGAACACGCCTCAAATGGGCCTGGCAGTTGCCTTGTGGAGGTCACACCGAGTCGAGGACGCCTTGGAGAATTATGTGTCGGCCGCCAATGCTGAACCTCGCTGGACCAACCCCGTCCTGGTTCGAGCGTTTTACTCCCCGCAAGTCTCCCAGAGCGTCGCCGAAATGCAGGCGGAGGAAACGAAGCGTCTCGAAGCGCGAAAGAGCAAAAGATTGGCCACACCTTCGCATTAATCCCACAAATTGGCCCTCATTGGCACCCTCGCCGTTCCGACCTTTGCTTTGGAGTGTGCCTTTTATTCTCTTCCACAAGGTGTTACAATCGGCACATTGACTAGTGGCAGAGCAGAGTCCAGGGAACTTGGGCCGGACAATATTGGGATCCCGAACCCTCCCGGGAGGGTAGGGGAATGGGCAAGTCATGACCCGTGGTTAAGGGGCGTAGGGGCGGAGTCGTAGCGTTTGGAGCGGTCGTCTGCGCGCCGAGTGGGTGGCTTGACCTGGGGTTTCGCCGGGCCCAATTCGATTTCGGAGGAGACCATGCGGAGAGTATTGGGGGTTGTTTTGATCACCCTGACGGTGGCGTCGGGAGGGTGGGCGCAGAACAAGAAGCGCGTCGCCGTGATGGATTTTGATTTTGGTGCGGTGC
>JBEKLF010000159.1:0-19863 GCA_050010335.1 Terriglobia bacterium
GGTGGGTGTGCGGCCATTTCGGCCGCTACCCGTCGGAGTGAAGAGCCGTATGCGCTAATGAGCGCACGTACGGATCCGTGCGGGGGGTGCCGGGTTAACCGGCATCCCTACCGCGACTCCGGCTATATCCATGAAAATAAATGGTGACGAAAACTGGCCAGCTACATAATGTCACATTGTAAAGCGACAATATGTCAACTTCCTGTGTCGAAACCAAAGTACGATATTCTCGTTTGACCTTCCGGAGGAAACGCCATGGTGTCGGATGAGCGGAGTTTAGGAGATTTGGTATCCATCGGACCGGCGATGCTGCGAGACTTTGATCTGTTGGGCATTCGCTCGGTCAAGCAACTTGCGCGGCAAAAGCCCGAAAGCCTTTACGAGAAGCTCTGCCAGGTCACAGGCAAGAGTCAGGACATTTGCGTCCTTGACACTTTCCGCGCAGCCGTGGCGCAGGCACGGGATCCGCAACTCCCCGCTGAGCAATGCCAGTGGTGGTATTGGAGCCGCAAACGCAAGGCGCGGGAATGAAGAATTGCCGATTGTCGATTGATGATTGCCGATTGACGTGCTCAGATCCCGGATTCAAAACGCAGCGTTCCAGATTCACAAACTCCTAACCCGTGTCCCGTGTCCCGCTTTACAGCCTCAATCCCAGGTGCCAAAGCGTGGTGACCCCCAATTCGCGGAGCGAGTATAGCGTGCGCAAGGTGGGGTCATCTTCGATGGGGCTATTGGGGGCTGGAGAGGCGAAGGCGGTAATCCCCGCGGCGCGGAACATCAACTTGATGCGGTAGAGGTGAAAACCGTCGCTTACAGCAATGCAGGTGCGCGCATGGCGCTGCTTTAGGATTTGGGCGACGGCATTGACACTCTCGAAAGTGGTATCGCTGCGCGTTTCAGAGGAGATCTTCTCTTCCGCCACCCCCTGTTGAATCAGGTAATCGCGCCCCACTCCCCCTTCGGTGAAGTGCGGATCCCCGCCGCTGCCGCCAGTGGTAATGATGGCGGGCGCCAAGTCGCGGCCGTCGAGTTCCAGCGCATGGTCCAGCCGAGCTTTGAATACGGGTGACGGCGCCCCATTGTACTCTGCGGCGCCGAAGACCACGATGGCGTCGGCGGGCCGCGCCTCATCGTCGCCCGCCTGCCAGCGGACGGCGGCGTACAGAGACCACTCACCCCAGGCGCAAGCCAGCAGCGCCAGGATAAGCACCAGCAGAAATCCGTAACGGAAGCGCGCAGAAATCAGCCGAGATACTCCTTCAACTCAGACTCAGGGATACCGCCCGGGCGCACGATGCGGCCGGTTTCACCCGTAAGTTCGACCACTGTTGAGGCCAGTCCACCTCGGGTTAAGCCTCCATCCAAAATCAGCGGTAGCACGTCGCCGATTTGGCAGTCCACCTCGTCCGCGGTCGAGCAGGACTCCATATCGGAAAGGTTGGCGCTGGTGCCGGTGAGCGGACGCCCTGCCGCCGCAATCATGGCGACGACGAACGGCGCCAGCGGCCAACGAAATCCCACCTTGCCGGTGTTCGCAGTGACCTTCAGCGGGATCTGGGCGGAAGCGGGAACCACCAGCGTGAGAGCGCCGGGCCAGAATTTCTGCGCCAGCGTGAAGAACAGTCTGGGGGGATGATCGGCAAGGTCGGCAGCCTGGTCGATGGAATCAACCAGAAGAGGAATCGGCCGGTCCGCAGTGCGGCGCTTGATGCGAAAGATCTCACTGACCGCCGCCAGGTTAAAGGGGTCTGCACCCAGTCCGTAGAAAGTGTCGGTAGGGAACGCGACCACCTTGCCACGCAGAATGAGGTGCACAGCGTATTCCAAAGCGTATTCGAGGGAGCTGTTCTCTAACTTTAGGATTTCGGCCATTGAACCGCCGAGCGAGACAAACTCGGAAGCTGACCCTAGCACAACCATTCCATAGGGTCAAGAACCCCATCAGGTTAACAATTATTTCGAAACAGACGGGCCTCAGCTTGGTCCCCGAAGGGGAGGAGTGTGGGGCCGTGGGAGGCGCCAAAAGGCATTTCCCCTTTCAGCCGGAGCAATCCCGTCCCCCAGTTCGGCATGGCCGCAAGGCGCGTTCCCGTTGGAACCTTTCCCCTCTGGATGACCGGTCGCATAACCAGGACAATAGGTCGCAAAAAAACGCCAAAATGCCCTTGACTTATCCGTGCCGGTAGGTAACAATCCAGCTACCTGCTCCTCAGGTTTATGCTCTCATTATTCCTAATTGAAACGGGGGTGTTGATCGTTGGCTGAAGTTAGACTTCAGGACGGAGAGTCTTTGGAGAACGCGCTGCGTCGCTTTAAGCGGAAGGTTCAGCAAGAGGACATCATTAAAGAAATCAAAAAGCATTCCTTTTATCTGAAACCGGGCGAGAAGAAAAGAGTAAAAGCAGCATTGGCTCGTAAAAGGGCTCGTAAGAAGGCCAGACACGAACAGGACTGAGTGTTTAGTGTGCTGAACTAAGAATGGGAAGGGCGAGAACCCGCGCCCTTCTTCATCTTCCGGCATATTGTTCCGGGTGAGGCCCTGTTCAAACAAGGGAGCGAGGCATGGAATACCGGGATAGGGTCCTTAAGTGCATCGATTGCGGCGGGGATTTCGTTTTCACCGCAGGGGAACAACTGTTCTTTGCCGACAAGGGTTTCAAGAATGAACCCAAGCGGTGCAAGCCCTGCAAGTCAAAACGGAGTCAGATGATGCGCGGCCAGGGCTACCAGCGCGTTGAAACTACCACCACGTGTTCGCAGTGTGGTAAGGAGACGACGGTGCCTTTTAAGCCGACTCAAGGCCGGCCCGTATATTGTCGGGAGTGCTTCCAACAGCGCAGGGCTACAGCTTCCACGGCTTAGTCTTTCTCACTCACACTCATTGGGCCCCGCATGGGCGCGTAAGCGCCTCTAGCGCCCACAGGGGCGGTGAAGTGTGTCTCGCGAAGGTTGCCCCTCCTGCCGGGATTCAGTAGCGGTCCACCCCCACCTCAGTTACAATTCCCCTCTGAACATGGCAACGTTTCACATCCTCAATTTTGGCTGCCGCGCCAGCCAGGCAGACGGCGCCGCGTTGAAGCAGCAATTGCTTCAGGCCGGGCTTCAGGAAGTTGCAAGCGTGGAAGACAGCGCCGTGGCGATTCTGAACACGTGTACGGTTACCTCATCGGCGGACGCGGAAGTGCGCCAATTCGTGCGGCGAATCCATCGGCGGAATCCGCAGTGCCGCATCCTGGTGACGGGCTGCTATGCCCAGCGGGCGCCGGAAGAAATTGCGCGGCTGGAAGGTGTCGTTTGGGTGGTGGGGAATTCCCACAAGCACCTGGTGAGCACGCTGCTCGGCCCGGCGCATGAGGCAGCCGCCGCGGCAGCGGACATGCCACGCCATTCTCGTCTCGTACAAATCCAAGGTTCGAATGCGAGTGATAAGCTGCAAGGTACAAATGACGAGCAAGCAGTTCACTCACCCGATTGCCCGATCACCCGATCACCCGATTACCCAATTCTCTTCGACCCAGCCCCTGCCAAGGTTCTGGTGGGCGATATTACGGAGGAATTCCATTTTGCCCCCGTATTCGCCGATGATCGCACGCGCCCCACGCTGAAAATCCAGGATGGCTGCGACGCTCGATGTTCCTTTTGCATCATCCCTACGGTGCGCGGGCAGAGCCGCAGCCTTGCGCCGGAAAAGGTGCTGGAGCAGGTGCGGCAGCTTGAACATACCGGCTATCAGGAGGTTGTGCTTTCGGGAATAAACTTGGGCGGTTACGGGCGCGACTTGGACCGGCGCATCAATTTTCTGGGCATGGTGGAGCGCATCCTGCGCGAAACCTCCATCGCGCACATTCGCATCAGCTCGATTGAGCCCATGGACGTTAGCCCCGCGCTGATTGGCTTGGTGGCCGGTGAGGTCCGCATGGCGCAGCATTTCCACGTTCCCCTCCAAAGCGGTTGCGACCGAATCCTGCGTCTGATGAACCGCCGCTACTGGACCAAGCAGTATGCGGAGCGGATTCTGGCCATCCACGAGCAGATTCCCAACGCCGCAATCGGAGCCGACGTGATGGTGGGCTTCCCGGGCGAAACTGACCAGGATCACGCCGCCAGTCTGCGTTTCATCGAGTCGCTCCCGTTCACCTACCTGCACATCTTCCCCTTCTCGGCTAGGCCGGGCACTCCCGCCTCGACCGCCGGCGGGCAAGTGAACGGCCGCGTGGCGCGCGAACGCAGTCAGGAAGTCCGCGCCGTCATCGATGCCAAACGCGAGGCCTTTCTTGCCGCGCAAGTGGGACGACGTACGTCAGCGCTCTCTTTGGCGGGGCAGGAAGAAGGAGCCCGCGTGGCATTAACGACAAATTATCTGAAAGTTGTCCTCCCGGGCTCGGAGATTCCACCTAACCGGATGGTTGATGTCCAAATCGGCCGCGTGGTTTCCGGCGAGCTGTTTGGCTATGTGGTGGCGGAAGGCAGAAAGTCGTAGACAGCAAGCAGTGCGGAATACGAAGGCCGCCACAGGCCCGACGTCCATGACAAAACGTCCTACCGCGAGAGTTCATTTATACCAAAAAGGCGACTTTTTGGCCCAATCGGACTGGGGACCACCGGCGAGGAACTCGGACTCAGGGCCTCTCGCTCAGCCGCGCCGGGCGCGTTACTGTGGCTGGGGTGGCGTAGACGCGCCCGTGCAAGCTGCAGCGCGATCGAAGAGAAGTTTGCGCTCTCGGGCGTTGCGGGTGAGCGACGCGGCGCGCTCGAATTCCGCGCGCGCCTCTTCAAGGCGGCCGAGCTTCGAGAGAAGGTCGCCGCGCACGCTTGGCAAGAGGTGATAGTTCTTGAGCGAAGGCTCGGAAGTCAGCGCGTCCACCAGTTCAAGCCCTGCGGCGGGGCCGAACGCCATCGAGACCGCCACGGCGCGATTAATTTCCACGACGGGGGATGGCGCAAGCTGGGCCAGCGTCTCGTACAGCCCCACGATGCGCGCCCAGTCCGTTTCCTCCGGGGACCGCGATCGGGCGTGACAGGCGGCGATGGCGGCCTGAAGCGCGTACGGGCCCCGCGCGCCGCCGAGCTTTTCCGCGCGCTCGAGAGCCGTGAGACCGCGGTGGATGAGGAGTTGATCCCAGAGCGCGCGGTTTTGGTCCAGGAGCAGGATGGGGTCTCCCGACGGCCCCACGCGCGCCCTCGTGCGGGATGCTTGAATCTCCATCAGGGCCACGAGGCCATGCGCCTCTGATTCGTTGGGAACAAGCTCTGCCAGAATGCGGCCCAGGCGTAGCGCATCCTCCACAAGGCTCGTGCGCATCCAGTGGTCACCTGCGGTCGCCGAGTAGCCCTCGTTGAAGACAAGGTATATGACCTCAAGCACCGAGGCGAGACGCGCGGCAAGTTCAGGCCCGCGGGGCACTTCGAAGGGAACGCGCGCCTCAGCGAGAGTGCGCTTGGCCCGAACGATTCGCTGCGCGATGGTCGGCTCCGGGGCAAGGAATGCGCGTGCGATCTCGTCGGTTGTCAGGCCTCCGAGCAAGCGAAGAGTGAGCGCCACTCGCGACTCGGTGGAGAGAACCGGATGACAGGATATGAAGATGAGGCGCAGCAGGTCGTCACCGATTTCATCGTCCACGGCCGCCTCAAAATCCGCCCTGGCCAAGTGCTGCCGGGTCTCCATCTCATAGCTGAGTTCCTGGTGTTTGCGATCGAGCATGGTATTACGGCGCAGCAGATCGATGGCGCGATGTTTAGCCGCAGCCATAAGCCAGGCGCCGGGGTTGTCGGGAATGCCCGACTCCGGCCACTGCTCGAGCGCGGCCACCAGAGCGTCCTGCGCGAGATCCTCGGCAATGCCGACGTCCCGCACGATCCGCGTGAGGCCCGCGATGAGCCTCGGCGACTCGATTCTCCAGACTGCGTCGATGGCGCGATGGGTATCGGAAGACGTCACAGCTTTCGATTACAGCACCGTCGTCCCCCCGGTGCAAGGCGAGGCTGGTTGCGGCTTCCGATTCCATGAGTTTCGTAGGGGCATAGGCGTTAACCTAAGGGCGGAGAGGCCGTAAGCCCGCGTAGCGGGCGGCATCCTGTAGCCCACGGCGCCAGCCGTGGGGTGCGAATAGGGAAGAAAATCTGTAAGCCCCGGCAGGGGCGGCATCCGCGGTTTTCCTGCGTCAAAGGGCTGCCCCCGATCATGCTCGATTCTCGGCGAGCGGCACCGGATGTCGCCCCGTACGGGGCTTACTTGCCCCGCCGCCCGCGCCCTGTCCCACGGCTGGTTCGCCGTGGGCTAGAATGACAACGCCCGCTTCGCGGGCTTTGAGGTGGTTCTCGCCCTTAGGTTAACGCCTATGCCCACGAGGGGTGCCCCTGCGAGACGCGATTGGTTGTGGCCCTGGAACACTGCGCTTGTAGCTTGCTTTGATCGTTGATTTCGCGTGTAAATCAGTCCAGTCGTGTCCGACGTCGGAGGCCGATCTGCGCTGAGGCGGGGAGGAAGCTTACAACCGTACCCGCTTCGGAAATTGCACCCAGTTAAGCAGAGTCGTCAAAGCCCAACCGCCTAACCTCTTCGTCTTCGGCGCCGCCCTCAAGCCACTCCATGGTGTGCTCTTCATCCTTTGTCGGATTCACCCAATGCACCCGTTTCAACTGTTTCACGTCTTGGGCGGCCCTTCGAAGCAGACCGCGTGCAATTTCATCCAACGAGATAACCCTAAGGTCGGTCTCCAGGGCAGCTTCAATTAGATGAGCATCCTTCAACGCCGCTGCGTGCTCTGTCTCCGAAAAGTCGAGTTTTCGGATTTTGGTTCGGAACACCTCATTCTGAGCAACTTCACACCACGCAACTTTTTTCCTAGCAACCATCGAAGCGCGCCACGTCATGCTGAATTGGGTCTGGTGTTTATTCCATTCCTCCCTGATTTCCTTTGTCAAGACCACGCGGTGGCAGATTTTCAAGACACCTTCCAGGAAAACCCTGCATGCCTTGGAGACAGGGTGGTCGGTTCGTCCGGCAGCCCTGGCAATTGAAGCGTCGATGACCAAGCGCTTGGAATCTGCCGATTTCATTGGGCCTGGCTCCGCGCCTCCGCAGCATCCAGATAGTCCCTCTCAGCAGCTATTGCCGTCTCATCGAAATCCTCGGGCCAGTTGCCGAACGCACCGTCCCTGTCCAGATCAGCGCTGTTGACCTCTGTCGATCCATCCTCCTGGCGAGTAAACCAGTGGAGTTTTACCAAGTCGGGGGAGATTTCGCCTCTTGCCACCAGGGTCTGGATTGCTCGCAAGAGAAGCGAACTATGAGTTTCTACAATGACTCTGACACCGCGGCGAGCAGCTTCAGCCAGTAAGTTGCCCATTCGGGTTTGGGCGCGAGGATGTAAGTGAATTTCCGGTTGCTCCAAATATACAGCTTGTCCGGGCTGCGCGACCAAGAGCGCGACGATCACCGGTAAGGTCTGCGAAACCCCAAACCCCACATCGGCAATACTAACCAGGTCGTGCGCGCCACCCCGCTTAGCATGAGGCAGGCGCCCCACTTTGAGCTGGACTTGCGTATGGGTTACAGGCTCTGCCGCAACCTTCCACGTCAATCCTAGGCCCTCTAGGGCCCGATTTACCGCTTCCAATGCGTCTGTGTCCTTGTCTGCCTGCCACTGGGCGATCACACTGGCAACGTAGTTTTCGAAAGTCCCTGGGAAGGTTGGGCCCACGGCTGTTACTGGATACGTTCTTACCGGATTTCCTCTGAGACCGGGAACATGAATCAACTGGCGAAGCTGTTCGACAGCAATCCTGGGGGGGCCAATTAGGCCTCCGCTTATGGCACTCAGTGTCCGCTTCCCCGCTAAGGTAATCTCCACGCCCAGGAAGCAACGATCGCGTGTCACCACCCACTTGAACTGTTCGTTCCCTCCGAACATCTTAAAGCCCTTCTCTATGTCTGGATTGGCGGACACAATCTCTGTTTCCGTCATGTTTGGGCGTAGCGTATTCTCCCGTTCGCGTGTCCGATAGGTCATTTCTTGAATCTCGAAGCCTCTGTCTGGGTGCCACTTATATAGGATTCTGGATTTCTTGTTAGACCCAATAATCATTTCGATATCCAAGGCGTCCTGGCAATTCCCCTTGCCGACCCGGGATAGGAATTGATCGCCCGAAGTGAACCTTACATTTGGACCATCGAGCAGGAGCGTACCTGGGTCATAACTCGCTTCGAGTGTCTGCTTCAGCATGAGGATCGGCTGCACAATGCTTGATTTCCCTGAGCTATTCGCGCCAGCGAGGATGGTTAGGGGTCTTATGTCGATCGATTGCCGATGCGCGATCGACTTGTAGCCGCAGACACTGATTTGGGAAAAGCCCTCCAAGTTTTGCGAAGCCTTAGTCTTTCTTGACCCTGGCTCATGATTCATTTCAGCTCACCTCAAGGGGGACCTCTACAGGGAGGCCCTCGTCAAGCAGAAGTGTACAACGCGGCGTAAACCCGTGATAGAAAAAACCGCGCGCCAACGTCTCATCGTGCCGCGGGCGGGAATTTCGTCCGGGGTTGCCATTCGGTTGTGCCAGTCTGGGCAGTAAGTCCAATTTCGAGTGGCTGAACAGATACGATATAATTCTCTGAGGTGAAAATGACGACTTCAACGGAACACCGATACATTGCAAATGATGATCAGATCCTCGGCGGCGAGCCGATCATCCTGGGCACGCGCACGCCGGTCCGGGCGATTGTCGAGACCTGGCGGTTGGGAGTTGCCGCAGAAGAGATTCCCAGCGCGTTGCCTCATCTGACTCTGGCACAGGTATTCGATGCTCTTAGTTACTATAGCGGCCACCAGGAAGAAATCAACGCCCACATCGAACGGAACCGGATTCCACCTCCCAAAATTGACCCACTGGTGTCCGGTCGTTGAACCACCTCTTCATCGACTTATACCTTGACGAAGACGTTTAAGTGCAAAAGTATCTCGCGCAGAGACGAAAAGTAAACAAACCAGTTGTTTATTCCGAATCTCTGCGCCTCTGCGTCTCTGCGCGAGATTGCTTTTTCCCCAGCTTCTAATGATATTGGACCTCTTTGAGGTTGGCAAAATGGGGTATGCTTGCTCAAGCTTGTCCAAACTGCGGTCGGCCACTGATTGATGACCTGCGGCAGAGCCGCATTGAATACGGTAGTTCCCGCTAAATTGGGCAGTCATGATGCTCGCTAGCGTGGGCCATCACTTCATCCGAGGAGTGGGAGTGGCTTTTAGCTGGATCGATCTCGCCGTCGTCATCGTCTACGTTGTCGCCATCACGGCCTTTGGGGCGCGTTTCCGCAAGGGCCAGCGGACTTTGCGCGATTATTTTTTGGGGGGAAACCGCCTGCCCTGGTGGGCCATCACGCTTTCGATTGTCTGCGCGGAAACCAGCATCCTGACCATCATCAGTACCCCCGGCATCGCCTTCCGCTCCAACATGGGCTTCCTTCAGCTTGTCTTTGGGTACCTGGTGGCGCGGGTGGTGGTGAGCTTCCTTCTCATCCCGCGTTATTTTGCCGGCGACCTCTACACGGCCTACCAGCTTATCGAGCAACGTTTTGGACACGCGCTGAGACTCTTCACCGCAAGCTTGTTTCTCGTCATGCGCGCGCTCGCGGAGGGAGCGCGGGTGTTTGCGATTTCCATCGTCATTGGGATCATCTTCAAAACCGGCGTCGCGGCCTCACTCGTGATTATCTTCGTGCTGACCTTGCTTTACACCTTGGAAGGCGGGCTCACGGCGGTCATCTGGACGGATGTCATCCAACTTACCATCTACATTGCGGGAACGGTGGCTGGCCTCTTCCTCGCCCTGCACGCTCTTCCCGGTGGTTGGGGAGAAGTGGTGCGGGTGGCGCAGGCGGCGGGCGGTAAGTTCACCGTGCTTGATTTTCACTTTGACTGGAATCAGCCCTACCTGTTCTGGACGGGGCTGGTGGGCGGCATGTTTCTGAATACCGCGAGCCACGGCACGGATCAAATGATCGTGCAGCAATTGCTCGCCGCGCGCAGCCGCCGCCAGAGTCAGGGTGCGCTGTTGGCAAGTGGAGTTGTGGTATTGCTCCAATTCACCCTTTTCCTGGTTGTGGGGGTGGTGCTCTACGCTTTCTATCAGCATTTTCCTCCGAGTGTCGCGTTCACCCGGCCTGACCAGATTTATCCCACCTTCGTCATCACCAGGCTTCCGGTGGGGCTCTGCGGCTTGCTGACCGCCGCGATTCTCGCTGCCGGCATGGCCAATCTGAGCGCGGCGCTCAATTCCCTGGCGTCGAGTTCGGTGATGGATTTCTACAAGCCCTTTGCGCGCCCCAGGACTGATGATCGGCATTACCTGCGCGTGTCACGCCTCGCGACGCTGATTTGGGGGGCGGTGATCATCTCGATCGCGCTGGCGGCGCAGTACCTTCAACGTAGCGCGCTAGAGCTCGCGCTCACCGTGGCCAGCGTTCCCTACGGCAGCATGCTCGGTATTTTTCTGCTGGGAGTTCTGACCCGCCGTGCCTCCAGCCGCGGCGCTTTCGTCGGCGCGGTGTGCGCCCTCGCCACACTGGCTTATGTCATCCACTACACCACCATCGCCTGGACGTGGTACGTCGCCATTGGAACAGTCGTAACGTTCACCGTGGGATTTTTGGTGAGCCTGGTAACGCCAGCGCGCGCCGGTTGTAGGAGAGTGAAATTCTAAATTATGAATTCTGAATTATGAATTGCGAACGGCAAGCGATGAATGATAAATCGGGAAAGAACGATTCGCCCCCGCGTTCATCATTTACTATTCACGCTTGATAATCCAGAATGCAGAGGTACAGCGCGGTCGAGGCGCAATTCAAGAAAGGAATTCACCACAGATTCGCATGAGCCTTCGGCACAGTCATTTTCATAGCAGAGGCACGGAGATCACGGAGAGCAGACGGAGAAAAAATTGTGGGCAACAGCCTTGTGAACCGTAATCTCGATCCGCGCAAGAAGAGTGCTTTTCTCCGTGATCTCCGTGCCGCTGTGGTAAATCTTTTCCTCGCGGCACTCGAAGAGGTCGGTTCTTAAATGCAACAGAGCCCCATGCGCGATAAATCTCAAAGCGAGTTGGTGAAAGGCCTGGGGGTGTTCGGCGCCACCTCGGTGGTGGCGGGCACCATGATCGGGACCGCGATTTTCGTGGTTCCGGGTATCATGCTGCAACTGGTGGGTACGCCCGCGATGGTCGTCGCGGTGTTCGTGGCCGCAGGAGTCCTCAGCCTTTTCGGTGCGCTCAGCTATGCCGAACTCGGCGCGGCCATGCCGGAAGCGGGCGGCGAATTCGTATACATGCACCGCGCTTACGGCCCTCTGTTCGGATTCCTTTACGGCTGGACGCAGTTCATCATTGCCAAGACCGCCTCGATTGCCGCGATCGCCACGGGTTTTGTCCTCTACCTCGCCTACTTCTTCCCGCGCTTGCACGATACGGTGTGGGGAACTTCCCTCAATGTCGGCGGCCACGCATTGGAACTGCGCCTGACGGGCCTCCAGATTGGCGCCACGCTGATGGTCTTGCTGCTTTCCGGGTTGAACATTCTTGGGGTGCGCCGGAGCGGCGCCGTACAAACTCTCTTCACCGCTTCCAAGCTGCTGGTGCTTGGCGTCCTCATCGTGCTGGGCCTTACATACGGTCACGGCTCGTGGCAGGGGTTCCACCCGTTCTTCGCAGCGGGTGGGCACGGCGGCCTGCTGACGGCTTTTGGTGTGGCCACGGTTTCAGCGCTCTGGGCTTATGATGGGTGGAACAATCTCAGCATGGTGGCGGGCGAAGTCAAAAATCCCCAACGCAACGTTCCCCTCGCGCTGATTGGCGGGGCGCTGCTGGTACTCATCGTCTATGTCCTGGTGAATCTCGCTTACTTTCACGTGCTGCCGGCTGCCCAGGTTCTGGGCACCAAAACCGTGGCGTCAGACGCCGCGCGCCGCTTCCTGGGCAGCGCCGGGGGAGCCTTCATTGCCGTGGGGGTCATGATTTCCACTTTCGCCACGCTCAACGGCTCCGTCCTGGCCGGCTCGCGCGTTCCTTACGCCACCGCGCGCGAGGGACTTTTCCCGACCGCGCTAGGCGCCGTTAATCCCCGCTTCCATACCCCCGCCGTGTCCTTGGTGTGGCAGGCCATCATCGCAGGATTGTTCACGCTGACGGGAGGGTACCAGTCGCTTTACACGAAAGCGATTTTCTCGGAATTCCTTTTTTACGCTCTCTGCACCGCCGGAGTTTTTGTGCTGCGCCGGCGGGAGCCTCGCCTGCCGCGCCCCTATCGGACCTGGGGATATCCTCTGGTTCCCGCAGTTTTCGTGATTCTCTCCGTGTGCCTGCTGGTGAATACGTTTTGGCAGCAACGCGTCGACTCCCTGTGGGGAGTGGTGCTGGTGGGCAGCGGCATTCCCGCATACTGGATCTGGAAGGCATGGGCTCGCCGTTCTTCATGAATCGAAAACCGAAAATCGAAATTCGAAAATCAAAACTCGCGGGCACTCCATCGGTTTTCCAATTCCGAGTTTCGAGACCATCGGCACTCAAGATTCTCCTCTTCCAACTGATCTTGCTTGCCGTCGCGGTGACGGTTTGGGCGAGGCCAAAGGATCGAGGTACCGCCCATCTCGGTTCTGAAAGTGCTGCCGCGCAGGCCGCCCTGGCCAGAGCGCGGGAGCGGGTGCTCACTGCTAGTCCGCTCGCGATGTTCTATTACTCTGGCGACTCATCAGGTCTGGCATCGCTCCAGGCGCATTCGGACACCATCACCTTGCTCGCTCCGCAATGCTATGGGCTCGACGGCGCAGGAGCGTTGCACGGCAAACTACCCGCAGGAGTTCTGGAGGTGGCGCGGCGCGCCGGCCTGCCCCTCATGCCGCTCGTGACAAATCCGGGATTCGACCGCTCGACGGCGCACGCGCTGTTGCACAACGCCAAGGCGCAGGAGCGCGCCGCAACCAACCTGGCACGGCTTGCGGAACGCGGTGAATACGTGGGTTGGCAGCTCGATTTGGAAGGCATCGACCCCGCGGACGAGCCCGCATATACACGGTTCGTAGCGCGCGTGGCGGCCCGCATGCATCACGACCATCGCCTGCTGAGCGTCGCGGTGGTACCGCGTTTTTCCGACACGTTTCCCGACAGTTCCGCCCCCGGTTTCCACACCGGTGAATGGGGTGCGGCATACGATTTCCGCAGCCTGGGGCGCATTGCCGATTTCCTGGTTCTTATGGCTTACGATCAACACACTCCCCTGACCCCGCCCGGCCCTGTTGCCGCTTACGATTGGGTGACCGCAGCCCTCGACTATGCCGTCCACCGGGTCCCCCCGGAAAAGCTCTTGCTGGGCTTCCCTTTCTATGGCCGCGAGTGGGAGGAAACGTCAGGCGCCACCACGTCACACAGCCTCGCTTACAAGGACCTGAAACCTTTCTTCGAGGATCCCGCGAGCGAACGGCATTGGGACGATCTCTGGCGGACTACCTGGTTCGTCCTGCGTGAGGGCGAGACCCTGCGCACCGCGTGGTTTGACGACGCCCGCAGCCTGCGTGAGAAACTGGCGCTCGTGCCGCTCTATCACCTGCGCGGATACGCCGCCTGGCGGCTGGGCGTGGAAGACCCGGAATTCTGGCAGCCGGAAGGACAATGACGCTGGTGTGTGACCGGCAATGATTCACGTTGATGTCGTTGCGGCGAGTTTACCTCGCCATGATGATGTAGCGGCGGGTTTACCCCGCCAAATGGCGGCGTAAAGCCGCCCCTACATCGCACTGGCCTCCTGCCTTTTGCAACTCCCTTGGAACCCTCCGCCGTGAACTGTTAGACTCGATATCTTTCGAGTAACCTCATTCCCGGAGAAAAGCCATGCGAATCCGTGCTGTTGTTGGTCTATCAGTTTTGATGTTCACCGCGCTCGCGGCCGGCGCTCGCGGGGCGGAGCATACGTGGCTTATCTACTCGGTCGGTGAACTCGACCCGCGCATCGAGCGCCAACTCGACTTATTGGCCGTGCGCGATCAGGCGCTGATCCGCTTCGTGAAAAGTCCTGCGGAGCGGTCGCAAATGGCCCCTGCTGCCGGCGGCTTGACGATTGAATTGCTCCAGGCAAAGAGTGCCGCGGCATTCGTCGACGATCTCAAAAGCGAAGCGGGCTCGACCGCCATCGCGCCGACGGCAGAGCTCGCCCAGGATGGGTACATCATCGAGGCCTCCTACCCCCGCGCGGCGGTTCCCAACCGGCTGCGCATCACCGCGGGCACTGGGCAGGGATTTCACAATGCCTTGCTGAGAGTTCCGGATTTGTTGGCGCTCGCCCCGTCGAGTCTTCCGAGCGAGCTCATCCCCCACCCACAGGCCGTGCGCATCGAAAAGAATGGCACCTCCGCCGTTATCTCGGATTTCCCCTCCTTTTCGGAGCGTGGCGTGGTCGAGGGTTTTTACGGCACTCCCTGGACGCATCAGGACCGCATCGACATTTTGCGTTTTGAGGGGGCGCACGGCATGGACGTGTACTACTATGCCCCCAAAGACGACCCCTACCATCGCAAGCTCTGGCGCGACGCCTACCCGCCCGAGGCGGAAAAACGGCTCGGTGAACTTGCCCGGGCCGCGCAACACGATTATGTGGATTTCTGTTTTGCCATCAGTCCGGGCCTGACCATGGCCTACTCCAGCGATCGCGATTTCGAGGTACTGACCAGCAAACTCGCGAGCGTGGTCAAGCTGGGCGTTTCCTGCTTTGCCCTTTTTCTCGACGACGTGCCGCAAGACTTGCAAGATCCGCAGGACAAGGCGCAATTCAAAACCCTCGCGCAGGCGCACATTTACCTCACCAACAAATTGTACAAGCACCTGAAGGGGCAATCGGCGGCGAATCGCCTGGTGCTGACGCCTACGACATACACGAACGAATGGGGTAACCGCGACTACATCCAGGAACTGGGCGCGGGCGTTGATCCCGGCGTTCCCATCGTCTGGACCGGGCCGAAGGTTTTCTCTCCCGCCATCACCGAGGACCAAGCGCGCGAATGGGGCGGATACATTCATCGCTCCCCGCTCATTTGGGATAACTTCCCCGTAAACGATGGGGCGCGGTGGTGCCGCTTCCTGGGGCCGCTCACCGGGCGCGACCCGCACCTGCCCGGCGCCGCACGCGGCCTCGTTTCCAATCCCATGAACGAAGCGCACGCGTCGATGATTCCCCTTCAAACGATTGCCGACTACCTGTGGAATGCCGCCGCGTACGAACCGGCGCAATCGGAGACCCACGCCGTCCAGAGCCAATACGGCCAGGATGCGCCGCGGCTGCTCGCACCATTTCTGGAGAATTACGGAACATCGTACTACTGGGAAGACGGGATTTTCACTGCGCTGTTTAAAGAGCGCCACCAACCCCTTGACATCGAGAAAATGCAATCAAAGTTGGCGGAAATGAATTCGACCCTTGAGCGTCTGCGCTACCAGCGGCGGCTCCAGCCGTTGCTCGAAGAGATTTCACCGGCGATCAAGCGCACCGATGAGCGCCTGGCCGAGGTTAAGGCTGATCCCGCATACTGCCATCTGCCGGACGGCACACTCGAGTGGGATGAAAACTACGAGGCGCTCCACGCCTATCGCCTGACCCAATCACCCAACCTGGACGGTGACTTTTCCAAGTGGGAAGACGGTCCGGTCTATCGGCTTGATGAGCGCGCGCAGGTGGTGACAGGCGCCAAACTATGGAGAGGCCCCCGCGACTTCTCGGCGCGTGTGGCGCTGGCGTGGGACGAGAGCTTTCTTTACGTCGGCGTCGACGTCACAGACCCCGATCTCTATCAACCCTTTTTTGCTCGCGGCATTCAGAATGGCGATACCTTTGAGCTTCGTCTGGAAGCCGGTTATCGGAGGAACTTCTACTCGACCGAACCCACCGGTGATGAGTACACACTCTATTTCAGCCCCGGCAATTTCTCGGACGTCAAACCCAGTATTTTCTCCGACGAGGATTACCTGCCGCCGCGGCCGCAGCCTCACAATTACATGCAGGAGATTTTCACCGCCTGGAAGAAAACCCAGACCGGCTATTCGGGAGACATCGCGATCCCGGTCACGTTTTTCGAAGGTGGCAAGTTCGCTCAGGGTTATGAGTTGGGATTGGCGTTTAGCACTACGAAAGTAATCCGTCCCGCCCGCCCCACCGATGGGGAAGACCTGGAACGGGTGGTGCTTCAGTCCAAAAAGGACCACCTGTTTCGCGCGAGCACCGGGAACCCATCTTCGTTCCCACGCGTGGTGCTGACCGAGGGGAAGCCTTAGGTCGCGGCTCGGAAAGGCCCTTGCAGCCCTGGCGGAAAACGCACTACGACCCGCTTCCGCCTGCCGCCTTCTTCTCCAAGGCGGGCATGAGGTACTGGGTCACAAAGTGGTCGTATTGGGCTTGCACCTCCGGGGTCGCGGTGGCTGTTCCCAAGGCGCCTCCATCTGAGGACGGCTGAAAATAAACGTCACCCACCTTGCCAAAGGGACCCGGATCAGTCTTGGTGAACTTCGCGCTGTCGTTTTCGGCGAATTCGTAGACCTGCTTGGGGCTGTAAGTTTTCAACTGGTCGGGTGAAAGTTGCGCGACCGTCCGCACGTGAATGTTCAACTTCCCAAATCCGCGGTCCTTGCTGTAATCGACGCGGAGAACGTGCTGTTGTGGTTGTCCAGGGTTCTTGGGATCGTCAGCGACATCAGCCAGCACATAGAAGTCGTCCAGCTTCCCGCTGTATTTTGAATCCAGGAGGCTGTAAAGGCGAAGGGTTGGGTCATCAGAACTAACCTGCGAGGTCTTGTCCTTCGCGCCCAAGGGTCCAGAGCCGCCGCCCAACACCAGGAGAGTAAACACGGCGCCAACAATAACTATGAGTGCCCGAGCACTAGTTTTCATGGTCCCCCCTTACGTGCAAACCTGAAATGGAAATAGCCTTCCCAGTGGCCAATTGCATGGGACCTTGCGGGGAAGATACTATCGCCGCGATGCGCATAAGACAACACCCGAATTCGTGATCCCTTGTAGCGTTTTCTCAGCCCGTGCCGATGTGGCGTGGAGTTGTTCTAAAACTCCCCGGCCTGTATACTCGGAAACTGTCGGGCTGGAACTCAATCGTGGAAATCTCGTATAGGAGGTCAAGACCATCTTGAAAGCTACCCTACGCATCTTTGCGGGTTCACTGGCATTGTGTGCGGTGATATTCCTTCTCCTATTTCCGGCATGGCCGGCGCAGAATCCGAGTTTCCACAATGCGCCGGCGTCGGCCAAGGCAATGAAGAATCCCTACGAAGGCCAGCAACCCGCTTCCGCCAAATCGGCCTACCATGTCCGCTGCGCGAACTGCCACGGAGAAAACGGAGAAGGCTCGGGAAACATACCGGCCTTGGCCCGCGGCCAGGCGCAGTCGGCCAGTGACGGCGAACTCTTCTGGTACATCACCAAAGGCGATGTGGGGAACGGCATGCCGTCCTGGGAGACTCTATCGCCACAGGAGAGATGGCAGATCGTCAATTACCTCCGCGCCCTGGGTGGTTCCAAACCTGGTTCTCCTCGTGTGCGCACTTCACCCACCGACGCCGCCGTGGCGGGAGTGGGCGCACCCCCGCCCAAGGCGCCCTTCACTGACTACCGGTTCGAGAAGCCCGGCACCATTCGCAAGATCACGTTGAAAGACCTGCCCGCTCCCTTCGCCACCTCGTCGGCAGGTAATGGTCCGGAGGTCGTGCCGCGCCCGGAGAATGCATGGCCGCACGTTCTTCCTGGGTTCAAAGTGGAGCAATACGCGACCGGACTCAATAATCCACGCTTGATCCGCACGGCCCCCAACGGCGATCTTTTCGTTGCCGAAAGCGAACCGGGCGACATTCGCGTCTATCGCGGAATCACCGCCGAGGGCAAGCCGGGGCAGGCGGAAATCTTTGCCACGGGTCTCAACCAGCCTTTCGGCATCAACTTTTATCCTCCCGGGCCCAATCCGCAATGGGTCTACGTTGGCAACACGGACTCGATCGTGCGCTTCCCCTACCAGAATGGGGATTTGAAACCGCGCGGCCCCTCGGAACACCTCGCCGACGTGCCGGGCGGCCACAACCATAGGACGCGGGACATTCAGTTCACGCCCGATGGCAAGAAGATGTTTGTCTCCGTGGGTTCGGCCTCGAATGTGGACGATCCCGATACGACGCCGGCGGAGAAGAATCGTGCGGACGTTCTTGAGTTCAATCCCGACGGCTCGGCGATGCGAATTTACGCTTACGGTATTCGGAATTGCGTGGGGATGGCGATCAATTCGCAGACCGGCGAGCTGTGGTGCTCGGTGAACGAACGCGACGCCCTGGGCGACAATCTGGTTCCGGATTACATCACCCATGTTCAGGAAGGCGGCTTCTACGGCTGGCCGTGGTGGTATATGGGCGGCCACCAGGATCCCCGGCACGAGGGCAAGCATCCCGAATTGAAAGACAAAGTCATCACTCCCGATGTCATCCTGCATCCGCACAATGCCTCGCTGGAGATGACTTTCTATGCGGGCGAACAATTCCCGGCGGAATATCAGGGTGATATTTTTGCCTGCGAGCATGGATCGTGGAATCGATCGGTGCGCGTGGGGTATGAGCTGATTCGTGTGCCGCTTCATCAAACCGGTCACGCGAGCGGTGAATATGAGGATTTCATGACGGGGTTCGTCGTGGACAATGGCCACGTTTGGGGGCGCCCGGTGGGCGTCACCGTCGCTCCTGATGGCTCGCTGCTGGTGACCGACGACGGCTCGAATTGCATCTGGCGGATTAGCTACACGGGAAAATGAGCACATCGTCGCGACGCAAAGACTCGCAACAAACGGCGGCGGTGTCATTGGCGATATACGGGCACTTCCATGTGCAGTCCTTCCCCTGAAAGCGGGAAACGCACGCATTTGGTAATGCGCTGCCGCCTCTGCCTTTAAGCGAACCACAGTCCTCATGCCGCGCGCAGGAACTTGAGGCAGTTGGGGCAAGTGTCCTCAGTGGTCTTGACCGGCCTGCCGCAGGCGGGGCAACGAAGCGTGGCTGCCAAAGGTTCCGGCCGGGCGCGCTCTGCGAAAGGTAGAACCGGGGCCCGAATCCCCTGCTCTTGCGCGGGTGCAAGTTCCACGTGTTCCGCGTATCCCATCACCAGCAACTTCAATCCCACCGTCGAAAGGACGACGCCGCCGATCAGGAGCAGGAATGAAAACGCCAGCGAGCCAAAGTCGATAATGCCGAACTCAATGTCGCGAGGGTCGCGGGGATTGTAACGAATTGGGTGATGCGTTCCCGGCGCGTACATCCGAGCCAGATTCGCTGCGGCCTGGTCATAGGTGTCCGCCGTGTAAACCGAGGGAGCTACGGTGACGTAATTCCTGCCGCCCACGGTGTAGCGGAATTCAATTTTCGGCGTGTAGCGGTGAAGCGGCATTCCCCCCTTGGCGTAGGGAGCCTGCAAGACTTCTTGTACAACGCCACGCGCCACCACCCCATCCGTGCTCGGCCAAATATTCCATACAATGTGAAGTTGGCGGCCCGTCCAGATTCCCGCCAGAATCAGCGACAGTCCCACGAGGAGCCCCATTGCACCCTTGCTGACCCGCTCTCTTCTGCCTTCTTGGTTGTCCATTGTATTATTGTGCCGGGAAGGACCATGCTCCTCTCAGCACACCTCCATTGCAAATACACACAGGAATGCACAATCGGCGGGGGACGGGTCCTAGGAGCCTGTCGGAGATAGATTTTGGCTCCCCACAGATCAAGTCTCAAGATTTTGGGGAGGAGGGTGGGGTTGATTATTGACAATGGAGGAAAGGCTTGTAAGATGCGGTTATGGGC
>JBEKLF010000160.1:0-19831 GCA_050010335.1 Terriglobia bacterium
ATGGGAAAACTCGTTCCAGTCCCTTGGTGGAATGGATTGCCTTTGCGGCTGACCATCTAGAATGGGCCGGCTGACAACCCTAAAACTTAGGCGAATTCCGTTCCGTGGAAATTCAGGCTAGGAGCGAATCCAACAAAGCGACGCTCGCCCGCATCACCAAAGAAATGGCGCAGCCCCGCATCGCCAAGTCCGCAAGAAAGGGGGTGTGAACCATACAAGACTCGCAGTCGCCGGGTCCTAATTGGTAGTCGCCGCAGATCCTTCCTCTCTGAGCAATTTTGACCAGACATCCGTGCACTCTTGAACTGACGCGCAAATCACTCTGCCGTATAAGGGTGATTGTATGCTGATCCGAAATAGCAGGAGCGGACGACCTGCCAGATCTGTCCAGATGTAGGAGTGAAATGCCATGCCAAGGAAGACGAGACTCGCTATTACTGATTTGGGACACGCCAAGCGAGCGGATTTTTCGATTCCTGCGGCCGGAGCAAAACACCACGACGCAGCAGCGAAACACTTGGCGGAGGCGGCTCGCCACCACCGGCAGGCAGCCAAACTTTACCAATCCGGCCACCCCGAGAAGGCCAGCCATCACGCCCACATGGCGTACGCACACCACCTGCACGCGGAGCAGCATGCCGAGGCGGCCGCCAAGGACCACTTGAAGAATCAACGATTCTCACTCATGCCGCTTTAAGAGTTCTCAAGGGAAAAGGAGAGAAAACCGATGAAGTCGAGCACAACAGATCAGGTCAAAGGCAAGCTACATGAAATAAAAGGTGACGTTAAGGAGAAAGCGGGACAGCTTACGAACAATCCCGACTTGGCGGCCGAAGGCCAAAACGAAAAGCTGGCGGGCGTAGTCCAAAAGAAGGTCGGCCAGATTGAAAAGGTTTTCGAGAAGTAACCACGAAGGGAGGCGCCGTGAACAGAACGCTGGGGATTATCCTGATTGCATTGGGTCTATTCGGTCTCGCGTGGGGAGGGTTTACGTACACGACCCGGCAAAAGGTGGTTGACATCGGACCGATCCACGCTACTCGCGACATAACGCGTAATGTGCCTCTACCTCCCATCGCCGGCGCCGTGGCGCTCATCGCCGGGATTGTGCTCTTGGTAGCCCGGGGGAAGGAATAGCTTTCGCCCAGCCGGCCGCGAGCTTAACCTCAGGGGAAAGGAAGATCCACAATGTTGGTACTCATTACGATTTGGTTGCTGGCTTTGGGCGTCGGTGGGGCGTACTACGGCCATAGGCGCTGGGGTTACGCCGGCGGCGCTGGCATCGGGATAGGCACCGTCTTACTGGTTCTCCTCGCCGTCGACGTGCTGGGCGCATACCACTGAGACGACGTCCGCCGCAGGCTACCGTTTAGAAGAAAGGAAGATCCACAATGTTGATCCTCATTATTGTTTTGTTGTTGGTTATGGGTGGAGGTGGGGGTTATTACGGCCATAGGCGCTGGGGATACGGTGGCGGGGCTGGCATCGGGCTAGGCACCATTCTCCTGATTCTCCTGGTGGCCTATCTCTTGGGCGGTTTCAACTGAAGCAATGCTCGATAATTGGGGCGAATCCAACACTAAATGATTTGCATTCGGCGGAATACCGGAACTTTGATCAGGTCCAGGATAAGGCCGAAAACGGCAGTTGCCGCGAGAGTTGTGGCCACCACGACGATGGGCAGAGGCGTCATCAGTACTCCACGCGTTGCCAGCTCCGAAATGATGAGCAGGTCCACCCCCGACGCGGCCATAAGCCACGTACTCGGTCGGGAACTCCAGAGGCGCCGGCGCTCTCGTACAACATAGAGAGTAGCCTGACCGCTGAAGATCAGCGTCACAATGGACAAGGTCCTTAAAGCATCAATGCCAAGACCCATCTGATATTTGCCGATGGCAATTACTCCCGTGCAAAAAAGAAGGTCGAAGAAACCGAGGATGACTCCGGCCGCGGTCAGGCTACCCACGCGCCAGACGTTGGGCGTCGGAGACATATGGACATTGTCCGTCGCCGCGAGCATTGCCAGGAAATCGCCCGTGATCATCGAGATGACTAAGAGCAAGGGGGTAAGGATGGCGTGCCCGGTCATGAGAAGACCCGCAGCCAGGAAGAGGGCGCCCAGGAATTTGTGGGTGACGGACTTCAACGTGTAGGTCAGGATGCGCTGGAAAATGGTCCGCCCCTCCTCAACGGACGCCACGATGCCACTTAGTCCAGGTTCGGTCAGGACGATTCCGGCCGCAGACTTTGCCACATCGGTTGCCGTCGAGACGGCAATTCCCATTTGCGCCTGGCGCAATGCAGGCGCATCGTTTGCCCCATCACCGCACATGCCCACAGTGTGGCCGCCCTTTTGGAACGCCTGCACAAGGTGGTACTTGTCTTCAGGAAGAACGCCGGCAAAGACCGCAAAGCTTTCCGGATTTAATCCCTCAGGGATCGTCCCGGAGGGGCAGATCGATCCGTCCAAGCCCACGGCGTGCGCGACGATGGCGGCCGTAGCAGGGGCATCCCCCGTGACCATAACTGTTCGCACGCCGAGCGTACGCAGTTGCGTAACCATTCCCGCGGAATCAGATCGGGGAGGATCGCTGAGCGCGATGAAGCCGGCCAGACGCATGGCCTTCGCGGGGCCGGCAGCGACAGCCAGCACCCGGTATCCCTTCGTTTCCAGTTCGTTGGCGAAGGTAGATGCGTCCGGAGCCGCTGGCGCGAGGCCGACAATGACGCTGAAGGCGCCTTTGACGATGCGCACGGCGGCCCCATCCGCGCCGGTCCCTGTCGCCTCAGACATTTTAGTGGCGGGATCAAAGGGGATAAACTTGGTGAGCTTCGGCAAATCGCTCGCGCTTTTGAGCGATGCGGCCGAGCGAATTGCCACATCCACAGAATCTTGTCCGCCATCGGAGCTGGCCAAAGCCGCGAGCCCCAGAATGTGGGTCTCGTCGAAGCCTTCCAGTGCATGGACGACCGCAACGGTCAGGGCGTTCTGGGTAAGGGTGCCGGTCTTATCCACACACAAAACATCCATCGTGGCAGCTTCGTCGACGGCGGAGAGGCGAGTTGGAAGTACGCCCACCTTTGCCAGAGCCTTTGCGCCGATTGCCGCGGCAAGTGTGAACGTTGCAGGCAGAGCGACGGGTATGGAAGCGAGAACCGCGGTGAGGATCAAGGGAACAATTTCCCGCAGCGGCATCGACAAAGCGTAGGCATAGCTGACCAGGAACGCAATGATGACGCTATTGAACAAGGCGAGATTGCGCACGACCCGGAAGACGACCTTTTGCTGGGAGCTGACAACGTGCGCGGTGCGGACGAGCTCCGCGGTGCGCCCGAACTTGGTGCGTGTTCCCGTGGCAGTGACCTCGGCAATCGCTTCGCCGCGCCTCACCAACGCTCCGGCAAAAGTTTGCACCCCCTTCCCAGCTTCTATCGGCACCGATTCACCCGTGAGCATGGACTGGTCAAGCAAGACTGAGCCTTCAAGAAGGCGGACGTCGGCAGCAACAACTCCACCGAGCGACAACTTCACAATGTCCCCGGCGACCAGATTGGCCGAGGGAATGTTGCGCCAAACGCCATCCCGGTGGACGGACGCGGTTAGCGCGAGGCGTGACTTGAGCGCGGTGAGAGTCGCCTGGGCGTGACTTTCCTGAAAGAAACTGAGAGCGGCATTGAAGACTAGAAGGACGGCGATGACCGAAGCCTCCACGTAATCATGCAAACCGAGTTCGATCGCGATGACCGCTTCCAACATCCACGGAACGGGCGCCCAGAACTTACTCAAGGCGCTGCGAATGAGATGCGCAGAGGTATCGGGCATGGAGTTTGGCCCAAACTTCTGAAGGCGGCTACGGGCTTCATCGCTCGATAGCCCGCCCGTTGGCAAGCTGGGAGGAACAACTGTGGTCGGCGGGGGGCGGGGGGGCGAGAGAGTGGGGGCGAGTGTCATCTGCGAGGGTCGCAATCGAGCCGCACCGCGACATCGCGTTGTGCGGGCATTTCCATTTTGCGTTTCTGTATCACTGACAGTGTTTACCGTCACCCCCTCTGATGGCCGGCCCATCGCCGGCCACGACGTAAAACGCCCTCAGGGGGGTTAGCACAACCTCAGAATGCACTTCCGGTATGGGTCCCGGCTTCCTCAATTTGGCAGTCGTATACCGCCAAACACGTAGAGGGCGACCAGGACGATAAGGACTAGGCCAACGATCCCGATGCCTCCACCCGAACCCCATCTTCGGTATCCGTAATAACCGCCGCCGCCGCCGAACAAGAGCAACAGAACCACAATGAGCAATATCAATCCCATGGGAATCTCCTCTCAGTTAGTAATATGCTTTGATGAGAACTTTCGCTTTTATCATGATGGATCCCTTTGGCGGGTTGCCTTCACACCCGACAGAATCCCTAACCCCAGTAGTACGATTGCACCCACGACAATCCAGTGCGCGGGGACATGAATCAAATGGGCGCCATAGATCAACCCGCCAATCACGAGCGCGTATCCTGCGGCGTAAATTCCAAACGACATAGCAACTCCTTCTTGACCCAACAGAGGCTCATGACGATGCATCCCAGCGCGCGTTCGCAGGTCTTACTGCTTGACGATAGAGCTGGCCTTTTGATCTTTTACTTGCAGTTCGTTCACGACCTGAAGCACGTTAGGAACATTTGACGCCACCTGCGCAACTTGTGCGCGCTGGGATTGGGAACTCACCTCGCCGGTCAACGTTACAACGCCACTCTTGACGTCGTAGGTGACGCCCTTATGGAGCTTGTTCTGGATCAGAGCAGCATCCAAGTTTTTCTCGATACCCGCGTCCAGATCCGAGTTTACGGCCTTTGCCGCACTTTCGCCGCCGGGAGGAACCACCGCAATCTGGTTTGACACAACCTGCCCAGTTGCGATTGACGTGGCGATGGACTCAGCTTGAGCCTTGTCAGCGTCTGCCGCGACGTTTCCGCTCAGGGTTACGACCCCTTTGTCACGGTCCTGGGTTACGGAGACAGCTTTGAGGCCGGCTTGATCGAGCGACTTGCGGATGTTGTCAGCCACATCCGCCGACTTGGTGGATGTTCTTGTGCAAACAATCATGCTCCCCACCACGAGCAGCATCAGGATAATGATGTATTGTTTAAGCATTTTCATGGTTTTCCTTTGATCAGCGTTTTCCATCCTGGAGTATCTGCGGCATCTACCTATCACCGCCACGCTCTTCCCAGGCATGAAGGCGTTTTCCCTCCGCCTCCAAGGCCCGCCCTCCACGGAGGGTCCTATGACTTCCGCCTCCCAGGGAATGCGCGTGGCATTCTTCTTTTACCCTGAGGCTTCATTCCGTGTCAGTTCAGAAGGGCTCACCCGCTTGGTCAAAATTGCTCACACCGCAATGAGGAGTCGAGTACTCGCCTGCCCTCCAGGTGACTTCTAGAGAGTAGATTTACCGACACCTTGCCGGCCATCGTACTGTGCAAGTTTGCTCAGGCCATTGGTCGATTCTGAACAGACAGCAAATTGCCGGGGGAATACCCTGAGAGAGGTCACTTGGTGTAGGGGCGGGCCAACACTAACCTGTTCGGGTTACAGGTTGGCGAAAATCCCTTGCCATGAAGCTTCAAAAGAAAAAGGAGAAAAATCATGCCGCAAGTGCAACCAGTCCAACGAGAAAGAACTCTTGGGATCGTGCTCTCGGGGAGTTCCCTGAAGGGCGACAAAGTGGTGAACTACCAGGGTGACGATCTGGGCAAGATTGAAGAGATCATGATCGACTTGGATCGTGGGAGGGTCGCCTACGCCGTGCTGTCGTTCGGCGGTTTTCTCGGCATGGGTGACAAGCTGTTTGCCATTCCCTGGCAGGCCTTTACCGTCGACACGACCAACAAGAATCTTATTCTGAATGCGGACAAGGCGCTTTTGGAAAAGGCGCCGGGGTTTGACAAGAATAACTGGCCCGACATGGCAGACCTTTCTTTGGGATCTACGCTGTACGGGTACTATGGCTACAAGCCCTATTGGGCCTGATCCCGACGCATCCTTTCCTCGTCACCACCGGTCAAGTTGAAAGGAACCACTCACGTGCGAATTTGGATACTGATGATGCTAGGAACGACGTTGGCGTTTGGGCAGACGACACCCGCCGATACCCTCCAAAGGTGCCACAGCATGCTGAACGACGCCGCCCATGAGCGCAATCCGGACGGTCGAAAGGGTGCCGCGGAGGCCCTGAGCCTCGTGGGGGTAAACGATGGCGCTCTTGAGTCTCTTGCCCCCATGCTCGATGACCACGATGTCCCGGTCCGGATTGCGGTGGTGGTCACCCTGGGCGACTTCAAGGACAACCGGACCCTTCCTCTCCTGAAGAGAGCTTTGCAGGATGCCGTTCCCGAAGTCGACTTCGCCGCAGCCAAGGTGCTTTATCAACTCCACGACCCGGATGGAGTGCAATTCCTTCTCGCCGTTGTTAGCGGGGAGTCTAAGGCGTCCTCGAGCCTTCTCAGCAAAGAGAAACGGGGCGCTTTGCGCCTGTTGCACACTCCGACTCAGCTTTTCACGACCATCGCCATCGGCGCAGCAAGTTTTGCTCCCGTGCCGGGTCTCGGGTACGGATTGTCCTCGGCACAAGGCATCCTATCGGCCCCCGATTCTTCCGCCCGGGCTGCCTCATTGCTTCTCATTGGGAGCTCGAGTGATCCAGCCCTTGTGGATGCCGTGGCATCAGCGTTGCCGGACAAGGAATGGTCGGTGCGCGCTGCGGCTGCCCACTTGGTAGCGATGCATCCCTTCCCAGAATTCCGCGAGCAGTTAGTTCCCCTGTTGGACGACCAGAAGGATGCTGTGCGCGTGCGCGCCGCCGCGGCCTACATCAGACTCCAGCAGGTTACGAAGCTGCTGCCGGCGGGAAAAAAAGGTTCGAAATAGGATTAGCTGCTAGAAATCTAGTTTATACCCATGTCCTCCACAGTGAGTTCCATCACGGTTCCGATCAACGGGTTTTTCGAATGGTTCGGCGAACTGGGCCTTTTTTCCTGGCAGGTTCTGCGAGCGGCAGTTACGCCGCCCTATGAAATCCGCGAGCTTGTCCGGCAAATCGACGAGATCGGATCAAAATCCTTTCCGCTAGTGGCCTTGGCGGGCGGGGCCATCGGCGCCATCCTCTCCCTTGAAACGCGCGATAGCTTGGTTCGATTCGGCGCCAGTTCATTGCTTCCCGCCGCTGTCGTGTTCTCGATTATCCATGAGATCGGCCCCATTGTTACCGGCTTGATCGTCTGCGGCCGAGCGGGAGCTGGCATCGGCGCGGAGTTGGGATCGATGAAGGTCACCGAGCAGATCGATGCCATCGAGGCATCCGCCGTAAATCCCTATAGGCTGCTGGCCGCAACCCGTATTCTGGCTTGTATCCTGGTGTTGCCACTCTTGACCCTCACTGCCGATTTCTGCGGCGTGGTCATGGCCTGGGTGGCCGATATGCTGGCGGAGCCGATCACCTTCCAGCAGTTCATCCACAAAGGCTTTAGCAATTTGGGCTTCAACGATCTAATGCCGCCAACCTTCAAGACGATGGTATTCGGCCTGATCATCGGGCTGGTGGCTTGCTATCAGGGAATGCGGACGCGGGGAGGCACCGAGGGCGTGGGGCGTACGGCAACGAGCTCGGTGGTCTTGTCTTCGCTGTTTGTAATCCTGGCCGACGTTGTCCTGGTGAAACTGATCGTCATGTTTTTTCCCTGAGGACCTGCGCTCGAAAGTCCGCAAAGTAGCACGGAAAGGGGGCTGAACCGCATCGTGATAGAGAGCCTAGAGAAAACGAATGGCGAGCCGCCCGTGGTCCTGCGAGGTCTGCGCAAGTCCTTCGGCGCCCAGGTAGTTTTAAATGGGATTGACCTGACGGTCGCCCGCGGTGAAACCATCGCGGTACTCGGCCGCAGTGGCACCGGCAAGAGCGTTTTGTTGAAAATCATCATTGGCCTCGAAAAGCCTGACGCGGGCTCGGTGAATATCCACGGGCAGGAGATTGGCGGAATCTGCCTCCGGGAGCTCAATAAAACCCGGAGAAAGATGGGTTTTTTATTCCAGCAGGCGGCGCTCTACGACTCGCTCACGGTGGAAGAGAATGTGGCCTTTCCTCTCAAGCACAACACCAATATGCCGGAATCCGAGCGGCGGGACCACGTGAAGGAATTGCTGAAGAGTGTGGGTATGGAGGGTGATCTTAAGAAGATGCCTTCCGATATATCCGGCGGCATGCAGAAGCGAGTGGGGCTGGCTCGGGCGTTGGCTCTCGACCCCGACATCCTGCTGCTGGATGAACCCACCGCGGGACTGGATCCTATTACCTCCGGCGAAATTGATGAGCTGATTCTCAAGCTGCAAAAGGAACACGCCATGGCATCCATCGTGGTCACGCACGATTTGCAGAGCGCCAAAACCATCGCCGGCCGTCTGGCGCTGCTCAATGAAGGAAATATCGTGATCGAAGGCGCCTTCGCCGACCTGGAGAAGAGCGACGACAAGTTTGTCGCTGACTTTATGCGGCGGGACGCTTAGGAGGAAACATGTCGAGAGTGGCGAGGTTGGGAGCATTCATCTTCACGGCATTGGCGATTCTGGCAGTAGGAACCTTTATCGTCGGGAACACGCAATACCTCTTTACTTCCACGTACCATCTAAAAACGCAGTTCAGCAACGTGGTGGGCTTGGATGTGGGCGCCGGAGTTCGGGTGGGTGGGGTTCACCGCGGGACCGTGCACAGTATCGAACTGCCTCACCAGCCGGGCGATAAGATCACCGTAGTGATGGACCTCGACACCAGGACGCACGACATCATCAAGCAAGACTCCGTAGCGTCCATCGAGACCGAGGGCCTGCTGGGCAATGAGTACATGGCGGTTTCGTTTGGTACAGCCGGGGCGGCCAACGTACGCGACGGTGATACGATCGCAAGCCATCCTCCTCTTGCCATGTCGGACCTGATCAAGAAGTCGGAGGATATTCTGGACAGCAGCCAACTAGCGATCAAAAACGTTACGGCGGCGACCGCGAGCTTAAGCTCGGTCAGTGCCAAGATCGATCAAGGTCAGGGGACGATCGGGGCGTTGATCAACGATAAGACAGCCTATAACCAGCTAAACCAAACGATGGAGGGAATGCAAGAAACGGTAGCCCATGCGCAGGCCGGGGTTACCGACTTCCAGGAGAACATGGAGGCGCTAAAGCACAATTTCTTCGTGCGCGGGTACTTCAAGAATCGCGGCTATGAGGATTCCACGGAGCTGGCGAAAGACGAAATCGTAAACTTGCCGCAGGGCGCGCCCCAGAAAACCTTCACCTTCGAGGCAAAGCAACTGTTCAACAAAGTCGACACGGCCAAGCTGAAAAACCAAAAGTCTCTTGACCCTGCCGGCGATTTCCTGACCGATACTGACTTTGGAGTTGCCGTGGTGGCCGTGTACTCCAGCATGGAAGGAGATGCCGGCAAGGACTTGGTCCTGACCCAAGGTCGTGCCTTGGTGGTCCGCGAGTACCTTGTTGAGAATTTCGGTTTCGACGATCGGCGGCTCAAGACCATGGGAATGGGGAAGAAAGCAGGCACAAGCCCTGAAGCCGGCTGGGGCACCATCCAGATCCTCGTATACCCTTCCGGCACTGAAATGCCGCCCGCGAAGCTGGCGCAGAGTAGTCCTCTACCCAAAACCGCGGCAGAATTGCCGGTCGCCGAATCTCCCGCTGCCCTTTCAAAACCACAGTAGCAGGATGCCATCGCTGATCAGGCGCCGATTGTGGTTTTGCTCACATGTTTGTCCTGCGCGAATAGCCTAGAGTAGGCCTTCCCCCACCCTCCATCATCCGTTTCCATCCCAACGTGGCCACAATGTGAAGCATGTTACGAGAATGAGCAATTGTGAACAGACAGGGGTTCTTTGGTTGCCTAAATTTTGTGGTTATGTATCGAGTTTCAGCTTACTTCAACAAAGCTTATGGATTCCGGGCGGTGCCGTTGTCCTTGCATACGTCGTCTCTTCCGCAATTCAGGCTGCGGATCAGTGGAACAAGGCGGTTGTCTTGCTGCGAGGTAAGTTCCGCTCCCTTCCGGGACCGGGACTGTCCAGCCCGCGATTTTGTACCTCGCGGACGCGCTCACCAGCATCGCCCTGCAAGGGCTCCGGAGCTGAAAAAGGAGATTCCGATTGACCGCTGACATGAACGAGCACGCCGTCATCAGCCCTGACCATCAACTCCCGGCCTTTGTTCCCCGACATAGGGGTCTGCACGTCGTCATGTGGATCCTGCTGCTATTGATCGTGGCGGTCCCGCTCTTGCTGGTTTTGCACCATCACGAGGAAGCCAAAAAAGCCGCGGCCGCAAAGCCTGCCGCGCCGGGGATCACCATTACGAGTGCGACGGCTCAAAAGGGTGACACCGGCGTCTACCTCGATGCCATCGGCACTGTCACCCCGGTCTATACCGATTCGATTACCAGCCAGGTGAATGGCTTGGTCGATGCCGTGCATTATATGGAGGGTCAGCGGGTACGCAAGGGCGACCCGCTGGTTGACATCGATTCGCGTCCTTACCGCGCCATGCTTTTACAAGCCCAAGGGACCCTCGAGCGAGACGAAAATCAGCTCGCCCAAGCACAGATGGACCTTGAACGCTACCGTGCCGCGTGGGCACGGAACGCCATTGCCAAGCAGACCTTGGATGACCAGGAAAAGCTTGTCCTGCAGGAGAATGGCACAGTCAAAAACGACCAGGGAACGGTGCAATTTGACCAGATTCAAGTGGACTACTGCCAGATCACTGCTCCCATCGCCGGCCGGGTGGGTTTACGGTTGGTGGATCCGGGCAACGTAGTGCAGTCGGGTGGAAACGTAACCCTCGCCGTCATTACGCAGCTCGAGCCCATCACCGTAATTTTCACCATACCGGAAGACAGTCTAGGTCAGGTCGAAGCTCGCCTGAACACGAAAGCTAAGCTCCCCGTCGATGCCTTTGATCGCACTGCGCAGACGAAAATTGCAAGCGGGGAGCTGTTGACGCTCGACAACCAGATTGATACGACGACAGGGACGGTAAAAGGGCGAGCGCTCTTCGACAACAAAAATGATGCGCTCTTCCCGAACCAATTTGTAAATACGCGCCTGCTCGTGAATACGTTGCAGGGAGTGACGCTGATTCCAGCATCAACCATTCAACAAAATGGCCAAGCATCGTTCGTGTATGTGATTCAAAACAATATCGCTCATATGCGCAGCATCAAGCCGGGGGTTACCAACGGCGGTGTAACGCAGGTTGACGGCATCAATCCTGGAGACGTTGTCGCCAACAGCAGCTTCGATAAGTTGCAGGACAACGCTACGGTCGTTATTTCGAACAAGCCTGTCTCGGTCAAAACGAGCGGGAGCAAAGCGCAGTGAGTCCATCTCGTCCATTTATTTTGCGACCCGTAGCCACTGCTTTGCTGATGGCTGCAATCCTCTTGGTCGGTATTGTTGGCTATACACAACTGCCGGTCTCCGCATTGCCGGAAGTCGATTATCCCACCATTCAGGTGCTCACGTTTTATCCCGGCGCCAGCCCAACGGTAATGTCAACGACAGTGACGGCGCCCCTGGAGCGTCAATTCGGCCAACTGCAGGGCTTGAGCCAGATGACCTCCTCCAGCTCCGGAGGGACTTCCGTCATCGTGCTTCAGTTTAATCTCTCGCTAGCTATTGATGTAGCCGAGGAAGAGGTGCAGGCGGCCATCAACGCGTCGCAGAGTCTTTTGCCTTCCATCCTGCCCTCGCCGCCGACCTACAGCAAGACGAATCCCGCCGATGCCCCCGTGCTCACCCTGGCCATCACCTCAAATTCCATGCCGCTTTCTCAGGTCGAAGACCTTGTGGACACGCGCCTCGCGCCTAAGATTTCGCAGCTCAACGGGGTCGGGCTTGTAAGCATCAGCGGCGGCCAAAAGCCTGCCGTCCGCATCCAAGCCAACCCTACGGCGATGTCATCCTACGGCATTAACATGGAAGACCTGCGCACGGCGCTGACCAATGCCAGTGTGAACGCCGCCAAAGGGAACTTCGATGGGCCGCGCCAGGATTTCCAGATTGATGCCAATGATCAACTGGTCACCAGCGACGACTATGGGAAGGTTGTGGTTGCCTACCGCAATGGCGCGCCGGTGATGCTGACCGACGTGGCGCGCATCGTGAATGGCGTCGAGAACAACAATCAGGCCGCGTGGATGAACCAGACCCCCGCGGTCATCCTGAATGTGCAGCGCCAGCCCGGGGCCAACACCATCAGCGTGGTCAAGAGCATTAAGGGATTGCTGCCCCAGATGGAGGCCAACCTGCCCACGGGCATTTTGGTGACCACGCTTACCGATCTCACCACCGCCATCGAAGCCTCGGTTTCCGACGTTGAGTTCGAATTGATGTTGACGGTTGGACTGGTCGTGCTGGTCATCTTCCTCTTCTTGCGGAGTCTCTATGCCACCATTATCCCCAGCGTGGCGGTGCCGCTGTCTCTGGTGGGCACCTTCGCGGCGATGTACGTCCTGGGTTACAGCCTGGATAACTTATCGCTGATGGCGCTGACCATCTCCACCGGTTTCGTTGTGGACGATGCCATCGTGATGATCGAGAATATCGCGCGGTACATCGAAGCCGGCGATCCACCCATGGAAGCAGCGCTCAAGGGCGCGGAGCAAATTGGCTTCACCATTCTCTCGCTGACCGTGTCGCTCATCGCCGTACTGATTCCGCTGTTATTCATGGGCGACGTGGTGGGGCGACTGTTCCGCGAGTTTGCCGTGACCCTGGCCGTCACCATCATCGTTTCGGCAGTGGTCTCCTTGACGCTCACCCCCATGATGAGTGCGCGAATCTTGCGGCACGAGCCCAAGGAGCAGCAGGGGCGCATCTATCGAGCCACGGAGCGTGCTTTCGAAGAGATGATCGCGTTCTATGGCCGGACCCTGAAGGTTGTCCTTCGATTCCAGACGGTTACGCTGGTGGTCGCCGTGGCCACACTGCTGCTTACGGTTTTCCTTTACATCGTGATCCCCAAAGGGTTTTTCCCGATACAGGACACGGGCGTCATCCAGGGCATAACGCAGGCGCCGCCGGCGATCAGTTCACAGGCCATGGCCAAGGAGCAGTTGGAGATTACCAAGGCAGTCCTGGATGACCCGGCGGTGGAAAGCGTCTCGTCGTTTATCGGCGCCGATGGAACGAATGTAACGACGAACAGCGGTAGGATGTCGATCAACTTGAAGCCGCTCGACGATCGCAAGATCAGTGCCTCAGACCTCATCCGCAGGCTCAACTCTCGAGTGAACCAGGTCCAGGGAATTCAGTTGTTTATGGAACCTGTGCAGAACATTACCGTGGATGACCGGGTAAGTCGCACGCAATACCAGTACGCACTGGAAGACCCTGATGCGAACGAGCTGAATGACTGGACCAACCGTTTCGTCGACCGGCTGAAGCAATTGCCGGAGCTGGAAGACGTGGCTACCGATCAACAAATGGGAGGGCTGGCCGTATCTCTGGTCATCGATCGCGTCACCGCTTCGCGGCTGGGCATCGCGCCTACGACCATCGACAACACCCTGTACGACGCCTTCGGTCAGCGGCAGATCAGCACGATGTATACGCAAGTAAACCAATACCATGTTGTTCTCGAGAGTGAGCCGCAGTTTCAGAAAAACCCCAACAAGCTGAACCAGCTTTACATTCAGTCCAATGCGTCTTCGGGCGCAAGCGGTGCGGGAGCCTCTTCCTCTTTTGCGTCCTCCGGATCATCCTCCGCGGGATCAAATGGGCTAACCACTTCGGCGTTGTACACTCCGGCGGCAAATACCCTCGCCCCTCCTTTGAACGCGCTTTCGGCGAGCAGTTCCGCTAGTAAGGGAGCCGGCTCTGCGGGTACCACCAGTTCGGCCACCAGCAGTGCCGTGCCGCTGAGCGCGATTGCACACTTTGAGAACACCACAGAGGCGCTCGCCATCACCCACCAGGGTCAGTTTCCCGCAATTACCGTGTCGTTCAATCTCTCGCCGAATGCCTCGCTGGGCAACGCTATTACCGCGGTCGACAAAGCGCAGAAAGATATGCACATGCCTCCCAGCCTCCAGGCGGGTTTTCAAGGCACGGCGGCCTCCTTTACCAATTCGCTCTCCAATGAGCCGTTGCTCATTCTTGCTGCACTGGTGACGGTGTACATCGTGCTGGGAGTTTTGTACGAGAGCTTTGTCCACCCGATTACGATTTTGTCCACGCTACCGTCAGCGGGCGTGGGCGCCTTCCTTGCGTTGCTTCTCTTTCACCAGGATTTAAGCGTGGTGGCAATCATTGGCATCGTCCTACTGATCGGTATCGTGAAAAAGAACGGCATTATGATGGTTGACTTCGCCCTCGAAGGCGAGCGGAAGCACGGGAAGAACGCGACGGATGCAATTTACGATGCGTGTCTGCTCCGTTTCCGCCCAATCATGATGACCACCATGGCCGCGCTGCTGGCGGGCCTGCCGCTGGCGCTGGGAACGGGTTACGGTTCGGAGTTGCGCAAGCCGCTGGGCATTGCCATGGTGGGTGGGTTGCTGTTGAGCCAGGCGCTCACCCTTTACACCACGCCCGTGATCTACATCTTTTTTGACAATCTGGCGCACCGCTTTGCAAACCAATCGAAGCCGACAGAAACCGGAGGCGCAGAACTGGCAGGGCCGGCATGAACATTTCCGCACCCTTCATTCGCCGACCAGTGGCTACGACGCTGCTCACGGTGGCGATTGCCCTTGCCGGGGCGGTTGCGTATGAGGTGCTGCCGGTAGCGCCCCTGCCGGAGGTTGACTTTCCGACTATTTCCATCAGTGCAAGCTTGCCCGGTGCCAGCGCCGACATTATGGCGTCATCCGTAGCCACTCCCCTCGAGCGGCAGTTCGGCCATATTGCTGGGGTGACGGAGATGACCTCTGCGAGCTCGCTCAGCAGCACATCGGTCACGATTCAGTTTGACCTTAGCCGCGACATTGATGGCGCGGCGCGCGATGTGCAGTCGGCCATCAATGCGGCTCGAACCTATCTGCCCGCCAACCTGCCGGCCAACCCGACCTACCGCAAGGTCAATCCCGCCGATTCGCCGATCATGATCCTGGGTCTAACCTCCGAGAAATACGGTCCCGATAAGATGTATGACGAAGCCTCCACCGTCCTCCAGCAGAAGTTGTCGCAGATACAAGGCGTAGGGCAGGTCACCGTCGGAGGTGGCGCACTGCCGTCCGTGCGTGTGGACGCCAATCCCACCCAATTGGCCAGCTATGGACTTACCCTGGCGAATTTGCAGTCCGTGCTGAGTTTGCAGAACTCTGACCTGGCCAAAGGACAAATCTCTGATGGTATTGTCACCGCGGACATCATTGCCAACGACCAGATCTCGCTCGCAGCCGATTACAAGCCGCTCGTCGTTGGTTATAACCATGGCGCGGCGGTCCGCCTTTCCGATGTCGCCCAGGTGACCGACTCCGTGCAAAACGTCCGTGCTGCCGGCTATTTGAACGCCAAGCGCGCGGTTACCGTCATCATCTTCCGCCAGCCTGGCGCCAACATCATTCAAACAGTCGACGCCATTCGCGCGCAACTTCCGTTTATCCAGGCATCAATTCCGCTCGGCATCGACACCACCATTGTTCTTGATCGCACCATCACTATCCGCGCCGCGGTCAATGACGTCGAAAGGACGCTGCTGATTTCCATCGTCCTCGTCATCGTCGTGGTGTTTGTCTTCCTGCGCAACGGCCGCGCCACGCTCATTCCCGCCGTTGCGGTGCCGGTCTCGCTGATCGGAACTTTCGCCGTGATGTACCTGCTCGGATATACCCTCGACAACCTCTCACTGATGGCCATGACCATTTCCACGGGATTTGTGGTGGATGACGCCATCGTGGTGATGGAAAATATCACGCGCCATTTGGAAGACGGCATGAGGCCCTTTGCCGCGGCGCTGAAGGGCGCGGAGGAGATTGGTTTCACCGTCTTCACCATCAGCATTTCGCTGATTGCCGTCTTTATCCCTCTTCTATTGATGGGCGGAATCGTGGGCCGTCTCTTCCGCGAGTTTGCCGTCACCCTCTCCACGTCGATTGTGGTGTCCATGATGATCTCACTGACCACTACGCCCATGATGTGCGCCTACCTGTTGAAAAACGAGCGCGCGGAAGAACACGGCCGCATCTTCACCGCCAGCGAAAATGTCTTTGAGGGGGTGCTGCGATTGTATCGCCGCACCCTGCATTGGGTGCTCGATCATCCGGCCCTCACCCTCGGCGTCCTCTTCCTCACCATTGCGCTCAATGTGGTAGTGATCGTCGAGATATCCAAGGGCTTTTTCCCGGTGGAGGACACGGGAGCGATCTCCGGTAGCGTTCGAGGGCCGCAGGATTCCTCCTTTCCGGCGATGGACACCGCCATACAGCAGATCATCAGCGTGATTAAGAAGGATCCTGCCGTCGCCAATGTGACGGGGTTTTGTGGCGGCAATGGGGCCACCAATACCGGTTCCCTCTATATTGCGCTCAAGCCGCTGGGGGAGCGTAAGGACAGTGCCACTCAAATCATCAATCGCCTGCGCCCCCAATTGAACCGCCTGCCGGTGGCTTCTGCCTTCCTCCAACCCGTTCAGGACCTGCGCATCGGCGGCCGGTCCAGTAATGCGATGTACCAGTACACTATCCAAACCGACACGGTGCAGGATCTTTCCAAGTGGGGAGCGATCATTATGGGTGCGATGAAGCGCCTGCCCGGTCTTCAGGATGTAAGCTCCGACCAGCAGAATGGTGGGCTGGATGAGATGATGAGCTATGATCGTGTCACTGCGGCAAAGCTTGGCATTACCGCAAAGTCGCTGGACTCGGCGCTCTACAGCGCCTTCGGCCAATCGGAAGTGTCCGTCATCTACACGCAGTTAAATCAGTATTACGTGGTACTGGAAGTTGCTCCCGAGTATTGGCAAAGTCCGGAAGGGTTGAAAGACATCTATCTCCTATCGGCGGGCGGCAATAACATTCCGCTGCTCGCGGTGGCCAAGGGCCAAGCCAGTACCACACCCCTGGCCGTCAACCATACGGGTTTATTCCCCTCCGTCACCGTGTCCTTTAACCTCGCATTGAATAAGTCGTTGAGCGATGCCACAGCGAGCATCGACCAGTTGCAAAAGCGGCTCGGCGCACCCTCCACGCTGCAGGGCTTTTATGCCGGTACGCTCCAGGCTTACCAGCAATCTCTGGGCACCGAGCCCGTGCTGATTCTCACGGCGCTGCTGGCGGTATACATCGTTCTCGGCATTTTGTATGAAAGTCTGGTCCATCCCCTGACCATCATCTCCTCTCTGCCCTCGGCGAGCGTGGGCGCCATGCTCGCCTTGATGCTCTTCAAAGTGGACCTCAACATCATCTCCATCATCGGCATTGTGCTGCTGATAGGGATTGTAAAAAAGAACGCCATCATGATGATCGATTTCGCTCTGGAAGCGGAGCGCAACCAGGGGAAGCGCCCCTCCGACGCGATTTTTGAAGCGTGCATGTTGCGCTTTCGTCCCATCATGATGACGACGCTGGCGGCGTTATTGGGCGCGCTGCCCCTGGCGCTGGGAACGGGCACAGGGTATGAGCTGCGCCGGCCCCTGGGCATCACCATTGTGGGAGGGCTGATCTTGAGTCAAATGCTCACGCTCTATACCACGCCGGTCGTCTATCTGACGTTTGACCGGCTGCGGCTGCGGATGCAGGGAAGGCAACAACCCATCTTTGGCCGTGGGGCGGGCAAGCCATAGGGTTGTCCAAATTAGCTGTTGCGGGTCCAATTGGACGGATTAAGTCCCTTGTTTTCAATTTGATTCCGGTCAGGGCGGCAAACAGGTTCCAGATGCAGAAGCTTGATGGTCAGATTAACGGAAAAAGTTACAGGGGGCCAAAGAATCATCCCAGAGGCTGGAAAAGCGACAATTTGACGCCGCGCTGCGGACTCGGGCATGAGCCGGCATTCTCGGGCATGCTTGGACTATCCACAATGCCAGGGCACGGAAAACCCAATTTGGAAAATCCTGGGCAAACCGCCTCCCTACGTCGAGGTCAGTGGGTGTATATGTTAATGATTTCATTTCATTGCAGAGCCGCAATCTGTCTCGCCTTGACCGGTTGCTTTCTGACCGGGTGCAACGTCGGGCCGAAGTACCACACCCCTCCCGCGAATCCTCCCGCCGCCTACAAGGAGCTCACTCCCGACGACTACAAGAACACCGACGGTTGGAAAGTGGCGCAGCCGAAAGATGACGCGCTGCGCGGTAAATGGTGGGAGATTTTTGGCGATCCTCAGTTGAATGCGCTGGAAGAGAGGGTCAATGTCTCAAACCAAAATATCGCGGCGGCGGCGGCGATTTTTTTTGCCGCGCGCGCCCTGGTGAAAGAAGCCCGATCCCAGCTTTTCCCTACCGTGACGACCAACCCCGCCATTACGGTGCAACGGCCCTCCGCCACAGTATCCAGTGGCAAAGCGGGAGGATCCACTTCCTCCTCGACGGGTACATTTACTGAATACACCTTCCCGTTTGATGCCACTTGGCAGCCGGATTTGTTCGGCCGAATCCGCAACACGGTCAAAGCTGCCGCCTACGGAGCGCAGGCGAGCGCGGCGGATCTCGAGAATACCCGCCTCACGGTTCAGGCCGATCTTGCTGTGGATTACTTTCAACTTCGCGGAGAGGATGCACTAAAGCAATTGTTGGATTCAACGGTGGCCACATATAGACAGTCTCTCGATCTGACCAAGGCATTGTACGAGACCGGCATCGGAACGGACGAAGCTGTGGCGGAAGCCGAGACTCAACTCGAAGCCACCGAAGCACAGGATGTCGCTCTGGGCATCCAACGAGCGCAGTTTGAACATGCCATCGCCATGCTGACCGGCCAACCGGCGTCGACGTTTTCAATTCCCGTCTCACCGCTCAGCTCAAGCCCTCCGGCGATTCCTATCGGCGTTCCCTCCCAGCTTCTGGAGCGGCGTCCCGACATCGCCGAAGCAGAGCGCCTGGTTGCTCAGGCCAACGCTCAGATTGGTATTGCGCGAGCAGCATACTTTCCGACAGTTACGTTAAGCGCCGCGGCAGGACTCGAAAGCACTTCCATCGCCAGTTGGTTTACATGGCCGAGCCGCTTTTTCTCGATGGGCCCAGCGGCGGCGGAAACCCTTTTTGACGCGGGGTTGCGCCGGGCCACGGTGGAGCAATTCAGAGCCCAGTACGACGAGACCGTGGCCAACTATCGGCAGACGGTGCTAACGGCTTTCGAGCAAGTCGAAGATAACCTCGCGTCGCTACGGATCCTGTCTGGGGAGATTCAACATCAGGACACGGCAGTCAAATCGGCGGAAAGAACCCTCGCCATCGCCCAGGATCGCTATAAATTGGGACTCGATCCTTACCTGAATGTGCTGACCGCGCAAACCGCCTTGCTCTCCAATCAGCAAACTGCGGTCAATCTTCGAATTCAGCAGATGACGGCCAGCGGGGGGTTAATCGAGGCGCTCGGTGGAGGTTGGAACGCCTCGCAGCTCCCATCGCCAGCGCAACTGATCAGCAAAGTGCCATAAACCTCAATACTAATTTCTAACGGCTTTGCTGGAATGGAGCCAACCGTCCGGCTGCGGAGTATATTCAACATCACTAGCCTGAATTTCCACGGACAACCATTCGCCTAAGTATTAGGCCGGCTGTTAACCGATTTTTCAAGGGACACTGGCAGAGCCGGATTAATCTATTGGTGCGCTGATAATTATGGTTGAA